>JAYRTJ010000214.1:0-1512 GCA_041919675.1 Rhodospirillaceae bacterium | reverse complement strand
GCTCGCACTACATCATCTCGAATGGGGGCGATCAGCCCAACGTCGTGCCGGGCGAGGCGGCCGTTTGGTATTACTTCCGCGAACGCACGTTCAAGCAGATCCAGGACCTCTACGACCTCGGCAACGAGATCTCCGAAGCGGCCGCGAAAGCCACGGGCACGACGGTCACGCGCCAGGTGCTCGGCTACGCCGCGCCGAACTGGGGCAACCGTCCGCTGGCGGAAGCGGCGCACCAGAACATGGTGCGCGTCGGCATGCCGAAGTGGACGGCCGACGACCAGGCCTTCGCCAGGCAGGTGCAGGAGGCCAACGGATTTAAATTGCAGCCGCTCAAGACCGAGGTCGAGAAGATCTCGACCCCGGAAAGCCGCGGGCCCTCGAACGGCGGCGGCTCCGACGACATCGGCGATATCATGTGGACGGTGCCCACCATCACCATGCGCTATCCCGCGAACGTGCCGAACACGACGGGGCACCACGTCACGGCGGCCATGGCGATGACGACGCCGATCGCGCATAAGGGCGCGCTGGCCGGCGCGCAGGCGCTGGCGCTCACGATCCTCGATATCGCGACCACGCCGTCAATCGTCGCCAATGCAACGGCCTACTTCAGGGACGTCCAGACCAAGGACGAAAAATATGCGCCGGTGCTTGTCGCCGGCGACAAGCCCGCCATCCATCTCAACAAGGAATTGATGACTCTCCTGCGTCCGCAGATGGAGAAGTTCTATTACGACCCGGGCAAGTACGGGACCTATCTGGAGCAGCTCGGCATCAAGTATCCGCCGGACGCTCCGGCGAAATAAGCGGCCCGCGTCTTTTACTTGCGCGTCTTGTCCACGACCACGGCGCCGTCCTTCATGACCCAGCGCACGTTGTTGACGATGACCCCGACGTCTTTCAGCGGATCGCCTTCGACGGCGACGATGTCGGCGAAGTAGCCCGGCGCGACGCTGCCGATCTGCTTGTCCATGTTCATCATGCGCGCGGCGGTGGTCGTCGCGGAGGCCAGGGCTTGCGCGGGCGTCATGCCGGCCTTCACGAACCACTCCAACTCGCGCGTGTTTTGGCCGAACATGTCGTAGATCGCATCCGAACCCATGACGATCTGGACCCCGGCTTTAAGAGCTTTCCGGGTCGTTTCCAGATTCCGCTCGATATAGTTGGTGAGGTTGTCCTTCGCGCCGGGCCGATAGCGGAAAAGTTCGGCATTGTCGAAGTAATACCGGTTGTGGTCGACGGTGGGCACGAAGAAGATCTTCTTCTTGGCCATCTCGGCGATCGTGGCGTCGTCGAGGTCGGCGCCGTGTTCGACCGAGTCCGCGCCCGCGCGCACGGCGTCATGCACACCGGTCGGACCGTAGCTGTGGACCGCGATGCGTTTACCCATGGCGTGGGCCACGTCGACCGCGGCTTTCATCTCGTCATAGGTGACGGTCTGGAAGCCGGTGACATCCTCACCGCTGCCGGTGGAGCCGAAGATCTTGATCCAGTCGGCGCCGGCGGCGATCT
>JAYRTJ010000213.1:0-1702 GCA_041919675.1 Rhodospirillaceae bacterium | reverse complement strand
CGGTCCTTCGGACGCTCCGGCTGCGGGATGTATTCGTCAACCGCCGCCATCAGCTTCAGGATCGCGTCATGGCCCAGTTCCGGGCTCTTGTTCTCGAGCGCGCACAGCGCCGAGCCACGGATGATCGGGATCTTGTCGCCCGGGAAATCGTACTTCGACAGCAGTTCGCGAACTTCGAGCTCAACGAGGTCCAGGAGCTCGGCGTCATCGACCATGTCGCACTTGTTCATGAACACCACCAGCGCCGGCACGCCGACCTGGCGGGCCAAGAGGATGTGCTCGCGCGTCTGCGGCATCGGGCCGTCAGCGGCCGAAACCACCAGGATGGCGCCGTCCATCTGCGCCGCACCCGTGATCATGTTCTTCACGTAGTCGGCATGGCCCGGGCAATCGACGTGGGCGTAGTGGCGGTTCTTCGTCTCGTACTCAACGTGAGCCGTCGAGATCGTGATGCCGCGCGCGCGCTCTTCCGGCGCCTTGTCGATCTGGTCGTAGGCCGTGAACGTCGCACCGCCCGTCTCCGCCAGAACCTTCGTGATCGCCGCCGTCAGCGACGTCTTGCCGTGGTCAACGTGGCCGATCGTGCCAACGTTGCAGTGCGGCTTGTTACGCTCAAATTTAGCCTTCGCCATCTTCTTTACTCCGTCAGTATCTGTCGCGGTTCCGTTAGGCCATCTTGGCGCGGACTTCGTCCGCAACCGCCTGGGGAACCTGCTCATAGTGGTCGAAAGTCATGCTGTACTGCGCACGGCCCTGGCTCATCGAGCGCAGAGTGTTCACATAGCCGAACATGTTGGCGAGCGGCACCATCGCGGTGATGACGCGCGCATTGCCGCGGCTGTCCATGCCCTGGACCTGACCACGACGCGAATTGAGATCGCCGATCACGTCACCCATGTAGTCTTCCGGGGTGACGACTTCGACCTTCATCATCGGCTCGAGAAGCTTCGGACCGGCCTTCGGAATACCTTCGCGGAAGCAGGCGCGCGCCGCGATGTCGAAGGTCAGCACGTTCGAGTCGACGTCGTGATAGGCGCCGTCGATCAGGGTCGCTTTGAAGTCGATCAGCGGGAAGCCGGCGATGACGCCCGTTTCCTTGGCGAGCTTCAGACCCTTTTCGACGCCCGGCACGTATTCACGCGGCACCGAACCGCCGACAACGGCGTTCTCGAACACGAAGCCCGAACCCGGCTCCAACGGCTCGAAGCGGATCTTGACGCGGGCGAACTGGCCCGAACCACCGGTCTGCTTCTTGTGCGTGTAGTCGTGCTCGACCTTCTTGGTGATGCTTTCGCGATACGCCACCTGCGGCGCACCCACGTTGGCTTCGACCTTGAATTCGCGCTTCATGCGGTCGACGAGAATTTCGAGATGGAGTTCGCCCATCCCCTTGATGATCGTCTGGCCGCTTTCCGGATCGGAATTGACGCGGAAGCTCGGGTCTTCCTGCGCGAGGCGGTTCAAGGCCACGCCCATCTTTTCCTGGTCGGCCTTCGACTTCGGCTCGACCGCCACTTCGATGACCGGCTCCGGGAATTCCATGCGCTCGAGCACGATCGGGTGCGCGGGGTCGCAGAGGGTGTCGCCGGTGGTGGTGTTCTTCAGGCCGCAGAGAGCGACGATGTCGCCGGCGCGGGCTTCCTTGATGTCTTCGCGGCTGTTGGCATGCATCAGCAACATGCGGCCGACGCGCTCTTTCTCT
>JAYRTJ010000212.1:0-1782 GCA_041919675.1 Rhodospirillaceae bacterium | reverse complement strand
CAGTGAAAAAAGAACGTGAAGGCGTGCGGATTCGTTCCGGCTCGCCGCTTCAAATGAAGTGTCTAAATCCCTGTATTTTCAGGGCAAACCAGACCGAAAAGCGGCAACCTCAAGGCACGCGTGCAGTCGCGGACGCCCGCGTGCCTTAAGGTTGCCGGCTGGAACCCGGCTGGAACCTTGAATCGCGCGCGCGGGTTATGCCGGCATCGCAAAATTCACCGAGGGAGTTCCGCGATGCCTCGCCGCGATCAATACGAAGCGCCGCGCCGCGCGCGGCCGAAAAAACACGAGTGGCGCGGACAGGCCGGCGGCTCGGGCATGGACGGGCTCGCCTCCGAGCGCGCCTTCGGGTCCGACAACAACGCGCAGATGTCGCGCAGCAAGAGTGACCGCGCCTACATCCGCTGGCGCGAGGCAGAATTGCGCGGCCATGACGACGACTACCGCGCGTGGCGCCAGGCGCAGGAATTGCGCCTCGACGAGGACTACGCGCGCTGGAAAGCCGCCCGGAAAAACGGGCGCTTCTAAAGGGCGGTTCGCGTACCGCGCGAGAAACTTCCGGGCGGCGACGGCGTTATACCTCCCACGGCGGGCGCGCATTCTCCCCCTCCCGCGTGCCCGAAAAGAAATGGAGGCTGTCATGCACAAGCCGTTCGATCCGCCGGCCGATATGTCGGCGCCGCCCAAGGACCCGGAAACCCTCACGGTGAACGAGGTGCGCCAGGGCGAGACGGGCCATGGGGTCCGCTACGTCCTCATGATTTCGCTGTCGGCGGCGCTGGTCGCCCTGGTGATGGCCTGGGCGTTTGTCATTTAACCTCTCAACAACAAAGGGTGAACACCGGTCATGATGAATTGGGATCGAGTCAGCGGTAACTGGAAACAGCTCAAGGGCAAGGTCCAGGAGAAGTGGGGCCACCTCACGGATGACGATCTGGACGTCATCTGCGGCCAGCGCGATCAGCTGGTGGGCCGCATCCAAGAGCGCTACGGCATCCAAAAGGACGCCGCCGAACGCCAGGTGAAGGACTGGGAAAAGACCCTGCATTAAACCCGGCGTCTCGGCCCTCAAAGACGGCGGGAGCGGCCTAGTGAAGGCCGCTCCCGTGCGCTTATAATGGGGCCCCATCCCCTGCGGCGCCCTGGCGCTTTCATGACTCCCATGCCGGCCCCCCTTACGACTCAGCTCCTGCTGCTCTTCCTGGGCGGGCTTGTGTTCGCCGCATTGGTGTGGCTGGCGGGGGACATCCTCGCGCTGTTCGTCATCTGCTTCATCTTTGCCTACCTGTTCGATCCGCTGACGAGCTGGCTGGAGAAGCGCGGCCTGTCGCGTGCGCTGGCGGCGGCGATCATCACCTCGACCATCGTGCTGGCGATCGGCGCGACATTGGCCATCGCGGGGCCGCTGGTCTATCAGCAGATGCAGGAGATGGTGCGCGAGCTGCAGAAGGTGTTCACGGGGCTCATGCGCGAGATGCGCCAAGAGCTGCGGCCCTACTTCCCGGCCTTGCAGCAGATCGGCCTCGGCGGACTCGTGAAACCGACGCCGACCGAACCGCCGGTCGCGGACGTCGCGGTGCCGCTGGCGACCTCGCTGGCGACCACCCTCGGTCTTTTGCTGCTGACGCCGGTGGTGACGTTCTACCTCTTGAAAGACTGGCAGCGCATGCTGACCTGGCTGGTGGAAGAAGCGCCCGCGGACAAGCGCCCGTCGCTGCGGGATCTCGGACACCGCATCGACCGCGTGATGGCGGCCTTCCTGCACGGTCAGGCCTGGGTATG
>JAYRTJ010000211.1:0-1800 GCA_041919675.1 Rhodospirillaceae bacterium | reverse complement strand
GCCGGGGGCTGGCACCTCCTGGTCGCGATCGCCGACGTGTCCTGGTACGTGCGGCCCGGCGATGCGCTGGACCGGGACGCCTACGCGCGCGGCAACTCGGTTTATTTCCCCGACCGCGTCGTGCCGATGCTGCCGGAAGAGCTTTCCAACGGCTGGTGCTCGCTGAAGCCGAAGGAAGACCGCCCGTGTCTCGCCGCGCACATGTGGATCGATGCCGAAGGCAAGCTTCTGCGCCACCGGATCATCCGCGGCATGATGCGCTCCATCGCGCGCCTGACCTACACGCAGGTCCAGCGCGCGAAGGACGGCCAGCCCGACGATACGACCGGCCCCTTGATGGCCGAGATCATCCCCGCGCTCTACGGCGCCTATGAAGCCCTGGACCGGGCGCGCGCCAAACGCGGCACGCTCGAACTCAACATCGTCGAACGCAAGATCGTCGTCGACCGCGAGAGCGGCAAGATCCTCGGCGTCACGCCGCGCGAGCGTTACGACAGTCACAAGCTGATCGAAGAGTTCATGATCGCGGCCAACGTCGCCGCCGCCGAAACCCTTTCGCGTTCCGCTTATCCGGCCGTGTACCGCGTCCATGACCGGCCCGATCCGGAGCGTATCGAAAACCTTCAGGAAGCGATGGAGAGCGTGGGGCTCAAATTCCCCAGCCCCGGTTCCGCGCGGCCGCAGGAGTTCAATCGTCTGCTGCGCCAGGTCAAGGACAGCCCGCACGAGAGCATGGTCAACACGCTGGTGCTGCGCACCCAGGCTCAGGCGGTCTATAGCCCCGAGAACATCGGTCACTATGGTTTAGGTTTGCGCAAATATGTGCACTTCACCTCGCCCATCCGCCGCTATTCGGACCTTCTTGTGCACCGCGCTCTGATCGCGGCGAACAAGCTGGGCGAAGGCGGCTGGGATCCGCACCGCGACCAGGATCTTGTCACGACCACCGAACACATCTCCTCGACCGAGCGCCGCGCCGCCATGGCGGAGCGCCAGACGGTAGATCGTTTTGCCGCGCTCTACCTGCGCGACCGTGCGGGCGCCGTGTTCGTGGGCCGCATCAGCGGCGTCAGCCGTTTCGGCGCCTTTGTGACATTGGAGGAAACCGGCGCCGACGGCATTTTGCCGATGCGTCATCTTCCGCAGGACTTCTACGATCATGACGAAAGAGGCCACCGCCTGGTCGGCCGCCGCCGCAGACTCGAGCTTCGCGTAGGCGATGTCATCGATGTCCGCCTGGTCGAGACCGACGAGGTGGCGGGCAGCATCGTCTTCGAATACGCTGATCGGGTCGGATCACCCGATCGCGGGAGGCATGGTCATGAAAAACAGCGCAAGCGACGTCCAAAGCCCGGCCGGCAGAAAGTGAGAACCCGCCGGCGATGATGTCTTTGTTCGTACCCTTGTCACGTCCCTTGCGGCGCGCGACAGCGGCGCTTTGCCTCGCGGCTCTGGCGGCGTGCGCGACGGCAACACCCGACGCGGATCGCCGTCCACGCAGTGTCGTCGTCGACGGCATCGACATCGCCATGATGGCGCATGTGCTCAACTACGGTTTCACCGAGATCAAGGACCGCGCCCTGAACGCGCCCGACATAGGCGGACTTTTTATGCGCGCGCTTGAAAACCTTTCCACCATCGATCCCGCGGTCGGTGTTGGTATGAAGGACGGCGGACTCCAGCTGACCTACGCAGACGTCCCCCTTCCGCCGGTCGCGGCGCCGGCGCACGGCGATATCGGCTCCTGGGTCAAGACGACCCTGACCGCCGTTCTCACGCTGCGCCAGGTTTCGATGCCGA
>JAYRTJ010000210.1:0-1908 GCA_041919675.1 Rhodospirillaceae bacterium | reverse complement strand
CGGCCCGGCTGTTACATTTCCGAATATGTATAGACATTGCGCGGCGCAAAAGAAAACCGGCGGCTACGGTGCGTAGCCGCCGGCATCCTCACCAAAACGAACGAGGCCTTAATGACGGCGGGGGTTGTGCGGGAAGTCGTCGTACCGGTTCGGCACACCGTCGCCGTCCCAGTCGCCGCGGCTCGGACGGTAGCCGTAGCCCGGGCGGTTCGGACGGTTGTCGTACCGGTTCGGCACGCCGTCTCCGTCGCGGTCACGGTCATAGCGGTCAGGCACGCCGTCCCAATCCCGGTCGCGATAGCGGGACGCGTAACGGGCGCGCCATTCGCGCTGTTCACGCGGGCTCGACCAGTAGTGGAAGCGGCCGTAACGGTCGTAATAGCCGTTGCGGTACGCCATATCGACGTCGCCGACGCTGAAGCTAAAACTAAAACTGTCGCGCGCCGCGGCCGGCGCCATATGCGCATCGGCGATCGCAAGCGTACTCACAGTTCCAAGAATAGCGGCAATCATTGTCAGCTTTTTCATAACAGGGACTCCTTTGCAGGTTCGCACCCGCCGCCGGCGGCATTCGCCCCCAGCGGTGGGTGCTCGCTAAAGGAAACGATCCCATTGTGGAGAGTTCGTGGCGCCCCCAAGGCCTTTTGGGGGACGGAAAACCCTTGGTCGTCACGCCCGTGTGAGCTGAGAATGGCGCGGATCATCCGCGTGCAGGGAAGGGAGCGGGCGCATCATGATTACGCGTATTTGGCGAGGCGAAACGCGGCCCGAGGACGCCGACGCTTATCAGAGTTTTGTCACCCGCCACGTTTTCACGGCGCTCACGAAGTTGGAAGGCCATCGCGGCGCCTATCTTCTGCGGCGCGCCGAAGCCGCGCGTGTTGAATTCCTCGCTGTCACGCTGTGGGACTCGCTTGAGTCGGTCCGCGCCTTCGCCGGCGACAAGATCGAAACCGCCGTCATCGAGCCGGAGGCGCGCGCGATTCTGTCCTCGTTCGACGATTTTGTGCGTCATTATGATGTCGCTTATGGAAAGCCCTGCACCGGAGAAACCTTTGAAACATTTCCTTCTGTTCTATGAAACATCGCCCGACTACCTCGAGAAGCGCCCGCTTTACAGGAAAGCGCATCTTGAGAAGGTCTGGGCGTCGCACGACCGCGGCGAACTCGTCCTTGGCGGCGCGCTGACCGAGCCGACCGATACGGCGGTGCTGTTCTTCAAGGCCGCGGACAAAGCCGCGGTCGAGGATTTCGCACGCACCGATCCTTATGTGACGAACGGGCTCATCACGTCCTGGCGTGTGCGCGAATGGATGACGGTGGCCGGCGCGGACTCGGTCAATCCGGTGCGCCCGGACACGCTTTAATCGACGAAGGCGATCCAGCGGCCGGCGATCACAGCCATGGTCCAGATCGTCAGCGACAGCACTGCCTGCGCCTTGGCGCCGGCGGACACGGGGCCGTCCGCCAGCGCTTGCCGCCAGGCGTGTGTCTTGTGAAGGATGAGGGCGTTGACGATGCCGAGCGCCACGAGGCCTACCTTCATCAAGAACGCCTGGTTCGCCGCGTAGGCCTTCGGCTGAACGCTGAACAGGAAGAACCCCGTCACCAGCGTCAGTCCGACGCCGGTGGCGGCCACCCGCGACAACGGCGGCGCCAGCTGGCTCAGTGAAAAGGCGCGAAACGCCCCCAACAGGCGCAGGTCCAGCGTACCGATGGCGCCGACGATCAGGCCGATCGACAGAATGTGGAACGCGTTCAGGAACGGATAGAAGACGCTTGCGCGCCGCAGCGCCGCGGCGAAACCCGCGTCGTGCAGGGTCGCGAGAAGCTCCATCGCGCGGTGTTATTTCGGGATGCGCTCGGGATAGAGCAGGAAGTCCTTGCCCTCGACCGTGATCTTCACGG
>JAYRTJ010000209.1:0-2024 GCA_041919675.1 Rhodospirillaceae bacterium | reverse complement strand
CCACCGACATGGTGGGCTCAACCATGGTTTGGCCGTTCGGCTGCAGGATGCCGGCCTGCATGGCGCGGGTCATATCGGTCGCGGCGTTGCCGATATCGATCTGGCCGCAGGCGATGTTGTATTTGCGTCCGTCCAGCGAGAGCGCGCGGGTTAGGCCGGTGACGGCGTGTTTGGTGGCCGTGTAGGGCGCCGAATTCGGGCGCGGCACGGCCGCCGAGATGGAGCCATTGTTGATGATGCGTCCCCCTTGCGGGTTCTGCGCTTTCATCGCGCGGAAAGCGGCCTGGGCGACAAAGAAGGCGCCGTTCAGATTGACGCCGACGACCTCGAGCCACTGTTCGGGGGTGATGTCCTCCAGCAGGGCCTTGGGGCCGCCCATGCCTGCGTTGTTGAACACAACATCAACGCGTCCAAATCTCGCGGCCGTTCCCTCAAACAGTGTCGCGACGTCGCCCGGCTTGCTGACGTCGGCGGCCAAGGCGACGGCGTTGTTTGCGTTTTTCGAAAGCGCGGCGGTTTCCTCGAGCGGCGCGGCGCGGCGGCCGGTGAGGACGACTTTGTAACCGCGCGCCAGCAGGGTCAGCGCGACGTTGCGCCCGATGCCGGTGCCGGCGCCGGTCACGAGCGCGACCTTGTCTTCACCCTCGGCCATAGCCCCCTCCATGCCTGTTTCCCGGCACTCTAGCCGGGCCATAGCCCCTTGGAAACAAGTGCTTTTTCCGCACAGGACTGTGGTGGCGGCGGTCGCGCTCCCTCGGCTAGACTAGCCCGCCTAACCCGGCCGCGGTGGGCGGCCTTAACGTGAGGAGGGGATTTTATGTGCGACGAACATTCAATGACCGATATGGCCGAGGCCCAGCTGAGCCGTCGCCGCTTGGGCGCGCTGACCATCGGCGCGAGCCTGATGGCCGCTCTGCCGCGCGCCGCCAACGCGGTGGACGTGAAGGAATCCAATGTCACGATCAAGACGCCCGACGGTGAAGCCGAGGCGCACTTCGTTCACCCGGCCGCCGGCAAGGCGCCCGCCGTCCTGGTGTGGCCGGATGCGTTCGGCTTGCGTCCCGCGTTTACCCAGATGGGCAAGCGCCTGGCGGAATCCGGCTATGCCGTTCTGACCATCAATCCGTACTACCGCACGGCCAAGGTGCCGGCGCTTCCGGCCGGCCTCGATTTCGCGAAGCCGGATGACCGCGCGCAGATCATGAAGCTCATGAGCACCCTCAGCCCGGCTACCCATGTCACCGACGCGAAGGCCTTCATCGGCTGGATCGACAGCCAGAGCGCCGTGGACACCGGCAAGAAAATGGGGACGACCGGATACTGCATGGGCGGCCCGATCACCATGCGCACGGCGGCCGAGCGTCCCGACCGTGTCGGCGGCGCGGCGTCGTTCCACGGCGGCGGTCTCGTCACCGACCAGCCGAACAGCCCGCATTTACTCGTCTCGAAGATCAAGGCGCAGTACCTGTTCGCCGTCGCGCAAAACGACGATCAGCAGCAACCGGCCGCAAAAGAGGTGCTGCGCGACGAATTCGCCAAGAACAAGCTGAAAGCGGAGATCGAAGTATATCCGGCGGCGCATGGCTGGTGTCCGCCCGACGCCGCCGTCTACGATCAGGCGCAGGCCGAGAAGGCGTGGAGCCGCATGCTCGCGACCTTCAAGACCGCGCTGGTCTAACCGGATCGCTCAAAGAGAACGGCGGCTCCTTGAAGGAGCCGCCGTTTTATTGGGCCTAGTAATCCACGGTGAGTTGCAGCGTCACCTTGCGCCGTGGGGTCGGCTGCAGCTCGCGCTGCGTGCCCTGGACGTTCCACTCCCACACATCGAAGAGGTTCTGGACCTGGAAGCGCACCAGCGCGTTGTTGTCCGCGAGTTTAAAGCGATAACGCGCGCCGACATCGATCGTTCGCACGGAGGCCGACTTGAAGGTGTTCTCGACGTTCGCGGTGTAAGGATCCTCGTAACTGAAGCGCGCATCGAGCGAGAAACCCTTCCAGCTCTGCGGCCCGTACTGCACGGTGAA
>JAYRTJ010000208.1:0-2196 GCA_041919675.1 Rhodospirillaceae bacterium | reverse complement strand
CCAGCCACTTCTTGAGCGCGCCGATGAACTTCTCGTTCTCTTCCTTCGATCCGATGGTCACGCGGATGAAGCGCTCATACCCGGCTTCCCGCCAGCCCTTGAGGATCACGCCCTCCTTCAGCATGAATTGCGCGCACTGGGTGCTGTCGCCCTTGCAGTCCATGAACAGGAAGTTGGTTTGCGACGGGGCCATGAAGACGCCCATGCCGTCCAGAATTTTGCGGACTCGTTCGCGTTCGGCGTTGATGCGGCCGACGGCGTCTTTCATCCAGGCCTCGTCTTCCAGCGCGGCGATGGCGCCGAGTTGCGCGGCGGCATTCACATTGAAGGGCGTCTTGGCGGCATTGATGACGCGCGCGAACGCGGGGTCCGAGCAGGCGGCGTAACCGACGCGCAGGCCTGCAAGGCCATAAGCCTTCGAGAAGGTGCGCAAGATCACGTGCGGCACGTTCAGGCGGCGCAGCACCTCGAGGCCGTCCGGGAAATCGGGCGCGGTGAACTCCCGGTAAGCTTCGTCGAGCACGAACAGGCAGGAGTCTCCGCTCGCGGCCGCGAGACGCTCCAGCGCCGCGAGGTCGAGTGTGACTCCCACCGGATTGGACGGGGTCGAGATGAAGAACACCTGCGGCTTTTGCGCCAGCGCGTCCTCGAGCGCCGGGATGTCGAACGTCAGATCCTGCGTCATCGGCACCTTGATCACCTTCGCGCCCATGGCCAAGGGTTCGATCTCGTGCAGGCCGAAGCTCGGGACCACGGTCACGGCCAGGCCGCCCGGCGTCAGGAAGGCGCGGCTGATGGCCGCGATCATTTCCTCCGAACCGTTGCCGCAGACAATCAGGGCCGGATCGATGCCGAGATATTTGCCGAGCGCCGCGCGCAGGTCGCGCGCCGCCGGGTCCGCGTAGCGCCACGGCTCGAACGCAGCCGACGCCAGCGCCGCCATCACTTTCGGCGAGCAGCCGTAAGGGTTCTCATTGCTGGCCAGGCGGGCGATGAACGCATGGCCGCTGACTTCGCGGGCGACGGCGACGGGAAGGCCGGCGTTATAGCTCGGCAATGCGGCAACGTGGGGGTTGAACGCAGGGCCAGCGTGAGCCTGCGCGGCGGTCTTGGATGTCATGCGGATTACTCGGTTAGAGGTCGAGGACGACCGATGTTTTCGGTGTCGTGCAGCATAACAGCACAACCCCCGGATCGGGCAAATACAATGGGTCTTCGACGCAGGTCGCGTCCCCTTCGGGCAGGGACTCGGCTTCGGTCCAGCCCGAGGTCTTGACGATGACGGTGAGGCTCATTCGGCGGCGATCATCTGCGCCAGGCGCTTGCGGAAATGCAAGGGACCCTTGTCGATCTTGAGGTCGATATTGCCGCTCTTCTTGTTGTTCATGCCGCGGTGGACGGCCTGGACGATCGCTTTGTCTTCCTCGAACGCGGTGCGCACGCTGGTCGCAAATGCCGCCGAGACCGCCTGGTCGTTCGGCGCGAAGTTGCGCATCTGGAACCAGTAATAGCGCGTCAGGTTCTCGGTGATGGGCGTCAGGAAGTTATAGCTGTCCATCAGGAACACGTCCTTATGGAGCGGCTTGTCGTCGCCGCCCGTGCCCGCCGGCACGAAAATCGCCTTGATGATCGCATGGCTCGGATAGCGCACTTCGTAGTGCTGCTTGCGGTCGCAGTTGCCCTGGAATTTGAGGTACGGCTGATAGAAGGGCGCGGGCTCCGTGTCGCGCATCCAGCGCGACACGATGACGCCGTTGTCGGCGGCGGTCATGTCCGGCACGTTGTCCGCGCAGGCGGCGTTTCCGAACGAGGTCTGGTGCACCCAGGCCACGTGCGAGGGGTCCAGGAGGTTGTCGGTCATGTAGAGGTAGTTGGCCTCGACCGTCATGGCGTCGCCGCGGTTGAGGCCCCACGCCGGATCGCCCCAGTGGTCCACGTTCATGATCTTTGAAGGATCGGCCTTCGCGGCCTCGCCCATCCAGATCCAGATCAGGCCGTAACGCTCCTCCACCGGATAGGAATGCACGCAGGCGGCTTTGGGGATGCGCTGGCCGCCCGGCGCGCGCGTACACGCGCCTTGCGGGTTGAACGTCAGGCCGTGATAGCCGCATTCCACGTCGTCGCCCTTGAGGCGCCCCATGGACAGCGGCAGCTTGCGGTGCGGGCAGGCGTTCTCGAGTGCAACCGCTTTGCCCG
>JAYRTJ010000207.1:0-2200 GCA_041919675.1 Rhodospirillaceae bacterium | reverse complement strand
GCGTCGGCGAACGGATGCCGGAACGTGCGAGTGAACTGACGTTCTCCCTGTCGGCCTCGGCCATCGACGCGGCGGTGGCGGGCGACGGTTTTGTGCTGGCGCAGATCAGCATGATCGTGGACGACCTGGCGGCGGGACGCCTGGTGATTCCCATCGATCGCCGCACGAAACTTCCCGCGCCGTATTTCCTGGCGTGGGACCGCGACGCGATCGCGCGGCCCTTCGGCGCGAGTTTCCGCAATTTCCTTCTCGCCGCGGGCCGGAAGCAGGGCGCGATGTCGAAGGGGAAGTCCGCGTTGCCGTCCGCCGTGGCGTCCCCTCCAGAGAGCGACGCCGCGCTGAAGGCCGGATAATCGGCGCCGATTCCCGATAACGGGCCGTCGGAATCGCGGGAAAATGACGAAATCCATGCACAGCTAGGGACTGGCGGTCTTCACGCGGCGCGGCGTAAGCTTCCTCGGGGAAATTCATGAGGGGGACACCGCCGTGACCAGACGCGCCGCCCGTTTCGTTTCCATCGCCGCGACATTTACCATCTTTGGGGCGGCCGCGCTTTTCGCCGCCGCGCCGCAAGCTTCCGCAAAACAAGTCGCGTTCGATCAAGCCACCATCGTTGAATTGGGCGCCGCCATGCGCGCCGGAACGCTGACGGCGGAAAAGCTGACGCAGCTTTGCCTGGACCGCATCGCGGCCTACGACCGCGCGGGGCCGAAGCTGCATGCGGTGATCGCCCTCAATCCCAAGGCGCTGGAGATCGCGCGGGCGCTGGATGCCGAGCGGAAAGCCGGCAAGGTGCGCGGACCGCTGCACGGCATTCCCGTCGTGCTGAAGGACAATTTCGATACGGCGGATATGCCGACCACCGGCGGCTCCGTGCTGCTGGAAGGCAACATGGCGCCGGACGACGCCAACATGGTGAAGCGCCTGCGCGACGCGGGCGCGATCATTTTCGCGAAAGTGAACCTCGGCGAGTTCGCCAACGGGATGCAGAGTTCCCTCGGCGGACAGTCCCTGAACCCGCACGATCTCACGCGCACGCCGTCGGGCTCGTCGGGCGGCACGGGCGTTTCCATCGCGGCCGGTTATGCGCCGCTCGGTCTCGGCACCGACACGGGCGGTTCGATCCGCGGGCCGTCGAGCGTGAACGGCATCGTCGGCCTGAAGCCGACCCATGGCCTTCTCAGCCACGACGGCATCATCCCCTTAGCTCTGACTTTGGACATGGGCGGGCCCATGGCGCGCAGCGTGTCGGACATCGCCGTCGCGCTCGGGCCCATGACCGGGATCGATCCGGCGGACCCCTACACCAAGAAGAGCGAAGGCAAGTCGCACAAGGACTACACGCCGTTCCTGAAGGCCGACGCGCTGAAAGGCGCGCGCATCGGTGTCGCGCGCGATTACATGGGCGCCGATCCGGATGTGGATTGGGTGATCGAGTCCGCATTGAAAGCGATTGAGAAGGCGGGCGGCGCGGTGGTCGAGGTGCGGCTGCCCAAATGGTATCTCGATTCCGCGACTCAGGTCGTGTTCACGCTGTATCCGGCGGAATTCAAGGTGCAGATCGCGGACTACCTGAAGACCACGGGGCCGAAGTATCCCAAGACCCTCGATCAACTGATCGCGCGCGCCGAGTCCTACAACGACCTGCGCAGCGACGGGGCCGGTCCCAATCTGTCGCGCTGGCAGTACTTCAAGAATGTCGAGGCCAAGGCGGAGCCGCTCGACGGGCCGGTTTATGACGCGATGCTCAATCATTTCATCCCGATGACGCGCGCGCTGCTGGACGCGACGTTCGCCAAGGACAAGCTGGACGCCGTCGTTTACCCGACGACGGTCACCCGTCCCGAGCAGATCGCGGGCCCGCCGCCGGCGGCGCTCGGCTCGGTGAAATCGCCGCGCAGTTTGGGCAACCTCTCGGGCTATCCCGATCTGATCGTGCCCGCGGGTTTCACCACCGACGATCTGCCGGTGACGATCTCGTTCTTCGGGCCGGCTTTCAGCGAGCCGCGCCTTTTGGGTCTGGGCTATGCGTTCGAACAGGCGACCAAGGCCATTCGGCGCCCGGTGAATACGCCCGCGCTGCCCGGGGCCACGATCGAGATTCCTGAGAAATAGGGGTGAGGGAACACATGACGCTCAAGAAACATTCGGCAGGCTTCGCCGCGCGCTGTGCGATTGCCGCCGCGCTGATCGCAACGCC
>JAYRTJ010000206.1:0-2201 GCA_041919675.1 Rhodospirillaceae bacterium | reverse complement strand
GACCCGCAATGCCGTTTTACAAACTCGAGACGTTCGACGCCTCGCGCTCGGTGGGCTATCTGGTCAAGCGCATCAGCGCCCTGATGGTGCCGCGCATCGAGGCGCAGTTCGAAGACGCCGCGCTGACCTTCACGCAGTGGGTCGTCCTGATGCACCTGTGTTACGGCGCCGGCGATACCTGCGCCGACATCGCGGCCGACATGAACCATGACGCGGGCGCCTTGACGCGCATCGCCGATCAGATGGAAAAGCGCGGCCTGCTGACGCGCCGGCGCAGCACCAAGGATCGCCGCGTCGTCCACCTGAAGATGACTCCCAAAGGCAAGGCGATGGGTAAATCGCTGACGCCGCGCGTGATGAACTTCTGGAACCACATTCTCGCCGAATTCACCGAGGCCGAGGCGATGACGCTGATCGGCCTCTTGGCGCGCCTCAATGCACGGCTCGACGCCGCGCCTATCGCTGCCGCCGCGCCCGCAAAAAAGAGCCCGCCTAAAAAAGGGAAGTCCGCCGCATGACATCCGCATCCTTGCGCACCGCCACGACCATCGCCTGTGTGATTTTGGCGGGCTGCGTGGCCACGCCGCCGACGGCGCCGCAGGTCACGCAACGTACGGCCGCCGGCCTGGGTTTAGGCGCGCAGCCGGGCCCGGCGATCGGCGACCGCTGGTGGACCGCTTTCGGCGATGCCCAGCTTGACCATTTGATCGAGACCGCGCGCGCGGACAATCCGACATTGGCCGCCGTCGATGCCCGCTTGCGCATGGCGCAATCGATGCTGTCCGAGAGCCGCGCGGCGACCTATCCGCAAGCGACTTTTGACGTGCAGGAGCAGTACACGCGTTTTAGTGAGACCTACATGATCCCGCCGCCGATCGGCGGGACGACGCGCTGGTTCGGGACGGTGCAGGCCAATCTGAACTGGTCGCTGGATATCGTCGGCAAACAAAAGACTCAGATCGAACGCGCGCGCGCCACCACGCAAGCGGCCGCTTTGGATGCCGCCGGGGCGCGTCTTGCCATCGCGGGCGCGGTCACCCAGGCGTATATCGCGCTGGACCGGGCTTACGTACTCGCCGATGTCGCCGAAGAAACCTTGAAGCAGCGTCAGGGGATTTTCGATTTGACCTCGACGCGTTTTCAAAGCGGGCTGGATAACCCCGCGAACAGCAAGGTCGCTGAAGCATTGTTGGCCGCCGCCAAGGTGGAGCGTACGCTGGCCTTGGGCGCGCGCGAGATCGCCGCGCATCAGCTGGCGGCGTTGACCGGGGCCGGGGCCGCGGGGCCGGTTCTTACGCGCCCGTCTTTGAAGGCCGATGCGCTGGAATTGCCGGCGACGCTGCCCGCCGACCTTCTGGCTCGCCGCGCCGATATCGCCGCCGCGCAGACGCGTGTCACGGCTGCGATGAAAGGCCGCGAACTGGCGCAGAAGGAGTTCTATCCCGACGTCAACCTGGTGGGCGCGGCCGGCTGGGCGTCCATCGGGCTCAGCCCGTTGTTCACCGGGGATTCGCTGCAATACGGCGCGGGCCCTGCCATCCATTTGCCGATGTTCGACGCGGGCCGCCTGCGCGCGCAGTACGCCGCCGCGACGGCGAGCCTCGATCTGGCTGTCGCTGACTACAATGAGTCGCTTCTGACCGCCGTGCGGGATGCCGCCGATGCGCTCAGCACCTTGAAGACCTTGCAGGCCCAGGCGGGCGATCTCGCGCAGATGCGCACGGCCGCCGACGCCACCGTCGATCTGGAAGAGCGGCGCTACAAGAACGGCCTTTCGCCGCTTCTGAACGTGCTGAACGCCCAGGAGCTTGCCATCCGCGCGCGCCGCGACAGCGCCGCGCTAGACGCCGATCTCGCCTCCAGCCGCGTGCGCCTGGTGATGGCGCTGGGCGGCGGCTTCGATCCCGCCAAACCCGTTCAATTCTCCCTCGATGCAGGAAACAGCCATGAGTGACATGTCCGCGAATGAAGACAAGCGCCGCCGGCTCTTGACCGGTCTTGGCGTCGTCGTTGCCGTCGCCGCCGTCGCCTACGGCCTCTACTGGTTCCTCGATGCGCGCCACTATGTGAGCACCGACGACGCTTATGTCGGCGGCGACATCGTCGCGGTGACCAGCCAGGAGAACGGCAAGGTCATCAAGCTCCGGGCCGATAACACCCAAACCGTGAAACGCGGCGACGTGCTGGTGGAACTCGATCCC
>JAYRTJ010000205.1:0-2297 GCA_041919675.1 Rhodospirillaceae bacterium | reverse complement strand
CCCATGGCGTGGGCCACGTCGACCGCGGCTTTCATCTCGTCATAGGTGACGGTCTGGAAGCCGGTGACATCCTCACCGCTGCCGGTGGAGCCGAAGATCTTGATCCAGTCGGCGCCGGCGGCGATCTGCTGGCGGGCGGCGCGCGCGAATTCATCCGCGCCGTTGCCTTCGCCGCAGCCGAGCGCGCTGCCGGCCGGGTTGTAGCGGCTGCGCGTCGCGCGCAGGCCGCAGCCGACGACGTACATGCGCGGTCCCGTCCAGCGGCCCATGTTGATGAGATCGCGCATGGAAATGTCCATGTACTCGGACGCGTTCATATCGCGCACGGTGGTGACGCCGGACTCCAGCGTCTTCATCAGCGCGTCCTGGCCCAGCACCATGTTGACCGCGTTGGAACGGCCGCCGCGCAGCAGCGGATCGGGTCCGTAGGTCAGATGCGTATGCGCGTCGATGAGGCCGGGGATGCCGGTATAGCGCGAAAGATCGATCACCTCGGCGCCGGCGGGCGGCGCAGCCGTCGAAACGCCGGTGATCTTGTTGTCGGTGACGACGACGGTTACGTTCTCCTGAACGCGGCCCGACCCGTCGACAAGCTTGCCGAATTTGACCGCCTTGGTGGCGGCCTCGGCCGGCGCCGTGAGAAGCGCCAGTGCAACGAGGCCTAAAATGGATCCTGTCTTGAACATGGCGCTTTCCCCTTTTTATGTGCCCGTTAGGCCTTGCCGATCCGCGGGGGGCCGCCCTTGGCGGCGGTGCCGAACGCTCTATCGAGCACCCGCGAGGAATCTTCGGCCAGCGTGATGGCGTCGCTGATGAGGCCCAGGATCTTCATGTTATTGCGCATGACATGATGCGCTTCAGGCCGCTTGTCGTCGGCGATCTTGAGCGCGCGCGTCAGCATGTCCTTGCGCACGAGGTCGAGAATGTCCTCGAGCCTGTAGCCGTCGGGTTTTTCTTCGGTAACGAGAAAGTGGGTCATGGGTCCCCCAGGGAGTGGCAATCCCGCGATCCTAGAACGGGGCCGGGGTCGATGTCAGGGCCTCAAGTTGTACTTTAACTTAATCATCCCGTAGATGCTGTCGGTCCGGTGGGCGCCGAAGGCCGGTCCCGGCATGAACCATCCCCCGAAAAATTCCATCTCGATGGCGGTTCGGTCCCGGTAGCCCGCCACCAGATCGAGCGCGTTCCCGGCGTTGTGCGAGGTTCCGGTGGGTTGACGGTTCAAACGTCCCGCGATCAGTCCGCCGTTGGCGTGCGCCAGTTCATAGTGATGTGCGACGAGATCGATGGAGCCGAGTGTGTCCGGTTTGAAGCCGACGGCGACCGTGGCGACGGCGAGATTGCTCAGTTCCGGGTTCAGGGATTCGCCGTAATACTTGAAGCGGCTCACGCCGCCGTATTGATAGCGGTTCTCCTGGAGGCCGGTCTGGCGGAAGCGGCGGTCGATGCCGTCCGCCGCATTGCCGTCCCCCGACCCATAGGCGTAGCTGCCCACGACGTGGAACTGTCGCGCGTCGAGGAACTTGTAGATGACGCCGGTGTCGAAGGCGTAGGAGCGCATCGGGGTCGTGCCCGCCGTGCCGCGGAGCATGACGGTGTCGGCCCAATAGTCGATATGACCCGCGGCGACCGTGCCGCGGGAGCGGGCGCCGAAATAAGTGCGGTCCACGCTGTCGCCTTCGGCTTTGCGGTTCTGCAGCAGAAGGAAACCGCCGCCGCGCATGCCGTTCGGGAAGTTATGCTCGAAGGTCGCGGCATAGTTCACGCTGCGATGCTGATCCGACGGCTCGAAAAGGTTACTCGGCAACAGATCGCGCGCGGCGGCGACGAGCTGAAAAAAGTCGGTGTCGTCGCGGTACTGAAGCTGGATGTTGTCGTTCATGTCGTCCGAACTGGCGAACAGCCAGTTGCGCGGATCGTTCATGCGCGAGCGGCCCACGGATACAATCCCGTTCTGAAACGGAATCCAGCGCACATAGAACTCGTCGAGTTCGGCCAGCAGTTCGCGGTGCTCGGGCACGGCGCCCTCATTCGCCGTGAGGTCGCGGTTGATCTTTGTGGCCGAAAAGAACCGAAAGCTTCCGGGCCTCTCATATAGGAAGGCCAGTTTCACGCCCGGCTTGATGTTGGCGATGTCGCCTTCTGTCCCGGAGTCGAGATCGGCGTCCTTGTGGACACGGCCTTCGAGTTGGCCCGTGATGCCCATGAACCAATGTTCGCTGAGGACAAAGGGTGTCGGCGGGGGCGAGTCGGCGTCCCGCGACGGCGGCGGCGCGACAACGGTTGTGCTTTGCGCC
>JAYRTJ010000204.1:0-2325 GCA_041919675.1 Rhodospirillaceae bacterium | reverse complement strand
ATCGAGCGCGCCGCGTGCGGCAAGAAGCGTAAGGACCTGGGCGCCAAAGCCGCCCGCGGCGCCTTCTTCCAGCGTGATGAGAACCTCGTGGTGCTTCGCGAGCTGCAAGACGAGGTCTTCGTCCAAGGGTTTGGCGAAGCGTGCGTCGGCGACCATCGCGGTCAGGCCCCGCGCCGCGAATTCGTCGGCGGCGCGCAAGGCTTCATGCAGGCGTCCCCCCAGCGAAAGGATCGCGACCGAACTGCCGTGGCGCAGGACGCGGCCTTTGCCGAGGGCGAGAACTTCGCCGCGCTCCGGCAGGGCGGCGCCCGAACCTTCGCCGCGCGGGAATCTGAACGCCGAGGGCGCGTCATCGATGGCCAGCGCGGTCGCGACCATATGCTTGAGCTCCGCTTCATCGGAGGGAGCCATGACGACGATGCCGGGCAGACAGCAAAGATAGTTGAGATCGAAGCTGCCCGCATGGGTCGGGCCGTCCGCGCCCACGAGGCCGGCGCGGTCCAGCGCGAAACGCACCGGCAGGCGCTGCAACACCACATCGTGCACGACCTGGTCGTAGGCGCGTTGTAGGAAGCAGGAATAGATCGCCGTCACCGGTTTCAGGCCGTCGGCGGCCATTCCGGCGGCAAATGTCACCGCATGCTGCTCGGCGATGCCGACGTCATAAAAACGGTCGGGGAATTTCTTCTGGAAAAGATCGAGGCCGGTTCCGGACGGCATCGCCGCCGTCACGGCGACGATCTTGGAATCGCGGGCGGCTTCTTCCATCAGGCTCGTCGCGAACACTTTTGTATAGGTGGGCGAGGCCGCATTCGTCTTGAAAATCTCTTTCGTGACCGGATCGAAGCGGTCGAGGGCGTGATAGTTCTCGATATGAGACTTACCAAAGGGATGGCCTTTGCCTTTTTCCGTCAGAACATGGAGGAACACCGCGCGTGAGCGGGGCGCCGTGCGGGCAAGGCGCAGCACGTCGACGAGCTGGCGCAGGTTATGACCGTCCACCGGCCCGACATAGGCGCAGCCGAACTGATCGAACATGGTGCTGTCGGGAGCGGCGAGAGGCTTGTTTGCCGCGAGCTTGGCCGGCAGCGCCGCGATGTCGGCGTCGGTGAGGAGGGGCCTCCTGGCGGCGAGGTCCTTGAGGTAGTCCGTCAAACCACCCACGGACGGCGCGATGGACATGCCGTTGTCGTTGAGGATCACGGTCACGCGTTCCCCGGCCGTGCCGATATTGTTCAAAGCCTCGAACGCCATTCCGGCGCTCATGGCGCCGTCGCCGATCACCGCGACGGCGTGACGGTCGCTTCCGGTTTTAACGGCGGCAACCGCCATGCCGATGGCGGCTGAAATCGAGGTCGAGCTGTGCGCCGCGCCAAAGGGGTCGAATTTGCTTTCGGCGCGCAGCGTAAATCCATAAAGCCCGCCGCGTTTGCGGATCGAGCGGATACGGTCGCGCCGGCCGGTGAGGATCTTGTGCGGATAGGCCTGATGGCTCACATCCCAGATCAAACGGTCGTCGGGTGTATTGAAGGCGGTGTGAAGCGCGACGGTCAGCTCGACCACGCCGAGGCCCGCGCCGAAATGGCCGCCGGAGGCCGATGCGGCGTCGATGGTCTCCGCGCGCAATTCGTCCGCCACCTGGCACAGTTTCTCAACCGTGAGGCCGCGGAGTGTGGAGACGGACTCGATCGAGTCCAAAAGAGGCGTCTTCGGAGAAGCCAAGAGTGCTGTCGCCTTTCCCTGATCCGGTGGGCATGCCGCAGCAACGCGAGGTGGAGAACCTCTTGCGACACTCCGGTTTTTTTTAAGGTCATGGTGCCGCGCGCCGAGCCCGTTCCCAGCGCTCTCGCGTGCCACAATGACTTGTTTCTACGGGGATTCTGGCAGATTCGCCACCCGGGCAGAAGGCCCGACGTTAAAGGGGCGGTACACGCCTAACGGGTGGGCGGCGCGAGCGGCGGGCCGTTGCGGGGACCAGGGTCGCCATAGGTGCGCCCTTTCCAGGCGCCGCCCCGGCGGCGCCAATGGGCGAGGGCTGAGGCCACTGTCATGGCGGCGTAAAGCGCCGCCGCGGCCGGCAAAAGAACGGCGCGCCAGGGGGCGAGGCCATAATCCCTCACGGTGGGGATGTAGCTCAGAGTCATCAGCAGCAACGCGAGCAGGCCGATCAGCGCGGCGCCCGAATCGCCGTGCCACGGCCAGGCCGCGATCAGGAGGGCCGGCGCGAAGAAGATCAGACCGAGACCGAGGACCGTACCGGCCAGAAGCGGCGTGGAATACCTCAGTTGCGTGAAGGCCGTCCGGCGCACCATGGCCCACAGGGGC
>JAYRTJ010000203.1:0-2331 GCA_041919675.1 Rhodospirillaceae bacterium | reverse complement strand
TCCGCGCTGAACACAACGCTCCACCGCGTCGGCAAACGCTTCAGTATAGCTGGGATTGACGGTTCCAAGGCTTAGGTTGATGACGTCGATGTTCTGGCTAAGGCACCAATCGATCGCGCGGACCAACGCCAGGGCACGTGTCTGCAAGGCGTCGTGAAAGACCTTCACCGCGAAAAAGTCCGCCGCCGGCGCGCCTTGCTGGATCGCGGCCATGACGGCGGTGCCGTGCCCGAGTTTGTCGATCCAGGCATCGCGCGCCGGATTAAGCGCGCCCTCCATGTCCACCGCAACGCCGCCGGCAATTTGCCCGATGTGCGGATGCGCCGGATTGACGCCGCTGTCGATGGCGGCCACGCGGATCTTCGCGCCGCTCATGCTTGGACCGCCTGCGGTTGACCTGCGCGCCGTTCGAATCGCGCCCGGCCGTTTTCGATGGCGATGATCGCGTCGGCGCGCGCGGCCAGCGCGGGCTTGTGCGTGATGACGATAACCGTCGCCTCCGGCAGCATGGACCGAAGGCCGTCGGCCACGAGTTCCTCGGTTTGGCTGTCGAGCGCCGAGGTCGGTTCGTCCAGAATGAGCACGCTGGGCCGGCGCAACAGCGCGCGGGCAATCGCGACGCGCTGTCGCTCGCCCGCCGAAAGCGCCAAACCGCGTTCGCCGGTGCGGGTATCGAAACCCTCCGGCAGGCGGCCGATCGTTTCGGTGAGTCCGGCGGCGGCGGCGGCGGCGGCAATGTCGGTTCGGCTCGCGCCCGGCAGCGCGAAGGCGATGTTGGCGGCGATGGTGTCGTTGAACAAATAAGGTGTCTGATCGACCAGAATCACCTCGCGGCGTAAATCGCCCAGCGCGACGTCGCGCAAGTCCTTGCCGTCGATCAGGATGCGCCCCTCGTTGGGATCTATATAGCGCACAAGCAGGTCGGCGAGGGTCGACTTGCCGACGCCGCTGGGGCCCAGCACCGCGCACGTCACGCCGCGCGGGATCTCCAGGGACAGATCCGTCAGCACCGCGTCACGGTCATGGCGCACCGATACATGCTCCAGCCGGATCGCGTGTCGCAGCGGTTCCACCGCCAGCGGCGCCTGGCGCTCGGTGACCTCCGCCGGGGTGTCCAGAATCTCGAATATACGCGCCATGGCGACACGCGCGGATGCGAGGCTGGCGCTCATCGCCATGAGCGTCTGGATCGGCGTCAGCAAGCGGGCGTGGTAAGCCATGAAAGCCACCAGGGTCCCGATCGTCATGCGGTCGTTGATGATGAGATAGCCGCCGTAAAGGAAGACCATCGCGGTCGATGCCGTCAGCAAGGTCCCGGGCAGAGCGCCCGTCATGAACGACGCCAATTGCGTGCGCAGCATGCTTCGCACGAAGGCGTCGCTGCGCGCGCGGAAGCGCTCCACTTCATGTTTATCGGCCATGAGTGAGGTCACCACGCGCATCCCCAGGATGGAATCGACGAAGTGACTGCCCACGTCCGCGCCCCGCTCGCGCATGTCCTTCGTCAGATCCGTCAGGCGGCGCTGGTAGTAAAGGAAGGCAACGATGCACGCGGGCACCAGGACGGTGCCCACCAAGAACAGCCGCCACTCCATCCACAGCATCATCGCGACGCTGCCTGCCAGGAACAGGACATTGCTCAGCACGGAAAGCAACGTATCCGCCGAAACCCGCTGGGCTTCCCCCACATCGGCATTCAGCCGGGACATCAGGTCGCCGAGACGGAAACGCGCATAGAAGCGCGGCGATAGGGTCTGGAGATGGCGAAACAGCGCAACGCGCATGTCGAACAGCATGGCGGCGGAAATTTTCAAGTACTTGTAACTGGTGAGAATGTTCACCGCGAAGCCGGCGGCCGTGACGAGAAACATCAATCCCGCCAACAGCACCAGCATATCCATGTCGCGTTTCAACAGCGCTTCGTCGATCAGGAGTTTCGAGAAATAGGGCTGCACCAAGGTGAGGCTGGTGGCGACAAGGCTGATCGCGCCCACGGCCGCCAGCGCGCCCGTATACGGTTTTACGAAAACCCAAAGGCGGCCATAGGTTCGCCAATCTGCAACGGCCGGAGCGGGGGTCATGACGGGCTTTGCGTCTCGATGGAAACCAGATCGAAGTCGTGCAAACGGTAGCGCGGTTCGGGCGTCAAAGCTAACTGCGCCGTGCACCAGTCGTGCCCCTGGCGCAGCAGCGCGCACTGTTCCGCCCACCAGGGGCCGGTCCCGCCCGACGTGTAAAATTCGAGACAAAGCGCGAGGTGCCGGCGCATGGACCCCGTCAGCAGGCTCCGATAGTGAAGCAGGAGGGGCTCGGGCGCTTCGCCCCGGGCAA
>JAYRTJ010000202.1:0-2585 GCA_041919675.1 Rhodospirillaceae bacterium | reverse complement strand
GCGACCGTTATCTCGACGACAGGAATATCGAAAAGCTGGCCAGGCACTTTCAGGTCAGCCGCGAGGATCTCGTCGCGATGGATCAGCGCATGACCGCCGTCGACGTTTCGCTGCATCAGCCGGTGCCGGGCAGCGAAGGCCTGACCTTCGGCGACGTGATCGCGGACACGTCAATGGACGCCGAGGAACTGCTGGCCGGCGAAGACGAGCAGAACCGGCATGTCGAAATCCTCAATGACGCCATGGAACGCCTCGACCGCCGCGAGAAGGATATCGTCAAGCGGCGCTATCTCTCGGACGAGCCGACGACCCTCGCCGGCATCGCCGCCGCCTACGGCCTGACGGCCGAACGCGTCCGCCAGATCGAGGCGAAAGCCATCGGCAAGCTGCGCCGCCATATCGGGCCGCGCGTGCGCGATGAGGTTTGCGGTCACGCCTAGCTCGGCCGCCGCCCAATGTGCGAGACTGCGCGCGCATGAAGTTCATCGAACGCCCCTCGCCCAACTTCAACGCCCGCGCGTCGGACGTGCGTCATGCCGTGGTTCACTATACGGGCATGAAATCGCGCGACGGAGCGTTGGAACGTTTGTGCGATCCGGCGGCGCACGTCAGCGCGCACTATCTTATCGACCAGGACGGCACGGTCTTTCGCCTCGTTCCGGAGGAGCATCGCGCCTGGCACGCGGGTGTGTCCTATTGGCGCGGCGTGCGCGACATCAATAGTACGTCGGTCGGCATCGAACTTTGCAATCCCGGGCACGATTGGGGTTATCGCGCCTTCCCCGCGCCCCAGATCGCGGCCCTCACGGATCTTCTTGGCGGCATCTTCGCGCGTCACCGTCTTTCCCCCGAGGCGCTGCTCGGCCATAGCGACATCGCACCCAGCCGGAAGACCGATCCGGGCGAACTATTTCCCTGGCGCGATCTCGCGAAAAATGGATTTGGCCTTTGGCCCGAGGACGCACCGCCGGTCGCCGGTCGTGCGGATTTGACGGGCGCGTTGCGGCGCCTCTCGGAGATCGGCTACGCGGTCCCGACGACGCCGGAAGAAGGCAGCGACATCTTGAATGCGGACTGCGCGGCGACCGACGTCATCAAGGCGTTCCAGCGCCGCTATCTTCCCAGCCGGATCGACGGGCGCCTCGACACGCTGACGAGCGCGCGCATCGCGGCCGTTGCCGTGGTTTACGCGCTGCACCGGCCCACAGCCTGACACGCCGCGGCTTGACCCGAGGTGCGTTGAGGACCATTTTGGCCCCGCGCCAGATGGCCGGGCGGCCGCTCCGTCACAGGAGAGGAAAGTCCGGGCTCCACGGAAGCAAGGTGCCGGGTAACGCCCGGCGGGGGCGACCCCAGGGAAAGTGCCACAGAAAACAAACCGCCAAGCCCCCTGCAAAGGGGACCTGGTAAGGGTGAAAAGGTGCGGTAAGAGCGCACCGCGCGGGCGGTAACGTCGGCGGCAGGGCAAACCCCACCTGGAGCAAGACCAAATAGGGACGGCCGTCCAGGGAGTTCGCTCCGCTGGAAGATGCGTTTCCGCATCGTCGTCCGGGTCGGTCGCGTGAGGTGCGCAGCGATGCGCATCCCAGAGGAATGGCCGTCACTCGGCGGCGCCCCTCACGGGGCGTGACCGGGGACAGAACCCGGCTTACAGGCCATCTGGCGCTTTTATTTTCTATTTTTCCAAGATCGGGATGCGCACACGCGAGCTCCAAAGCGCGTCCCTGCTCCCCCGCGCTACCTATAGGAACAAATAAAGAACATCGCCTGATTTCCCAAGGACTTACAGGCCTATCCCATTGACACCCATGAAATCCCATGAGATACCATTAAGGTCCATGTTCAGGGATTGCCAAGACCCAGCATTTTCAACGGGTTGGATAGCAACTCTGCGCCGGACTCAGGGGAACGAGCGGGACGGGCGGCTCGAAGCAGATGACGGCGTTCTTTGGAACGTTCACCAACAAGATCGACAGCAAGGGACGGCTTTCCGTCCCTGCGCCGTTTCGCGCCGTGATTCAGGCGCGCGGCCGCACGTCCGTGGCCATTCACCCGTCCCTTTTCGAAGCCTGCCTCGAAGGCGCCGGTTACGACCGGTTTGAAAAACTTCTCGGCAACGTGACCGACGGCTTCGTGCCGACGGCGCGCGACGAAGCGGCCGAGCTGATCATGGAAGATCTGCGCGACCTGCCGTTCGACGGCGAAGGCCGCATCGTGCTGCCGGATGAATTCATCGCCAAAGCCGCGCTGAAGGACCACGCGTCCTTCGTCGGCCGCGGCTGGAAGTTCCAAATCTGGGAACCGTCCGCGCTGGCGGTTCTGCGCCAGGAAAAACTGCGCCGCGTCGCCGCGACCGTCAAAGGTGGCGCGTAATGAACACGTCCGCCGCGCGGGACAAGGCTCCCGAGCACATCCCCGTGCTCCTCGGCGAAGTCGTCGAAGCCCTGCGGCCCAAGGACGGCGGTACGTATGTCGACGGCACTTTCGGCGCCGGCGGCTACACCGTTGCGCTCCTGGAAGCCGCCCAGTGCAGCGTGTGGGCCATCGACCGCGATCCGGAAGCCCAAGCGCGCAGCGAAGTTCTG
>JAYRTJ010000201.1:0-2771 GCA_041919675.1 Rhodospirillaceae bacterium | reverse complement strand
CTCCGGGACCATGGAACTGTACAGCACCTCGTCGCCTACACCCTGGTCGCCCCAGAGCAATATGCTCTTCCCGTTCAAGTCCTCCCCGTTCCATTTCGGCCACGGCCAGTTGCGTGGTGTGAAGGGAAAGCGCGGATCGTCGAAGCGGCGCGCATATCCTTGCCAGCCTTCCGTGAAGCGGCCGAGGGCGAGACACGTCATCCCCCGATTGACGAAGGCGCCCGTGTTGTTCGGATCTTGTTCAAGGGCGCGCTCGAACATCGCGAGCGCGCCTTTGCGGTCACCCAGCGCCTCCACCTGGTTCGCGAGATTGTTCCAGCCGTCGGGCCAGTGCGGCCGTAGACGCAGCGCGGTTTCGAGATGCGCGGCCGCTTCGCGGTAGTCGCCGCGGAAGTTATGAAGATTTGAATATGCGTAGTGGATGTCGGGATTGCCGGGATTGAGCGCCAGCGCGCGCTCGAACGCAGCCGCGGACTCGCCCGCGCGCGCGTCGCGCTTTTCCGCGCTGGTGGCGGGCAGAATTTTTTCCAGGCAGGCGCCGAGATTGTAGAAGCCGCGTGCGTCCATCGGACATACTTGCGTCATCGCGCGAAAGGCCGCGATGGCCTCTTCCTTCCGGCGCATCATATGCAAGGTCAGGCCAAGATTTAGGTGCGCATCGGCGTAATCCGGTCTGACGCTGAGAGCGCGCGCATACGCTGCAAGGGCGTCCTCGTTGCGATCCAGCGCGACGAGCGCCAGACCCTTGTTGAAATGCGGATCGGCAAATGTCGGGCGGGCGGCGGCGGCGCGGTCAAAAAACGACAGGGCGTGATTGTGCCGGCCATTTGTGCTGGCAATCATGCCTTTGAGATTGAGGGCGTCGGCATTGTTGCGATCGACTTTCAGCACCTTGTCGTAAAGGCGCTCCGCCGGTTCCAAATTCCCCGCTTGATGGTAGGTCACGGCTTTTTGCAGCCAATCCATGATCGGTGGCGGTGACGCGCGTGTCATGTCCGGCGCGGCTCCGCTGCGGCGGTCCAGCGCGCGAGAGCCGACGCAACCCGCCCGGCGGGCTCGATCTCCCACGCCTCTTCCGTATCGGCGTCATGCGCGCGCGTGATGGTCAGCGACGGATACCAAGGGCTGTCCGCGCGATGTTGGAACCAATACCACAAGGTCCCTTTTGCGCGCGGCAGGAGTAGCCACGTGGGAATATTCTGGGACGCGGCGACGTGAACCGCGGTGTTGGATGTCGTCACGACGGCATCCATTGCTGCGACCTGTGCGAAAAATGCATCCATGTCGGTGAGTGAGTCGATCGCGGGATCGTTGAAGATGTCGACACCGAGGCGTGTGCGCGCCTCAGCGAGTTCATCCGCGCAATCTCCGTACTGGAGATTCACGAACATGACATTCGGGGTTTGCAGGATCGCCGCCAAATTCGCGAGTTCGGCGCTCTTGTTCGATCCGATACGTGGGTTCCGGCTGCGCCAGGCAATGCCGACAATGCGTCTTTCCCCGGCCAACGCCTCGTACGACTTTCTAAAATGTTCGGTTTTGGCGGCATCGGCTTTTAGATAGGCCCCCTTGCGAGGAAAGTCGGCGAAGCTGCGGCGCAGGTGTTGTCCAAGGCTTCCCGCCGCGATCTGGACGTCGAACGTTTCGCCGTCGGATGCCGACGACAAGGAATTATGCCGCCCAATGACCGTCGTTCCCGGAAACGAACGGGCGAAAACCGGCGCCATCCGCGCTACACATTCAATCAGGACATGCTTCGCACGAGAGATGACATCGGGGATCATTGAGGCGTGGAGGATCTGATCGCCCGCGCCTTGCTCGGTCCAAACAAGAATTCTTTTGCCGGCGAGATCTTCGCCTTGCCATTCCGGTGGCGGACGGCGGATCGTGCCGATGTGAGCGACGTCGAAGCGGGCCTCGTGTTCCGCCCAGCCGACATCGAAGCGCCCTATGCTGAGCAAAGTAAGTGCCCGGTTCAGGCGCGCGGTCGCATCGAGAGTGCCCAGCGAGAGCGTGCGGTCGTGGACCATGAGGCCCGTCGTCAGCCAGCCCAGATCGGTCATGGTGGCGGCGATGTTGGCATAACCTTGGAAGGCCGGTTCGATGCTCAACGCTTGCTCAAAAAGCGAGATCGCGTCCTCATGCAGGTTCTTGTCGCGGTAGACATCGCCAAGGTTGGTGATCGCTTTCGTAAACTTCGGGTTTTCCGCGATAATTTTTTTATATAGCGCTTCGGCTTCATCAAGATGCTTCGCATCATGCAATGCCGCCGCCAAATTGAACTGAATAAGATGGTGCTGCGGGCTAAGTTGCAGCGCCTCCCGTTGTGTCGCGACAGCCGCATCATGCCGTTGCAACTTGCGAAAGTGTTCGCCGAGGGTGCTCAAAGTTTCGGCGTGGCGTTCAACGGGCCATGTGCTCGCCGATTGCAGGGCCGCTCGCAGACTGTCGGCGGCTTCCGCGTAGTTGCCGTAAAGAGCCTGAGCGTCACCGAGTGTCAGCCGCACATCGGCGTTCCCAGGATCCAAGGTTTGCGCACGTGTAAGCGCCGCGATGGCCTCTTTCGCGACGGTGCTTCGCGCAGATAAGTCCGCGCCCGCGCTTTTCACCAGGCAGTGACCGAGATTGTAAAAACCACGCGCATCTTGTGCGCACGCTGTGGTCATGGCGCGGAACGCAGCGATCGCTTCAGCTTCTTTCCCCTGTTGATAAAGAAGGGTTCCGAAATTCAGTCGAGCGTCGGCGTACGTGGGGTTGAGCCGGATGGCATC
>JAYRTJ010000200.1:0-2880 GCA_041919675.1 Rhodospirillaceae bacterium | reverse complement strand
CTTCAGAACCCTCGGCCTCCTACCCCTCAGCGCCGAAGCCGTCTAAACCACCGAACCGCCGTATGCGGACCCGCATGTACGGTGGTGTGGGAGGGGCGGAGCCTTCCGGCTCCCCCCTATCCCGATTTTTAGCGTTCGAAAACTTCGCCCCCACCGCCGCAGTCGCCGGGATAACGGGGACCGACGCCATTCGCCGCGTCAATCCCCTCGTTTGGATCGAACTGCGTGTCGGGCGCCTGCTTGGTCATCACGAAGTAGACATGTAGGGTGAGTTTCCCCTTTTTCGGGATCTTCTCCGTCACGCACGACAGTCCGTCCGGGGAAACGCGCGCAAGCGGCACCAGAAGGCCGTTGTCCCCGGGGGTGAGCCATGCGCGCGGTGCTCGTCCCAACATGATGTCGTCATTCGAGTCCTCGGCATCCCTCACGGCGAAGTGCCATCCGGGTGACGCCGACTCGAACTTAATTCTCTTTACGAAGGGGCCGATGTCGAGTTCGACATCGATGTCGCGCACGCGCCGCCCATTTGGGCCGTCGTCGACGTAGACGTTGATGACTTGCTCCGCGCATCCGCTCATTCCCCCGAGCACGAATGAAACGCCACCGACGACGCCTAGGACGCCAAGTTTGCGCCGCGAAAGAGATAATTGACCCTTGCTCATCGCGAACTCCTCGTCAGGTTTGGTTGATTGATCGCTGCTCATTTTTTCCACGACGCATCGCTGCAGATGGGCTTTCTGATTTCCGAGCCGGTCTGGTTCACATCGTTAGGGCCGGGCGTCAGGATCAGCACGTACTTGAGGCAGGCTTTGGTCTCCGCTGGAAAATCGTAGTCAACGGAGAATTGCTTGCGATCTGGCGTAACGCTGACCTCCACCTTTTCAGTGCCCTTTTTTACGATGGGAATAGGCCCGCCGGGCCCGCTGTCCCCCAAAACCAAGAACGTGCAGGTTCCAGGAGCGATGAACGTCAACGTTCCGGAGCCCGGTTTAATGTTGTCGGGTGCTTTCGCCCCTGTGCAGTCCGGGCGCGCGGTGAGCTTCACCTCATCATCGGACTGCGCCGGTCCGTACCAAGCGATGGTCAACGTGCTGGCTATCGCCAGTCCGTTTCTCAATTTTCGCATAACTGTCGGCTTCATCTTCGGTATCCCCCTTTAGAAGTTCATCTGTGAACACTTATCGAAGACAGCCACGCTCAGTGGGCTGACATATCCGGCAGACTTCACGCGCGCAGAAAGGTTGGCGGCGGCGCCTCGATCTCCCATGCGGCATTGCGCCTGCATGAGGAGATAGTCGGCGCGAACGCCCAACGCCTGGCTATTGAGCGTCGTGACGCTGCGCCAGTGCTTGGAAGCGTCGGTCGGATTGCCCGTCAGATCTCCAAGCATCGTCTCGGCTTCGGCTACGGCCAAGGCTGCGTCCAAAGATGACGATTTATCCACGGCGCCGAGATCTTGGACGTTCATCTGAGCGAGTGCGAGCGCCTGCTTTTTGTCGCCGCGCCCCTCCTGGAGTCTCGCGGCGACGGACCGCGCTGTGATTTGTGCTTGAAGGCGCGGAGTAAAGGCGCCCGGCTTGGACGGCTTGCCGAGTATGGATGTGAGATCGGCGCTCGCCATTTCCTGTGACGCCAACTTGCTGTCTCCCGTCAACAGCGCTGCAGCCGCAAGATCTGTGGCGGTCTGAGCGACGAGATCCTGCCATCCCGCATTGTTGGGGTCCTGAGCAAGCAATTCGGTGCCGAGTTGCCGGGCCTCTTTTAGCTGAAGGAGGGCGCTCGCGGTGTCGCCGGCTTCAAAGGCAAGCCGCGCAAAACGGCGCTGCAGCCTGACAACATGGAACTTTGCATCGCGATTGTTTTTATATTCGACATAAAGCGCTTGAACGATTGCGAGCGCTTCTTGCTGCATCTTGAGCGCTTCCGGCATGCGTCCCTGATCCCGAAAGACGTCGGATGCTGAATTCATGGTGTTCGCCGCCGAGAATTTTGCCTGCGCGTCGTTTGGGTGTTCCGCGCGAATGCGGGCCCAGGCTGCTGTGGATGCCGCAAAGGCCTCGCTTGCACGCGGAAGATCGCCGATCTGTCGCAGGGCCACGGCCAAGCTGGCGCGCGCACGTGCGGCGTTTGCTTGCCACGAGAGATTGTCAGGTTGCGCGGCACTGGCCCTTTCGGTCAGCTCGGCGTAGGCGCTCATGTGTTCGACCGCCTGCTTCATGTCGCGGCGTTCCAAATGCAGATTGCCGATCCAGAATTCGCTCTGCCCGTGATCTGAAATCCGGGCCGGGTCGTCGGGATTGCGTGCGAGCACGGCTCCTGTCATTTCGGCGGCGCGCTTGGCGGACGTGATGGCGTCGTCGAGGCGTCCTTCCTGTTGCCGGGTCTCGGCTTCGAGGAGGAGCGCGCGGCCGTAGCGTCCCAGGGATTCGTCCGAAAGATCTGAAATGCTTTCGCTCGCGTAGTACCCCACGGTTCGGTCAACCGCCTCGTTGAATTCCTTCAACCGTCCGACTTCACGCAGCGGTACCTGCATACGCGTCAGCAAGAACTCCATCATCTCCTCGGCCTTGCGCCCCCGGCGCTCGGCGTCGTCGCGCGAGACCATGGCACTCCAAGCGAGGCCCGCCATCATGGTCATACCCGCGAGCGAAGCAGCCATGGCGTAGGCCGTGAAGCGCTGCCGCCGCGCAGCGTCACGCCGGATCAGTTCATCGAGGCCGACGCCGAGCAAGCCCGCGACGACCTTGAGCAGCACGCGCCGCTTAGGGTCCTTGCCGGGGCGCAAGTCGGCGGCGATGGGCTCGGCCGGCTCGTTGGTAAGCTCGCCGGCTGGAGAAACCTTGAAACGCAGCGCCGGGACAAAGCACTCCTGCGACTCAT
>JAYRTJ010000199.1:0-2883 GCA_041919675.1 Rhodospirillaceae bacterium | reverse complement strand
AAAAACCTTCGAACGGCGCCGAAGCCATGCGTTCCAAGCAATCCGAACGCGGGCACGCGTGCGGCGCTTCACCTCTCGTCTCCCGATTCACAATGTCAAAGAGCGTTGCACGCCAAGCCTGGATGCGCGCGAATCGCATTATGGTGCGCCCTCAACCGATTTTTTGTCCAGCGATTTTTCGCTGGGGACAAAATTTAATGACACAAAAAATCGGTTTTGTGCATCGGCCGAGTCGGGCTACCGTTCGTGCATGAAACCACGCAGCCTTGCCGCGCTCCTTCTCGCCAGTTCGGCCCTCGCGCTTTTCGCGGCGCAAAGACAGCCCCCGCAAGCCGACGTGGCGGAGCTGTTCGATCCCGCGTTCATCGCGCGCAATATGTGCGGCGATACGCCTCTCGCGGGGATGTTCTTTCCGCCGGCGGCCGCGGCCGATACGGCGCCCGCCACGCGGATCTTCAAAGGCCTCGGCGAGAACAGCTTCAAGATCACGGCCGCCAACCTCCAAGCGCAGGCTTTCTTCGACCAGGGACTGCGGCTGGTGTACGCGTTCAACTACGGCGAGGCGCTGGCGTCCTTCCGGGCGGCCAGCGCCGCCGATCCCGGCTGCGCCATGTGCGCCTGGGGCGAGGCGCTGGCGCTGGGTCCGACCTTGAACGCCGATATGCCGGAGGAGAACAACGCGCCGGCCTTGGCCGCGATGAAGCGCGCGCAAGAGCCGGCGCAGGCCGCGACATCTCGAGAACAAGCGCTGATCGGCGCCCTGGCGCTGCGCTATTCGGACGACCCCAAGAAAAGCCGCGATCAATTGAACGCCGCTTATGCCGACGCCATGTTCAAGGTGTACCAACAGTTCGCGGCGGACGTGGACATCGCCAGTCTTCACGCCGACGCGGCGCTGAACGACAGCCGCACCTCGGGCTGGTGGACCGCGAACGGCAAACTGCCGACGCCGCGCAACGCCTCGGCCCTGGTGGCCCTGGAGCGCGCGCTGCGGGCGGCGCCCACCCACGCGGGCGCCATACATTATTATATCCATGCGATGGACAGCGGACCGCGCCCGGAAAAGGCGGAGCCCTTCGCCAACACGCTCGCGGCCCAGATGCCGGCGGCGGGGCATATCGTGCATATGCCCGCGCATATCTATTACCGGCGCGGGCGCTATATCGACGCGCTCAACGCCAATCTCGACGCGCTGAAGGTGGACGACGCTTATCTCGCGGCGGGCAACAACGCCGACGGCGTGTACAGCCATCAGCTTTACGCCCACAATCTGCACTTTGCTTTTGCCGCGGCGGGCATGGCGGGCGACGCGCGTCATGCCCTTTCGCTGGCCAAGCGGCTGGAAGCGTTTCTCGCCACGGGCGTCGTCGCGCGGCCGGACTTCTATCTCGCCGCCGCATTGATGCCGCAGGTGAAGTTCGCCGCGCCCGATGACCTCCTGAAACTGCCGGAGCCGGCCGAAGCGGCGATCTATCCGCGCGGGGTGCGTCTGTACGCGCGCGCAAGCGCTTATGTCCGCAAGAACGACCTGGCCGCCGCGCGCAAGGAACTCGCCGCGCTGACGGCGCTGCGCAACGAGACCGACCTCGACAAGATGATGCAGTCCGGCGGACGCACGCCGCAGATGCTGCAGCTGGCCGAGAGCGTGGCCCTGGGCCGCATCGCCGTTCAGGAAAAGAAATGGGACGAGGCGGTGAAACATTTCACCGATGCGTCTGCGATCCAGGATCAGCTGCGCAGCTTCGATCCGCCGGTGTGGGACTTCCCCGTGCGCCAGGCGGTGGGCCTTGCGCTCCTGAAGGCGGGCAAGACCAATGACGCGATTGAGGCGTTACGCAGCGCCCTGCAGGACGCCCCGAATAACGGGATTGTCCTGTATGCCCTCGCCCAAGCGTCAAAAGCCGCCGGCGACACCGCCGCGGCGGCGCAGTACATGATCCTTTTCAAGAAAGCCTGGGTGGGCGAGACGCCGCCGGATCTGGGGCGGATTTAAACGCCCGCCCGCAAAAAGCGCGGGGCTGAATTAAGGGCGCGCTGGCTAGGCCAGGGTGGACCGGCGGCCCGTGTCCACGGGCGGGCGGGCCTGGGAGACCAGGTTCGCGACGATGAGCGCCGCGCAGCCGATCATGAGGATCAACAAGAGGCTGAACATTATGTCCTGCTTTACGGCTTCTTAAAGGAAGCCTTACCCCGCCCGTCTTAGACCGGGGGTCTTAAAGGAGGGTTACGATTGGCGCGAAGGGGGGAATCGCTTGAGCATGACGAAAAATGAATCGGCGCTTCGGCGCGCGATAACGCCCTTCGGCGCCGCGCTTCTGGTGCTGAACGGGATGATCGGCGCGGGCATCTTCGTCCTGCCCGCGACCGTTTCGGCGGCCACCGGCGCCTGGGCGCCGTGGTTGTTCCTCGCGGTCGGCCTGTTTTTCATCACCATCGCCCTGTCGTTCGCCGAACTCGCGAGTTACTTCCGCGACTCCGGCGGCCCCGTCCTTTACGCCGGCGCCGCGTTTGGGCCGGCGGCCGGCTTCGCGTCGGGGTGGATGCTGTGGCTGGGCCGCGTCACCGCCATCGCCGCGAACATCAATGTCGTCGTGACGTACCTCGGCCCATCGTGGCCGTGGATCGCGGACGGCGGCGGGCGGATCGCCTTCCTCGGACTTGTCTGCGCCGCACTCGTGGCGGCCAACATCGCCGGCGTGAAACAGGGCGTGCGCACGGTCGCGATTTTCACGGTGCTGAAGCTTCTTCCGTTATTCGCCTTGGCCGGTCTCGGCCTGTTCGCGGTCGGCCCCGCCGCGATGCCGGGCCCGGCGCCCTCGATCGGCGCCATGGGCGCGGCGGCGCTCTTGTTCATCTACGCCTTCGTGGGTTTCGAGGCCGCGC
>JAYRTJ010000198.1:0-2905 GCA_041919675.1 Rhodospirillaceae bacterium | reverse complement strand
GTCCCGCGATGCGGACCTGGGACAAGATGCCGTCGATGGACTGACGGCGGGGGGATCCGTCCTCCTGTGTTCCGGCGGAGGACAGAGACGGGCGCGCCGCCGGTCGATGCCGGCAGCGCGAATCGGGACGGAGCGGGTCAGGGCTCGGCGGCGAGCGACCCGTCGCGCACGACGGCGGACGGGGCGTGGCGAACGCGCGGCGCGCATGCGGGCGCGGGGCGGACGCGGAAACGAGCGGGAGTTGCGTAGGGACGACGTTGGGTGGGGGACATCGTGCGGAGCTCCTTGTGCGGTTTGCACCGTACGGCTTGCGCCGTTCGTTCCCGACACCGGGCCCGCATCCGTGATGCGGCCCCGGCGATCGGTCGCGGTCTCAGCCCCCTGTACCGCATTTACATCTGGTTACGAATATGAACCGAACCTAGCCGCAGGCCGCGCCAGACCGCAAGTGCCCATGACGCCGTTGGCTCGAATATCGGCCGTGAAGCGTGCAATAATGTGACGAAGATCAATAAATCGTTCGGTTTTCAGCAACGTAACGATGTGAAAACGGCATCGAAAACCGAATCCCGGTCGATATTGCTGCATTGCAGCAGCTTCGACGCGGCTTGCACCGGGAAGCCGCTCAACCCGCGCGCCGATGCTGCGGCAGCCTGTTCCGGCCGCATGCGCGGGTCCGGGGCGCGTCCCGGCGCGGCTTGCGCGAGCTCGGCTAAGTCATTAAAATTCCGCCTCTTTCCGTCCGCGAGGGCGGTTTCGCAAGACCGCAGTATCTGGCAACACCTGAGCAAGACCGCCGGCGATCCACCGGCAGCGACATCCATAACTACAGAGGAATCCGTTCATGTACGCAGTTCTGGTCACCGGCGGCAAGCAATACCGCGTGATGCAAGGCGAGACGCTCCGCGTCGAACTGCTCGAAGCCGAAGCCGGCAGCGAGATCACGTTCGACAACGTCCTGATGCTCGGCGATGGCGAAGGCGTCACCCTCGGCGACGCGCTCAAGAGCGCCAGCGTCACCGCGAAGGTGCTCGGCCACGGCCGCGCCGACAAGATCCGCATCGTCAAATTCCGTCGCCGCAAGCACCATCGCAAGCAGATGGGCCACCGGCAGCATTACACCGAAGTCCAGATCACTGGCATCAACAAGTAAGGAGAAGCCGCCATGGCACATAAAAAGGGCGTAGGTTCCTCGCGCAACGGCCGCGACTCCAACCCGAAATATCTCGGCGTCAAGCTGTTCGGCGGTCAGGCCGTCGAAGCCGGCAACATCATCGTCCGTCAGCGCGGCACCCAGTTCCATCCGGGTCCGGGCGTCGGCCTCGGCCGCGATCACACCCTGTTCGCGCTGGTCGACGGCAAGGTCGAGTTCTCGGTGAAGGGCGCCAACAAGCGTCGTACCGTCAGCATCGTCTGATCGCGACGTGCATTCCGCGAAAGGCCCCGCTCCGGCGGGGCTTTTCGTTTGTGCGACGCATCGTCAGACTGCACTCCCGCATCATCGTTTCCCGTCAATACCGACCTCTCCGGAAGCCCTCCCATGAAACTCGTCGACGAAGCCGAAATCCAGGTGTTCGCCGGTAACGGCGGCAACGGTTGCGTCGGTTTCCGGCGCGAAAAATTCATCCCGCTGGGCGGCCCGGACGGCGGCGACGGCGGCGACGGCGGCAGCGTGTATCTGCAGGCGGACGAGAATCTCAACACGCTGGTCGATTTCCGCCACCAGCGCGCGTTCCGCGCGCAGCGCGGCGAGAACGGCATGGGACGGCAGATGTACGGCAAGGGCGGCGAAGACCTGACGGTCGTCGTGCCGGTCGGAACGGTCGTCACCAACGTGGAGACCGACGAGGTCATCGGCGATCTCACCCGTCACGGTCAGCGCCTGCTGGTGGCGAAGGGCGGCAAGGGCGGACTCGGCAACATGCATTTCAAGAGCTCGGTCAATCGCGCCCCGCGCAAGGCGCTGCCGGGCCTGCCGGGCGAAGAGCGCACGCTGAGGATGGAACTGAAACTGCTGGCCGACGTGGGCCTGCTGGGGTTCCCCAACGCGGGCAAGAGCACCTTCATCCGCGCGGTTTCGGCGGCGACGCCGAAGGTCGCCGACTATCCCTTCACCACGCTCTATCCGAATCTCGGCGTGGTCAGCGTCGAGCCCCACCGCAGCTTCGTGATCGCCGACATTCCGGGCCTGATCGAAGGTGCCGCCGAAGGCGCCGGTCTCGGTGCCCAGTTCCTGCGCCATGTGCAGCGCACCCGGTTGCTGCTGCATCTGGTCGACATGGCGCCCATGTCCTACGGCGACGAGGGCGGGGAGGGCATGGTCGCCGCCTCGCCGGCCGAACAGGTCCGGGCGATCGAGCACGAGCTGCGCAAGCACGATCCGGGAATGCTGGAAAAGCCGCGCTGGCTGGTGCTGAACAAGGCCGACCTGATGTTCGAGGACGAGGCCCGCGCCCGTGCCGAGGAGATCGTCGTCGAACTGGGCTGGACCCAGCCGTGGTTCATGGTGTCGGCGATCTCGCGCGAGGGCACGTGGCCGATCATGCTGGAGATCCAGCATTTCTTCGATCGTCTGCGCGAAGCGCAACTGGAAGCCGATGCCGAGGCGAAAGCCGCGGCTGGCGGCGCGCCTGCCGAAACCAGGCCCGCCGATGCCGGCTGAGGCGTCTTTCGTGAAGTCGAATGTCGCCGGCCTGCGCACGGCGCGGGCCGCAGAGCAGGCGCCAGCCCGCAACCGCATGTCCGGCGAAGCCATCCACGCGCCCGGGTCCGCTCTGCGCGTGCATGCGGCCGGCCTCCATCGGCATCGGGCAACAAAAAACCCGGCCGAAGCCGGGTTTTCGTGCAGCGCTGCTGTCCCCGAGGGTTCAGCCGGCCTTGAGCGCCTTGATGCGCGCGGTCAGGC
>JAYRTJ010000197.1:0-2957 GCA_041919675.1 Rhodospirillaceae bacterium | reverse complement strand
TGAAGGCCTCGGCCTGACAATGATTTAACTCCCTCTTGGACGGGGCGCCGATAGTATCTGCGCCGTGCCATAAGCCGCTCGCTTTGGGCCTGTCGATACGTGCGCCGTGCCGCACGCCGCAGGTCCGAATGAAGGTTCCAAGAAGTGCTTCTCACGTTCACACAGCCGCCCAGCGCTCCCAAGCGCGCGCACGCGAAAGGCTTCATCCTGGCCTTGACGCTGTGGATCATCGCGCTTTTCGGCCTGGGCATCGCCGCGATCAGCACGTGGATCGGCGTAGCCACCGAGAACGCCCGGACTCTGCGTTCGCGCGTCGACGACGAGATCGCGCTTTCGAACGCAAAGAGCGAACTCATTTTCGCATTGGCGACGCGGCCCATGACCTACCGGGGGCTGGAAGTCGGTATCGCCGTGGACCAGCCGGTCGAGGGGGATAAGAAGAACGCCCCAGTCGACACCTTCATGGCGATGTCCAATGCGATGCAGGAGACCTCGCGGGTGATCGCGTTCGACCGCCGGCCCTACGTCATGGAAAACAATCGGGACTACATCATCCAGATTCAGGACGGACGCGGCCTGATCAACTTGAACCGGATCCAACCTCCGCTGCTGCGGCGCCTGCTTGCGCTCTACGATACGTCCGAGGCGTTGCGCAGCCAGCTCCCCGACACGCTGCAGGACTGGGTGGACGAGGACGAGTTTACTCGCCTGGCCGGCGCCGAAAAGCCCGACTACGACCAGCTCCGGCGACTGCCCCCCACGAATGCGCGCCTCACCACGCCGATGGAAGCGCAGAACATCCTCGGATGGGACCAAGTCCCGCGGATCTGGGAAGACGATCTGAAGGCTCCGATCTTCTCGACATGCACGACCGCCGGCTTCAATCCGAATACGGCCCCCGAAGCGTCGTTGATCGTGCATACACCCGGCCTTACGGAAGATGCCGCGAAATTCATCGTCGAACGGCGTCAGGCCGGAAGTTTTCGTCACGCGCGCGAGTTTCTGGAACTGGCGAACATCTCGGTTCCGAACGAAGCCTTCTTTTTCGGCACGTCACCCGGCAGTTGCATGGTGATAGATTTCGTCAATCGCACGACGGCCGAGCGTACGCGCATCTCACTCACCCTTGTTCCTCGTGGACAAAACCAGCCTTGGCAGGTGGACTATGCTTTCCGAATCCCTTCGCTGCAAAGCGGAACGCTTGACGGGCTCGATCCGCAGCTCACTTTCCCAACCCCCGAAACGCTTACTTCAAGCAGCGACGGGCATCTCACGGCTATCGGGATCCGATAGACGCACGAATTGGATCGTTGGCCGGCGCTTCGTTCGCCAGCATGTTTTCGAGCTCGGCGAAGGCCTGCCGGAGTCCAAACGCAGGTCGGCGCTCGCGCTCATGGTCCGCAAATGGGCCCCGTTTCCCGCGCCCCAGTTTGCCGCCCAGTGGGTTGGCAGCCGTGCGTGCGTGTATGCCTGGGACGCCGACATGGTCGCCGCTTCCATCGCCGAGGCGGGCGAAAGCGCGCAGCGCTGCACGGTGTGGCCCGAGACCTTCTTCCGCGCCCCCATGGAAGACGGCATTCGCCTCGCCCAGATGTCCGATGGCGTTGAAGGACAGGTCTGGAAAGGAGGCCTCCTCGCCGCGACGCGCTGGTGGCCGCAGGCGCCCGCCCCCCGGGATTGGGCCATCTTTCTGCGCTCCGCCGGCGTCGACTTGACCCAGGCGCCGCTTGGGAGTCCGGCCGTCACGGAAAGCGAATTGCTTGAGCTGCCGTGGACCGTGACCAGCGCGCCGGTGACGGATCTTTTCAGCTTGCTTCAAAATGAACGCGCGGCGGCCATTGCCGCAGCCGTCGCCGCCGCTCCGTTCCTTTACTATCTGGCCCAGGCCGCGGTGCTTCTGGCCGGCACGATGCGGGTGGAATCGTCGATCGCCGAGCTGACGGCCGCCAATCAGAGTATCCGCGCCGACCGCGCCGCCGCCTTCACCAACCTCGAGAACATCGAAACTTATCTCGGGCTCGAGAACATACCGTCGCAGTTCGAGACGATGAACGTGGCGAGCGCCCTGCTGAGCGACAGCAAGGTCAAGATCGACGAATGGAATTTCGACGCCGGCACCCTGCAACTCGTCATCCAGGCCGATCGTCCGTTGGAAGCGCCCTTCTTCATCGAGATGTTTGAGAAGGACGAGCATTTCTCCAACGTCTCGGGCACGGTCGGAAACCAGCAACGCGAGCTGCGGCTGAGTATGCAAGTCGATCCCAAGCAATGGCCGACGTCATGAAGAATTCATTTCCCACGCTTCACAAGCTGCTGGAGCGCCTACAGGCGGAAGCCCACAGCAGGTTCGGCCCGATCGTCCTGACCGATCGCCTCAAAATGCTGATCTCGGCGGTCGCAGGCATTTTGCTCCTCGCAGCCCTTATCGCCCTGCATCAAATGGTTTCAGGCCTGGAACGCGGCTATCAGCGCGCTCAGGTCGAGAAAGCGCGCCTTGAAGCGCAGATCAAATCCGGCGGGTGGGACGAACGAAAGCAGCAGAGCCAGGTGCTGAAATCCTTGCTGGAAGAACGGCTGTGGGTCGCACAGACGCCGGGTCTCGCGGATGCGAGCTTCGAGCGATGGCTGCGCGACCGTATGGGTCCGCACAGACTTGAACCGGTCGCGCCGATCCAGGTGCGGCGCATCCCGCTGGTTCGCCAGACAGCGTCGGGCGAGGCATCGCCACTTTCAACCGTTCAGCGCATGACCGCCAAACTGATCCTTCCCTTCGACGGTTCCGGGCTGGCGCAATTCCTGGCGGACATCGCCGAGGCCGACAAAGCCGTCGTCGTGGACCGCATGATCGTGCGCGCGGGGCGGAATGCGCGTATCGAAATGGACGTATCCGCCTTCTACCGTTCAACCGAACGGAATTGAGGAGCCCTGTCTTGGATCGCCTGTTGAAAGAGATCTTG
>JAYRTJ010000196.1:0-2963 GCA_041919675.1 Rhodospirillaceae bacterium | reverse complement strand
TGCGGCCGGCGGGTGGAATTGGGGGAGCGTGTTTACCCATGTCATCTCCTGCTTTCTATTGAGGCCAGGAGATAACGCGCCGGTACCGGCGGTGTTTCGCGCCTACTGTACGCGGTACTGCGTGATGCCCATTTCTTCGATGGCTTGGGCGATGCGGTTACATAAATCGGCCGCGCCCTCGTTGCCCGCGCGCGCCGCCGCCACCGCGAGATCGGCGGCGATGAACCAGGCCTCTGTGCCGTAGGCCGCGATAAGGCGCTGTCCGGCAAGACGGATGTCGACTTCGGTCACGATCGCTCATGCTCCCGGATCGATCTCCGCGGCAGCCAATCCACGGAGTCTGCAAGAACGATAGCGGACGAATGAGGCGAATCTTTGAACGCGCCTGGAACGAGAAAAGCGCGCGCTGCTAGTCCGCCGCGACCGGACCGCTGGCCGCGCCACGGTTACGCCGCGCCATCCACACGAGTGCAATGGCAAGGATGCTCAACCAACCGGAGATCCAGAACAGGTCGGTGACCGCCAGGAGATAGGCCTGCGTAAGCAAACTGCGCGTCAGCGCCGCCACCGCCTGCAGATCGGTGAAGCCAAAGCTATGCAGACGATCCAAGGCCATCTGGGTATTGATGTTGAAAGCGCTGGTGGCGTCGGCCAGGCGGTTCTGATGCAGCGCCTCGCGCTGATCCCACATTGTCGTGGCGATGGAGGCCGCGAAGCTGCCGGCCGTGATGCGGCTGAAGTTCGCGATGCCCGAGGCCGACGGGATACGTTCGGGCGGGATGCCGTCCAGCGACAGCGTGATGGTGCTCACGAAGAACGTCCCGGTCGCGATCCCGTTGACGAGCAGCGGAATGGCGAAGTCCCAGAAGCTGGCGTCGTTCGTATAGCCGGCGCGCATGAAATATGACGCGGCGAAAGCGACGAAGGAGACGCTCGCCACCCAGCGCGCGTCGAACTTCGCCAGCATCTTGGCAGTCAGCGGCGTGATCAGCACCGCGATGAACCCGCCCGGCGCGGCCACCAGCCCCGCCCACGTCGCGTTATACCCAACGTTGGTCTGCAGCCACAGCGGCAGCAAAAGGATGTTCGCGAAGAACACCGCATAGCCCAGGCAAAGGGCCAATGTGCCGAGCAGGAAGTTGCGGCGCTTGAGCAGCGACAGATCGACGATGGGGTGCTTTTCCGTGATCTCCCAGATGATCCACGCAGCGGCGCCGATCACGGCGACAATCGTGAGAATGATGATCTCGCCCGATTCAAACCAATCGGCGTCTTTGCCGAGATCGAGCATGATCTGCAGCGCCCCGACCCAGATCACCAAGAGGGCAAGGCCCATGCTGTCGATCGGCAGTTTACGGGTGGGCGTTTCGCGCTTGGACAAGTTGATCCAGCACAGGAAGGCGGTGCCGAGACCCACCGGGATATTGATCAGGAAAATCCAGCTCCAGTGATAGTTGTCCGAGATGAACCCGCCGAGCACCGGGCCGATAATCGGCGCCACAAGGGTCGTGATCGACCAGATCCCGAGCGCCGCCGCGCGTTTCTGAGGCGGGAAGATGGAGATCAGCAGCGCCTGCGAGCCCGGGATCATCGGTCCCGATACGGCGCCCTGAAGGATGCGGAACACGATGAGCGCTTCCAGACTCCAGGCGATGCCGCACAGGAACGAGGCCAGTGTGAACAACAAGACCGAGGTCACGAAGGTGCGCACAACCCCAAAACGGCCCATGAGCCAGCCGGTCAGCGGCACCGCCACGCCGTTGGCCACGGCGAAGGACGTGATCACCCATGTGCCCTGGTTCGTGCTGGCGCCGAGGTTCCCCGCGATGGTCGGCAGAGAGACGTTGGCAATGGTCGTGTCCAGCACCTGCATGAAGGTGCCGAGCGCGAGCGCGACCGACGTGACGGCAAGCTGTGCGCCGTTGAGCGGCGCCTGTTGTCCCGGCCCGGACATGGATTACGCGCCGTTTTCCGACAGGATGCGCGCGATGACCTGATCCGTCGCCGCCTCGATGGCGCCGACCTCGGTCGCGACTTCACGCGCATGGGTCGATGTGCCCATCACGGCGCCCGACTGATCGCGCAGGTCCACCTCGGCGCGCACCGACAGGCCGATGCGCAAGGGATGCTCACGCAGCTCCTTCGGGTCGAGCGCGATGCGCACCGGCACGCGCTGGACGATCTTGATCCAGTTGCCCGAGGCGTTCTGCGGCGGCAGCAGGGCGAAGGCGCTGCCCGTCCCGGCCGAGAAGCCGATCACCTTGCCGTGGTAGGTGACGTCGTCGCCGTAGAGGTCGGCCTCGACCGTCACGGGCTGGCCGATCCGCATTTCGCCAAGCTGGCCTTCCTTGAAGTTGGCGTCGATCCAAAGCCCATCGACCGGCACGACGGCCATCAGCGGCGTTCCCGTGCCGATCATCTGGCCGATCTGCACGCCGCGCTGGGCAATCACGCCATCGACGGCGGCCGTGATCTGCATATGGCCCAAGGTGATGCTGGCATCGCGCACATGCGCGATGGCCGCGAGCACATCCGGATTGTCGGCGATCTTGGCGCCTTCGACGCTCGCGAGGGCCTGGGCGATGGCGCCCTGAACGACGTTGATCGCGGCTTCCGCCCGGGTCACCGCGTCACGCGCGTGCGCCAGTTCCTCCTGCGAGATGGTGTCGCTGGCCTTCTGGCGGCGGGCAAGGTCGTTCCGGGCCTGGGTCAGCGCGATCCGCGCCGAAGTTTCCTGGGCGCGCAATTCCTCGACCCGCGAGAACTTGGCGCGCACGCCGCGCACGGTGCGGGCCAATTCGGCCTCGGCGGCGTCCATGGCGACCCGGGCGCGCAGGGGATCGAGTTCCACCAGCACGTCGCCGCGTTTCACGGTTTGGGTGTTATCGGCCCGGAGCTTGATGACCTTGCCGTTCTCCTGGCTGGTCACCGCGACGATGTCGCCGCCGACATAAGCGTCGTCG
>JAYRTJ010000195.1:0-2966 GCA_041919675.1 Rhodospirillaceae bacterium | reverse complement strand
GGGTTCAGCTCGATGTAGCGGGCGACACGCATGAAGTAGGTGTCGGTATCGACGACGGTCGCGCGGTAGCGCCCTTCCCACAGCGTGCCCGAGCGTTCGATGCGCCGGTTCAGGTAGCGCACATAGCGCCGCCCGACCGACTGCATGGTGCGCGGAAGGCTCTCGGCGTCCTGCGGCGAGGCGAGCAGGTGGATGTGGTTGGGCATGAGCGCGTAGGCGTGAATCGAAAGGCCGTAGCGCTCCGCGGCGTCGCCCAGCCACCCCAGGAAAGCGGTGGCGTCGTCACGGGTAAAAAAGATGCGGCTTTTATTATTGCCGCGCTGGATTACATGCAGGGGCTGATCCGCCACAAAATACCGGCCCAGACGCGCCATCTAACCCTCTGAAATAATGAATGAAAGAGCGTAAATCATTTTGGGGTCAGAGTAAATTAAAGAAATGGAGTCTGACCCCAAATATTTTGAGCTCAAATCTGATGGGCAAAAATTGCCGGTTTAAACGAGGTGTTAACCACGGGCGGGCAAAAGTTAACGGGCTAGAGCGCGTTTTCGCCGCCGCCGGGAAGGTGCGCGGCTTGGGGTTCAAGAGGGTTCGAGGATGGCCGAACAAACAGCGCAACCAGGCGGGGCGGGCGTCCCCGCGCCGGCCGGCCCGTCCGCGGTTGCGCAAGGCGGCGCGTTCCCGGGTTTTGATTTCGGGCAGATGAGCGACCGCATCGCGGCGTCCTTGCGCCGCGGCGATCTCGGCTTCGCGATGGGCTTGGTGCTCATCATGGTCGTGCTCATCATGCCGCTGCCGGCATGGCTGCTCGACATCTCGCTGGCGCTTTCGATCACCCTCGCCGTCTTGATCATGATGACCGTCGTGTTCATCAGCCGCGCGATGGAGTTCAACTCCTTCCCGGTCGTGCTGCTGATCGCGACCCTTTTGCGTCTCGCCCTCAACCTCGCCTCGACCCGCCTCATCCTGAGCCACGGCCACGAAGGCACCCACGCCGCCGGCCACGTCATTCAGGCGTTCGGCGGCTTCATCATGGGGGACAACTTCATCATCGGGGTGATCGTCTTCGCGATCCTCACCCTCGTGAACTTCATGGTCATCACCAAGGGCTCGACGCGCATCGCCGAAGTGACGGCGCGCTTCACCTTGGACGCCATGCCCGGCAAACAGATGGCCATCGACGCCGACCTTTCGGCGGGGCTGATCGACGAACAGGAAGCGCGCGCGCGCCGCGAAGACCTGCAGAAAGAAAGCGACTTCTTCGGCGCCATGGACGGCGCCTCGAAGTTCGTGCGCGGCGATGCGGTCGCCGGCCTCATCATCACAGCCATCAACGTCATCGGCGGCATGATCATCGGCATGGCCCAGCGCGGCCTGCCCTTCGCCGAAGCCGCCGACACCTATACCCGCCTGACCGTCGGTGACGGCCTCGTCACCCAGATCCCGGCGCTCGTCGTTTCCACCGCCGCCGGTCTTATGGTCTCGAAAGGCGGCATCAAGGACACGATGGACTCGGCGCTCGCCGCGCAGTTCACCAAGAACCCCAAAGCGCTCGGCATGAGCAGCTTCCTCGCGGTGTGCATGGCCGTTCTGCCGGGCGTGCCGGCGCTGCCGTTCCTTCTGCTCGCCGGCGTCACCGGCGGCATCGCCGCCTATGTTTCGTTCCAGAACGGCGCCAAGGCCACGAAGGCCAAGCAGCTCGAAGAGATCAAGTCGAAGCAGGAAGTGCCGGTCCAGGAAGAGCCGATCAGCCAGGCCATGAAGATCGACATGGTGCGCCTGGAGCTGGGCTACGGGCTCCTGTCGCTGATCAACAACGACAACAAGCGCCTCACCGACCAGATCAAGTCGCTGCGCCGCGCGCTGGCCACCGACATGGGCTTCGTGATGCCCGCGGTGCGCATCCAGGACAACATGCAGCTGCCGGCGAACTCCTATGCCGTCTACATCAAGGAAGTCGAAGCGGGCAAAGGCGACCTGCGCCCGAACATGCTGCTCGTCATGGATCCGCGCGGCGAAGAAATCTCGCTGCCGGGCGAGCGCACCAAGGAACCGACCTTTGGCCTGCCCGCGCTGTGGATCGATCCGGCCAACCGCGAGGAAGCCCTGTTCCGCGGCTACACCGTCGTGGACCCGCCGACCGTCATCACCACGCACCTCACCGAAGTCGTGCGCGACAACATGGCCGAGCTGCTCTCGTACACCGAGACGCAGAAGCTGCTCAACGAACTCGACAAGGAACAGCAGAAGCTCATCGGCGAAGTCGTCCCGTCGCAGATCTCGGTGGCCGGCATCCAGCGCGTGCTGCAGAACCTGCTCAACGAACGCATCTCGGTCCGCGACCTTCCGACGATCCTGGAAGGCATTTCGGAAGCCTGCGCCATTACCCGCAACGTGCTCATGATTTCCGAGCATGTGCGCGCGCGCCTCTCGCGCCAGTTGTCGGACAAGAACGTCGACGAGAACGGAGTCATACCGTTGGTTGCGCTCTCGCCGGAGTGGGAGCAGGAATTCGCCGAGTCGCTCACCGGTCAAGGCGACGACCGCCAGCTGTCCATGGCGCCGTCGCGGCTGCAGGACTTCATCACGGCCGTGCGCCAGAACTTCGAGCGCTTTGCGATGCAAGGGGAAACCCCTGTGCTTCTGACATCGCCGACCGTCCGGCCTTATGTGCGCTCGATTATCGACCGCTTCCGGCCCATGACCGTGGTAATGTCACAGAACGAAATTCATCCGAAGGCGAAGATCCGGACCGTGGGCCAGATCTAGCTGAAAGAGCGACAGGGGCCAGGAGCGCCGGACGCGGCGTGAAACTGGTGCGGGGATTGGATGCGGCTTAAGTCGTACAATGCGCCGACCATGGCGGAAGCCATGCGCATGGTGCGTGAGGAACTGGGGGACGATGCCATCATCGTCTCGACCCAGCGGGCCTCCGACGGCCAAGGCGTGCGCATCACCGCCGCGCT
>JAYRTJ010000194.1:0-3115 GCA_041919675.1 Rhodospirillaceae bacterium | reverse complement strand
GAACTAATTTATGATGAGAATGGCGAAGAGCGCGTGCTCAAGCTGTTCGGCGCCGCCAAGACGGACAACCTCGCGGCCGGAAGTGGGAAGAAGTAATGAAAGCCTCGTTCAAGAGAATCACGCGTGCGAAATTTTGCCTTGCGCTGGCGGCCTCGTTTGCCTTGCAAAGCTGTGCGCCGAAGCCCACGCCGATCACGGAGCCCCTGGGAATTCCGAAAGCCGCAGATCGCGCCGAATCCGTCGCGCTGGCGGGAGGCGCCCCCGTCACGCGCCGCGACAAGCTGACCGCCGTAGCCGGCCCCGGCGTTCCGGAAGGCCGTGGCCGCGCGGAACCGATTTTGTCCTCGACACCGCCCCGGCTGACGGGCGAGCCCATCAGCATCAACCTCGAAGGCATCCGACTGCCCGCGTTCGTCAACACCGTTTTCGGCGAGCTTTTGAAGGTGACTTTCGAAATCGACAGCACGGTCATGCAGCGCGACCAGATGGTCACCCTGCGGACCGCGGGGCCGCTCGGCCCCAATGAATTCTTTACGCTCGTGACAGAAGTGCTGAGCAACTACGGCATCAGCGTCGTCTATTCGAACAACGTCTACCGTATCGTCGAAGCCGCCAACGTCAAGAAGCCGATCCCGCGCATCATCCGCTCACGCACAGCGGGCTCAGTTCCTTCCGATATCCGGCCCCTGTTCTACTTCCATCCGCTCGACAGCGTCCCGCAAGGGAACATGACGATCTGGTTGAACCTCATCATGGGCGACCGTATTCAGGCCATCGCCCTGCCGACGGCAAACGGACTTGTCCTGCTCGGGAGCGACGAGGACGTCCGCTCGGCGGTTGAGATCATCGAGACGCTCGATCAACCTTATATGTCGGGCAATCAGAGCCTAAAAATCTCACCCGCCTTCTGGAGCTCACAGAAACTGGCCCAGCAGCTGACCGAAATCCTCACGGCGGAAGGATACAGCATAGGCACGACCGGCGGTTCGCAAGCGGCGATCAAACTGATCCCTGTCGAAGCGCTCAATGTCATTATCGCTTTTTCGACCAGCGAAGCGGGACTGCAGCACGTTCTCCAGTGGGCGACGGAGCTCGATCAACCGTCGCAAACCGTGAGCAGCCAGGGCGCCTTCTACCACCAGGTTTACAACGCGCAGGCGAAAGATATCGCGGCCGTGATCGAAGGCATGGGCGGGGCAAGCGTGCCGATGACGGTCAACACCGCGGCCCCGACCGCCACCGCATCGACCGGGGTGTCCTCATCATCTTCCATCGGCCGTCAGCGAATTATGGTCGATGAGCAGCGCAATGCGCTGATCTTCGTCGGCACGGCGGAGGAGTACGCCCAGTTCCGCACCCTGGTGCAGCAGATGGACCGCGCGCCGCTCGAGGTCATGATCGAAGCCACCATCGCCGAAGTGACCCTGCGCGACAGCGAAAACCTCGGCATCATCATGGACTACGACAGCGAACGCGCGGTCGCGCAGAACCAAACCATCGTTAAATCGGATACCGGCGGATTGTTCTTCAACTTGATCCGCAGCCGCGCCCAGATCATGGCCCGGGTCAACGCACTGGCCAGCAATAATCGCCTTCAGGTGCTGTCGAGCCCACGCCTGGTCACGTCCAGCGGCAAGGCCGCCGCGATCAGTGTCGGCACCCAAGTGCCGATCATCACCGCCCAGGAAACGGCGGCCGGCCAGGTGCAAGGCAACACCTCGATCCTGCAGTCGATTCAGTACCGCGATACCGGGGTTATCCTGAACGTCCAGCCGGTCATCAATTCCAACCGGCGCGTGGAACTGACCGTGTCGCAGCAGGTGAGTTCGGCGCAGGCGAATGATTTGTCCGGCGTTCAGAGCCCGCTGATCATCAACCGCTCGCTTCAAACCACGTTATCGCTCAATGACGGCGAGACCGTGCTGCTGGGCGGCATGATCCAGGAGAATTTCAGTAAGGGAAATTCCGGCATCCCTTACCTCAAGGACATTCCGCTGGTGGGCAATTTGTTCAAGAGCGGCTCGCATTCGATCGACCGCACCGAGCTGATCGTCCTGATCACGCCCTACATCATCGACGGCCCGGAAACCGCGCAGCGCGTCCGCGACGCGTTCCGGTCCAAGCTGGGTGAATGGGCGCGCCCGCCGGCCGAGGAGCCGGCGCCGCAAACCGTCTCCCAACCGAAACCCTAAAGAGACCTATCGTCCGATGTCGTTCAAGTTCATCCCGCTTTTCGCCGCCCTTGCCGCCGTTCCGTCTATGCCGGCCCGCGCGGTCGAGTCCGGCATTTCCGCCGCCGAGCGGCAGCAGCCGCCGGCCCTCGACAAACTGACGATCGCGGAGCTTGAGGGGCGCATGGCGCAAGGCGACCTTCAGGCGCAAGCGGAACTCGGCGCACGATACGGACGCGGCCAGGACGTCGCCGCAGACGTTCCAAAGGCAATCAAGCTCTTGAAGGAGGCGGCCGACAGGAATAATGCGGACGCCCAACATTGGCTGGCGACGGCCTATTCGAACGGCACCGGCGTGGAGAAAAATGAGGCCCAGGCCGCGTTGCTTTACGAAAAAGCCGCCGCGCAGGGACACCGGGAAGCCCAATACATGATGGGTGTCCTGATCTCGAACGGCCAGGCGGGCTTCGCATCCAGCTGGCCCGGCGCGTTCCCCTTCTTCTGGAAGTCCGCCGACCAGGGTTTGGCCGTTGCGGAATTCATGATCGGATATATCTATCAGGAGGGGAAGATCGGCAACGTGAACCCACAGGTGGCCGCTTACTGGTACCGGCGCGCGCTGAGCCGCGGGCCGAACATAAAGGCGGCCTTCAATCTTGCGGTGATGGTTGGCCAGGACTTGGTTCCGTATGAGCTGGGCGACCCGTTTCCGAAGCCACCACAGAGGGAATCAAGATGAACAAGTCTCTTTTTCTCGTCGCCGCGATCGCCTGCACGGCAATCTGGACCGCGGCCGACGCAGCGACATTCCGCGCCGAAACCCATGCCCGCGGTTATACCGTCTTCAGCACGTATGAAAAACCGGAGCAGTGTGAAGTGGTCCTGAATTTCACTTTCATGCACAACGGAACACGCGATAAAGGAGAGTCGCTTTGCGTGTTCAA
>JAYRTJ010000193.1:0-3309 GCA_041919675.1 Rhodospirillaceae bacterium | reverse complement strand
TCACGGAGAGGGCCGCGGCGCCGGGCGACAGGAGCGCGTAGCCGCGGTCCGATTTTCCGCGAGGCTCGATCTGCACCCGGGTTTTCGCGACGATCTCCAGCGCGAGCCCGTACACGGCGCTGAGCGGACCTTTTTTGAGTTCGATCTCGATCTCGGACACCGCGGCCGCGCCGCCGTCGCGCCCGAGGACGCGGATCTCGCCCTCGTCACGCACGATCTCGATTTCCGTGCCGGGCTTGGGACTGAGGACGAAACCGCTGCGCGCGATGACGGTGCGGAAGCGCGGCAACAGGCGGATGTCTCTCCAGACCTGGCGCAGCTTGCGGCCGCTGTGCGTATTGAGGAGTTCGGGCGCTGCGGCCGCGACCCGGTCGCTCCATTCTCCCCTGGTCAGCGCTTCGCCGCCGGCCGGCGTCTGCTTGAGGGTCTGGACGAAACAGCCGCCTTCCTCGCGCACCCGCAGCGAGAGGCCCTTGGCGTGAAGGTCGTCCTTGGCCGTATCGAAATAAACCGCGTGCAGGTTCTTCGTGAAGGCCGAGCCCTTCACCGCGCGTTTTTGCAAACGCGTGAGAACGGCCTTCAAGCGCGCCGGCGTTCCACGAAGCTTAAGTTCGATTTCAGCCATGGGTCTGTCGCAAAAGTTTCTCACATCGACACGGCACATGCCACGCCGCGCGGGGTGAGCCCAGAAGAAAAGCGCCCGCTCCTGACGGGGAGGGCGCTTTCGCTTCGGAAGAAGCCCGGTTTTAGAAGTTCACGCTGACTTCGGCGCCGAAGGTGCGCGGGGCGTTCAGGTTACCGTAGTCGCCGAGGGTCGCACGGTTCGCCGGGTCGCGGCGGTAGACGTGCGTTTCGTCGAGCAGGTTGCGCGACCACAGCGAGAAGGCCGCGAAAGCGCCGCGGCCCACGTCGATGTCCGCGAGCGACAGGCGGGCGTTCATGATGAACGACTTGTCGTTCTTCACGTCCGTCTGGTCGAAGGTCTGCGTCGCGTCGGCATAGTTGCCGTCGAGGTGGGCCTTGAAGGTGAACGCGTCGTAAGGACGGGCGTAGTCGAGGCCGGCCGAGGCCGCGTTCTTCGGCGTGAAGACGATGAACACCGGCTGCGCGACGTTGTTGAACGGGTTCACCGTCGGCGGGATCTTCGTGGCGGTGTAGGCGTACGAAGCGTTGGCCGTCAGCTCGTCGGTCAGCTTGAACGTGCCTTCCAACTCGACGCCGCGGATCTTCGTCGTGCCCGGGGCATTGACGGTTTCGACGGTGTTGCGGGTCGAGCCGGGGATGACGCCGGCGACCACGCTGAAGTCGATCTGGCTGCCGGTACGATCCATCATGTAAGCGGCCATGTTGAAGCGCACGCGGCGGTCCGGGAGTTCGGTCTTCGCGCCGATTTCGTAGGAGTTGACCTTTTCCGGACCGAACGGGCGGTAGGTGAGCGAGCGCGAGCTGGCGCCGCCCGAGCGGTAGCCGGTCGAGAACTTGCCGTACACGTTGACGTCTTCATCGATGTCGTAAGCCAAGGTCGCCATCGGGTCGACGCGGTCGTTCGCGCTTTCGAACGTCAGGTTCGTCGGCAAGTTGTTGATGGTGAAGAGCCTGCCGTTCTTGTCGTCGTGGGTATAACGCGCGCCCGCCGTCAGGTGCCAATCGTCGGCGAAGGTGTAGGTCCCTTGCGCGAAGGCGGCGTAGCTCTTGGCGTAGGCGACGCTGGCGCGGTCGATCACGCGGCGGCCCGGGAGGGTCAGCGCCGGATCGAGGATGGTGTAGCCCGTGCCGTCCGCGTTCCACTGGTTGGTGTTCGGCGTCGCGGCGTCGTCCTCGACGCGTTCCTTGAAGTAGAAGAGACCGGCCACGTAGTCGAAATTGTCGCCGGCCTTGCCGACCGCCTGGACCTCCTGGCTGATCTGCCACTGCTTCAGGGTCGCGAGGCTGTAGCGGCTGAACGCGGCGCCCGCGACGAACTGCGGGACGCGGTGCGCGCCGCCCGAGTTGTCCCACTGGTCCACGGTCACGCGGCGGTAGGCCGAGATGGAGCGGATTTCGAGGTTGTCGTTCACATCCCAGTTCAGATGCAGCGCGTGGCCGCGGGTCTTGTCGACGGACGGCTGCTGCGGCACGCCGATTTCGGCGACCTTCTGACGCGCGGCGCCTTCGACCTTCACGATCGGCGGCAGCGGACGGATCTGGCCCGATGGCAGGGCGCCCGAGGCCGGACCGATCACGAGGTTGTTCGGATTGTAGTTCAGAAGCTGGCTGTAGAACGGGCTGTTCTTTTCGTTGCCGACATCGAAGGTGTAGTCGGCGCGGAAGCTGTCCGTTTCATAGCGCGCGGCGAACTTGGCGCCGCGGCGGTCGAAATAGTTCCAGCCCGTCTGGCCGGCGAGCGGGTTCTTGGTGGTCGGACGCTGATACTGCACGACGCCGTCGATCTTGAAGCTGAGGTTGCCGACAGCCGGCAGATCGATGTGCAGTTCGCCGTTGTGGGCGCCGTAGTTGCCGACGCCGGCGGTGCCGCGCACGCCGAACGCGCCCGTCGGAGCCTTCGTGACCAGGCTGAGCGCGCCGCCTTCGGTATTGCGGCCGAAGAGCGTGCCCTGCGGACCTTTGAGAACTTCCACGCGCTCGATGTCGAGCATCGCGGCGTTGAGGCCGTGCTGACGGCCGAGGTAGACGCCGTCGAGATAAACGCCGACGCCCTGTTCGCGCGCCGGCTGGTTGGCGTCGAGCGGCACGATACCGCGGATGCCGATGGTAAGCGCGGACTGGCGCGCTTCGAAAGTGGCGATGCGCAGGCCCGGGATCGCGCCGTCGGCGAGATCGAGCAGCGCCTGGATATGGCGGTCTTGCAGGTTTTCAGTGTTGACCACCGAGATGGCGATCGGCGTGTCCTGCAGGTTGGTTTCACGCTTGGTGGCCGTGACGACGATTTCATCAAGGGCGTCGGACGAAGAGGCCGCGGCCAATTGCGTTTGCGAAGCGCTCTGCTCAGCGAGCGCCGGCGAAGCCGTCATGACGCCGAGCGCAGCGGCTGCAAGCAGGCGCCGGCGAAGACCCGTTCTGTTGTTCATTTTATCTTTCCCCCGACATGGGTGTGGTGGTTGCGAATGCGGGGGCAATCTACGCAGCGAGTCGGACGGGTTTGTTACAGTGAAAAGGTGTTATTGTGACAATCGGCATCGGCGCCGCGGAGGAGCGGCGGGCGCGCGCGATCCGGCGGAAATGTCATGAAAGTTTCATATTTCCCTCATAATAGTTTCATTTTGAATTTCGCACGCCCGCGCTCATGATTTCCTTGTCGCTGTTCAAAGG
>JAYRTJ010000192.1:0-3310 GCA_041919675.1 Rhodospirillaceae bacterium | reverse complement strand
CGCGCGTCATCGAGACGCTGAATGACGCCGGCCGCGATGATGTAGTCGGAGACGATTTCATCGAATTTCGCGGCGATCGGATCGCGCAGCGCGGCATGGAGACTGGAGTCCAGCACGAGGCGTTGAATCGCGGCGGCCTCCTGCAGGCGCGCCTTTTCGGTGCGCGCATCGGGCGCGATCTTCTGAACGGTGTTCAGCGTCGCGGCAAGATTGCGGATCTGCGCTTCAATGGCGCCGCGGGATTCCGCGTCCGCGTTCGGATCGAACATCGCGAGCAGGAACAGGAACTTCTGTTTGCCGGAGGTGAGCTTGTCGCGCACGCCTTCCATGGCTTTCCGGACGCCGCCGGCGCCGCCGAGATTGCTGAGGCGAGCCCAGCGTTCGGTGAGGCCGAAGGCCATGTAGTGCCCGCCGAGCACACCGCGGTCGGAGACCGCGCGCTTCAGGAGGTCTTCGAAGAAGGCCTTGTCGGCGGACGGATCCTCGCTGTTGGTCAGGCGCACAGGGCTGCCGAGATCGCGTTCGATACGCTCGAACAGCACGGCCTTCGAACGCGGCAGAAGGTCGGCGACAAAAAGCGCGTTCAGGAGTTCGAGCAGGTCCTCGGCGGCGAACTTGGTCGGCTTGCACTTGCCTTCGATCAGGTCGAGCATGCGCATGACGGCGTCGCCGAGATGCTTGGACACGCCGATCACATCCTTGATGACGGTCTTCGCGACGAAGATGTCGGCCATCATTTCGTCGATCATCGCGCGCGCGCGCTCGTCCTTCTGCGTCTTCGCCATCGGCAGGAGTTGGGCCATCTTGCCCAGCCACCCCTGCCAGTTCACCGACGTGCGCACGAAGGCGACGTTCGCCATGTAGGCGCGCTCTTCCTTGTCGGCGAACTTCGCATCGATGTTGGCGAGCAATTCGTCGAGGGTCGAGTTCTTGAGTTCTGGAAGCTGCTTCGCGTCCGCTTCGCGCGCCCGCGCGGCGATGCGGTCGACGGCTTCGTAAATGACGTCTTTGCGCTTGCGGGCGTCCCCGCCGGTCGCGCGCGTATGCAGGCTTGCAATTTTATCCACGGCGGAGGGCACCATGCTGTCCAGGTTCAGCATGCGCTTGAGGTTCTTGTGGCTGTGCAGAAGCTCGAGCGGCGTCATCTCGTGCTTCTCGAGATACTTCGAGAAGATCCGCGCCATCGTGTTGCGGGCGGCGGTTTGATAGAAATCCGTCACCTGTTCGCACAGGGGCGCTTCTTCGACAGCCGTAATGGTGAAGTCCTCGTCGTCCTCGACCTCCTTCATCTGCTTGAAGATCTCGGACTCGCGGGTATTGGTTTCGGAGAACTTGGTCTCCTTCACGATGCGCACGCCGGCGCATGTCTTCTGCAGAAGGAGTTCCTGCGCTTTACGGCGCGCGGTTTCCTCGCTGGGCAGCACCTCGCTGATGGCCCACCGACCTTCTCGATATACCTGCACTTCAAATGAAGCGCGGCCAAGGAATGCCATTCTGGTCGTCCCTCAAACCCGATCCCCTTCAGGACCGGGCTCCAAAACCTACGGTGTCGGCCGGCGCACGGGCGCAAGTGAATGCACTTGCGGTGTGACGCGCCGACCGCCGGCTCGCGGTTCCCCATCCCCCACGGACGGTTCCCTCACAAAAGGGTGTAACAAATTAATTAACAACCCGCAAAACGGGTTTTTCGGCTGTTACCCAAGGCGGATGTGCTTGAAACGTTCGCGCAGCCTGGTTTTGAGGATTTTCCCCGTGGGGCCGATCGGGAGCGCATCGACACATTCGAGTGCGTCCGGAAGCCACCATTTCGGCAGGCGCGTGGCCAAAAAAGCGTTGATCTCGCCAAGAGTCGGCGCCGCGCCGCGCGGGACGCAAACCAGGAGCGGGCGCTCGAGCCACCTTTCATGCGGCACGCCGATGACCGCCGCCTGGGCAACCTGAGGATGTCCGAGGGCGGCATTTTCAAGCATCGACGAACTGATCCACTCGCCGCCCGACTTGATGACGTCTTTCGCCCGGTCGGTGATTTCCATGTAACCGTCGGGATCGAGCGTGCCGATGTCTCCGGTATCGAACCAGCCGTCCGCCGTCAGGGGCGAATGGTCCTCCTTGAAATACGACCTGATGATCCACGGACCGCGGACCTGGATATGGCCCTGCGAGGCGCCGTCGTGGGGCAGGGATCGGCCCTCGCCGTCGGCGATTCGGATCTCGACGCCGTAGACGCCGATCCCCTGTTTCAATTTCTGGCGAATCTGGCGCTCGCGCGGCGCGGTTTGGAATTTTTCCTTGGGGCGGTTGATGACGCCCAAAGGCGTCGTCTCGGTCATGCCCCAGGCGTGACAGACCTCGACGCCGAATTCATCCTCGAACGCGCGGATCATGGCGTCGGACACGGCGGCGCCGCCGACCACGACACGCGTCAGCGCTTTTGGCCGGCGCCCGCGCGCGCGCATTTCGGCGACAAGTCCCTGCCACAACGTGGGCACGCCCTGGGCACAGGTGACCGCTTCCTCATCCATGAGATGGAACAGCCGCGGCCCGTCGAAAGCCGGGCCGCCGAAGACCAGCGGCGCGCCCATAAGCGGCGCGGCGTGCGGAATGCCCCAGGCGTTCACATGGAACATCGGCACGACGGGCATGAGCACGTCGCCGGCGCTGGCGAGGCCATTGGCGGCAACCGCGAAGGAATGCAGCACCAGCGCACGGTGGCTGTAGAGCACGCCCTTGGGCAGACCGGTGGTGCCCGAGGTGTAACAAAGAGCGGCGGCGGTGTTTTCGTCGAACTCCGGCCATGGGAACGCAGCGCCTTCCCGCGCGATCAGCGTATCGTAGACGAGAAGATCGCCGAACCGGCCGTCGGCCGGCGCATGCGCCGCATCGGCGAGGGCAATGACCCGCTCGAGGGTCGGCACGCCCGCCACCAGGGCCGCCGCCTGCTCGGCGAAGCAGGTGTCGAAGAACAACAACCGGTCCTCGGCGTGACCGAGGAGATAACGCAGTTGATCGGGCGGAAGGCGCGGGTTCACCGTGTGGCAGACCGCCCCGATGCCGGCGACGGCGAAGTAGAGATCGAGGTGCCGGAAGGTGTTGAGGGCGAGCGTGGCCACACGATCGCCGGGCTTGATCCCGAGGCGCACCAGGGCGTGCGCGAGGCGCTGCACCCGTTCATAGGTTTCGGCGTAGGTGGTGCGGTGCACCGTGCCGTCGGCGCCGAGCGTGACAATGGCGGAATCGGCATGATGCCGCGCGGCGTGCTGCAGCAGAGGCAGCACCAAGAGCGGTCGGTCCATCATCTGGCCGGCAAGCA
>JAYRTJ010000191.1:0-3312 GCA_041919675.1 Rhodospirillaceae bacterium | reverse complement strand
GCCGCGTCAGAAAGGATAGGCCGGAGCGTTGTAGTGGGCCGAGAGCTCGCGCATCTCCTGCGGCGTGAGCTTCTTTGCGATGATGCGCATCCGTCCATAAAGGTCGTTTCGCCGTTTGCCTTCCGCATAGGCTTTGAGCTGGGTGTCGATGTAGGCCGGATACTGCCCGGTGAGGTTCGGCGCTTCCCAGGGGCCGCCGGCACGGGCCTCATGGCATGCGGCGCACGCGGGCAGCGCCCGGGAAGCATCGCCCTTTTCGATGAGGGCGCGCGTGCTTTCGGATATCGCGATGACCTCGGGATTGTCGAAGTTGCGCGGGCTCAGGCCGTCAAAATAGGCCGCGAGATCGCTCATTTGCTTTTCGTCGAGCCCTTCGGCGATCGGTTTCATGACCTCGCTCACGCGCGCGCCGGTTTTAAGGTCGCGAAGCTGCTTATAGATGGCGCGCGCGGACTGGCCGGCAATCGTCGGGATCGTGTTCGGATCGGAGCTGTCGCCGTTCGTCAGATGGCAGCTGACGCAAATATCGCCGGCGATGACCGCGCCTTTTTCCGGATCGCCCGCCGCCAGAAGCGCCGATGTCGCGGGGTCTAGGGCCACGGTCGATCCCGCCGTGTGGCCGGTCACGCGGGACGGCGCTTCGACGCTCAATCCAATCGCGCGGCAAAGCGCGGTGAACACATCGAGGCCGTCTTCCCGTCCCGTCAGGGTGGGGATGACAATGAACGCCAGCAGTCCCGCCATGAGGGCGCTCGCGCCGATGGTGCCGACGGCTTTTACGCTGAAGCTGTCGCGGGGTGGTTTCGGTTTATTATCCATTGACGCGGTGCACCAGTGCGTGAGGAGGGTTCACGATAAAGGAGTGGGCGATGGGAAGGGCGTAAGCCGCGGCCATCAACACGAGAACCAGGATGTTCCACAGTCTGAACCCGTTGAGCGCCGCGGGGGCGTTGCCGGGGTGCAGCGCAACCGCGTATTGCATGGGCGCGGCGTCCACGCGCGGGGCCCCGTCTGCGATATGGAAACGCGCGAGGTTCCAGATGAAGAGCGCGCCGCTCGCGACGAGGATCGCGCCGCCAATCAAGGAAGCCGTCATCCAAGGCGCCCACCAGGAAATAGTGGGATCGCTGTAATCGAACTGGGCGACCCTGCGCCACTGGCCGAACATGCCCAGCAGATGCCAGGGCAGGCTCAGGATCATCATCCCGATGGCCCAGGACCACAGTTGCACCCGCTGATGGGCCGCGCATGGCGCGGCGCGGCCGGTGAGCTTCGGCCAAATCTCGTAGGCGATCGCGAAGTACATGATCACCACGCTGCCGCCGAAGATCATGTGAAAGTGCGCGGTGACCCACGAGGTGTTATGGACCATGGCGTTCATGCCGTAGCTCATATTGATGAGCCCGCCGAAGCCGCCGAACCAAAGCATGAAGAACGACAGCCCCGTGGCAAGGACGAGGGGTTCTTTCCAGGGCAGCGCGCCGACCCAGCCGAGCAGGCCTTTGCCGCCCCTTAAGCGTCCGGCGATCTCCATCGACGCGCACACGGTGAACACCGTCAGCAGCGTCGGAACGGCGACCAGCACCGTCAGGACCATCTGGACGGCTTTGAAGCCGGTCGCGGGATGCGGATCCATGAAGAGGTGATGCAATCCCACCGGCAGGCCGTAGATCAGGAAAGCCACGAAACTGATCCGCGCCATCAGATCGCTGTAGAGGCGGCCGCCGGCCTTTTGCGGCGCCATCGTGTAGAAGGCGATGTAAGCCGGAATCAGCCAGAAATAGACGATGGCGTGCAGGGTCCAGGAAAACAGGGTTCGCGTGAGCCCGACATCGACGGCCTCGGTCAGGCCAAACGCGGCCGGCAGCACGACAAAAAGGATCTCCGCGGCGACGCCGACGGTGGTCCAAAGCCAAAGCACCGCGTTGGCCGTCGTTGCGAACATCGCGAGGGGGACGGACTTGCCCGGATTCTCGCGTTTCCATTGTCCCATGCCGATCAGCATGAGCGCGCACCAGACCCACGATGAGACAACGACGAGAACGAGGCCGACATAGAACCAGGGGCTTGCGGTCAATGGCGGATAGAACGTGAAAAGCACCGTCGCACGGCCGCTGATGATCGTACCGACAACGAGCGCCACGCCGGCGATGCCGGCATAAAAGCCCGCCCACGCCAGCCGGGGAAAGGGAACCGGCCGCTTCAGCGCGGTCTCGGCGACGAAATACCCGAAGCCCATGATGAAGAACGTCGTGAGGACGTACCCCATGGCCGACCCATGCGCGGTGACGGAGATGAAATAGTTCTCGGACGACGACAAGGGCGCGGCGAAGGGGCTGCGGACCCACATCTGCCAAAGCCCGAGGATGAGCGCGCCGCCGAACGCCGCGAAGGCTGTCCACAGGTGCGCGAGGATAAGGCGATTAAGGCGCGGCACAGTGTGCTCTCCCATCGGCATCGGGTTTGAATTCGCTCACGGGCACCACGCGCACTTTTGCGATCATTTGGCTGTGTCCAAGGCCGCAGAACTCGTGGCAGGGCATCAGCATCTCGCCGACTTCGGTGAAGCGGGTGCGGACGCGGCTGACATAACCGGGGATGACCATCGTGTTGACGTTCGTGCCGACGACCATGATCCCGTGGATCACGTCGGGGCTGACGACCCGAATGGTGACCGGCGTGTCTTGAGGGACGACGACGCACGCGGGCGAGAAGGAAAACTGCGTGGTCACCAGGCGCGTCACGATGCCGCCCGTGGGCTCCAGGCGGGTTCCCAGATTTTCCTCGGCGAATTCGCCGCTGACATGGATCGTCGCCGGATCGATGAGTTCCACGTTGGAGGGCGGATTGAGATGCAGGCCCAGTGTTGCGTAAAGGATCGCGCCGAGCAGCACGGCCGTGACGCCCGCCATTGCGGTCGCCCATCGCCGTTCGCTCTTCGCGACCGAGATTTCATCGATCGCCATGTCAGCCCACCGCGCCGCGAGGCAGGAAAATGAGCGCGTAAACCAAGAGCCAGCTCAGCAAGAGCAAGCCGACAGCCGCGCCGGCCAGCGCGAAGGCGCCGCGCGGGACGTCGGCCAGGGTGTTGGAAGCATCGGCAACAAGGCCCGCGCCTTCAGCCGTGCCTTCGCGCCCTCGGAGATCCATAATCTCAGTCCTCATCCTATGTTTTTTGCGCGCGAAACCTCGCGCCGGAACCACGTACAGACATTGATCGCGATCAACCGCTGCGAAAGCGGCTCAGCGATCCAACGATACATATTGCGTGGGCGCGCATGTCAAACAACAAATCCTCATGGCTCCACCCGA
>JAYRTJ010000190.1:0-3348 GCA_041919675.1 Rhodospirillaceae bacterium | reverse complement strand
GCTGAAGGGCGTGTTCCAGGCGGTGCAGAGGCGATGTTTCGCCGCCCTCCGCCGAAGGCGGGCCGATGGGAATCATGGCGGCGGCGAGCACGCCGGCGATGGTCGCGTGCACACCCGAGAACAGCACTATCACCCACAGCAGCGCCGCCAGCGCGAGATATGGCGCAAGATTCGCGACTTTCGCGCGACTGAGAAAATACATCGCCGCCATGACCAAAATAGCGCCAAGCAGCGCCAAACCATGAATATTGGCGGTGTAAGCAACAGCGATAATGGCAACCGCGCCCATGTCGTCGACGACGGCGACGGTCGTGAGAAAAAGCTTGAGAGCGATCGGCACCCGGTTCCCGAGAAGCGCAACGACGCCGATCGCAAACGCGATGTCCGTGGCCGAAGGAATAGCCCAGCCGCGCGCAAGACCGTCCGTCTCGCGCGTGACGAAGAGATAGACGAGCGCCGGCACGGCCATGCCGCCGGCGGCGGCCAACATCGGCAGCGCCCGATCCGACCACTCCGACAAATGCCCGACGACGAACTCGCGTTTCACCTCGAGTCCCACCAACAGGAAAAAGACCGCCATCAGGCCGTCGTTGATCCAGTGGAGCAATGACATCGGGCCAACCGGCAAATGCAGGGTTTCGAAGTAAGCGCCGGCGAGCGGACTGTTGGCGACGGCCATCGCCGCAGCCGCGGCGGCCATCAGCAAGATGCCGCCGCCGGCCTCGCTTTGCAGAAATCTGCGCAGAATGGAGGAGTCAGAGCCCGTCATTTTTCTCTCGTCCAATTTATACGTTATAACAATGGGTTATACATACATAAGGGGCCCCGCCCTGGACAGCCGGGACCCCCGCACCTATAACCCGCCCATGATTTCCGCCCAATTCCAATCTCCGGCCCCATCGGCCGGCTTGGCATTTCGCAAAATGCACGGACTCGGGAACGACTTTGTCGTGCTCGACGGCCGCGCCGCGCCCTTGCGATTCACGGTCGACACGGCGAGCGCCATCGCCAACAGGCGCACGGGGGTCGGCTGCGACCAGATCCTGATTCTCGAGCGGCCGCGCCATGGCGGCGACGCCTTCATGGCGATCCGCAACGCCGACGGCAGCGAAGTGCAGAGTTGCGGCAACGGCAGCCGCGCCATTGCAAAAGTCCTGTTCGAGGAATTGGGCAAGGAAAAGATCACCATCGAAACCCTGGCGGGCCCGGTCATCGCCTGGCGCGCCCAAGACGGCGCGATCTCCGTCGACATGGGCCCCGCCCAAACCGACTGGCAGCGCATTCCACTCGCGAAGGAAGCCGATACGCTTCACCTCGGCATCGGCGAAGGTCCCTTGCAGGATCCCGTCGGCGTCGGCATGGGCAATCCCCACGCGGTGTTCTTCGTGAAGGACGCGGGCGCCGTCGATCTCACCGCCGTGGGACCGAAGCTTGAGCATCACCCGTTGTTTCCCGAACGGACCAACGTGGAAGCGGTGCAAGTGATCGATCGCGGACGTTTGCGGATGCGCGTCTGGGAACGCGGCGCGGGCATTACCATGGCCTGCGGGACCGGCGCGTGCGCGACCCTCGTCGCCGCGGCGCGGCGCAACCTCGCCGATCGTTCCGCCATCGTGACTCTCGATGGCGGCGACCTTTTCATCACCTGGCGCGACGACGGCCATGTGGTCATGACCGGCCCGGCGGAAGATAGTTTCCGCGGCGTCCTTGAGGCGCATCTCTCGAAGGGCCTTCAAACATGACGGCGCAAGGACCGGCCGACCGGGCGCCGCGCGTCGTCAGCATGGGATGCCGGCTCAACACCTATGAAGGCGAAGTCATGCGCGCGCATGCGCGGGACGCCGGACTTTCAAACGCCATCATCGTGAACACCTGCGCGGTCACCAAGGAAGCCGAGCGCCAGGGCCTGCAAACCCTGCGTAAACTGCGCCGCGACAACCCGGGCGCGCACATCGTCGCCACCGGATGCGCCGTGCAGCTCGATCCGGCCCGCTACGCCGCGATGCCCGAAATCGACCGTGTGCTCGGCAACGAACACAAGATGAAGGCCGAGAGCTTCCACGCCGAGACAAACGAGCGCGTTCTGGTCAGCGACATCATGACGGTGCGCGAGACGGCCGAACATCTGGTGGAAGGCTTCGATGGCCGCACGCGCGCCTTCGTGCAGGTCCAGCAGGGCTGCGACCACCGCTGCACCTTCTGCATCATTCCGTTCGCCCGCGGGAATAACCGCAGCGTGCCCATGGGCCGCATCGTGCAGGAAGTGCGCGGGCTGGTGCAAAGCGGCTACCGGGAAATCGTGATCACCGGCGTCGACATCACCGGCTATGGCGGCGATCTCCCGGGAACGCCGGGCCTCGGACAGATGGTGCGCCGCCTGTTGACGGCCGTGCCTGAGTTGAAGCGCCTGCGCCTATCGTCGCTCGATCCCGCCGAAGCGGATGAGGATCTGTTCCAACTGATCGCGGACGAGCCGCGCCTGATGCCGCACTTTCATATCTCCGCCCAAGCCGGCGACGACATGATCCTGAAGCGCATGAAGCGCCGCCACAGCCGCGCCGATATCATTTCCTTCTGTGAACGCGTTCGCACCTTGCGCCCCGACGCCGTGTTCGGCGCGGATTTGATTGCCGGCTTCCCCACCGAAGACGAGGCGATGTTCGAGAACAGCCTCGCCCTGGTCGAGGACGCCGGCCTCACCTTGCTGCATGTCTTCCCCTATTCCATCCGCCAGGGCACTCCGGCGGCCCGCATGCCGCAGGTGAACGGCGCGGCGATCAAGGAACGCGCCGCGCGTCTTCGCGCCAAGGGCAGCGAAGCCTTTGCCCGCCGTCTCGCCGATCACGTCGGCAAGTCGGTGAACGTGCTCATGGAAAAAGACGGCCGCGGCCACAGCGAACACTACTTGCCTGTGGACGTCGCGAACGCGCCCCCGGGCGCGGTGGTAACGGCACGTATCGTCAGTGCCACGGAAACGGCTCTTGTTGGCGTGATCTAATGTCTCTTCGCGATATGTTGCCCGGAGGCAAAACCTCCGATGACGTTCATCAACAGTACCACGGCGAATGGCAGCTCAAGCTGAGCGAAGGCCTCGCCAAGTCCTCGAGCAAGATCGTCGCCGGCATCGGCGACATCCTGACCAAGCGCAAGCTCGACGACGCGACCCTGACCGAGCTGGAAGATCTGCTGATTACCGCCGACCTCGGCACCGCGACGGCGTTGAAACTCACGCAGGCATTGGCAAAAGAACGCTTCGGCAAGGACATCACGCCGGAAGACGTGCGCGAGTCCTTCGCCGCCGACATCCGCCGTATCCTCGAGCCCGTCGCGCGTCCGCTGGTGATCGAT
>JAYRTJ010000189.1:0-3376 GCA_041919675.1 Rhodospirillaceae bacterium | reverse complement strand
GCAGGAGCAGATTGAGGTCGAGAGTCTCCGTCATGAGCTACTCACCTTTATCAACCGTCGTCTGCCGCGCGCGGCGGATGATGACCTCGGCGACGCCGGCCATCACGCAGCTCACCACCACGGTCACGGTTGCGATGGCATTGATCTCGGGTGTGATGCCGACACGCAGCATGGACCAGATCACCATCGGCAACGTGTTGTCCGTGCCGGTGGTGAAGAATGTCACGACCACCTCGTCGAACGAAAGGGTGAAGGAGATGAGCCCGGCGGTCAGGATGGCCGGGGCCAGCAAGGGCAGCGTGATTTCCCAGAAAATACGCGTGGGGCCCGCCCCGAGGTCGCGGGCCGCCTCCTCCAGCGACGCGTCGAAACCGACCAGACGCGCCGAAACGATCAGGAAAACATAGGGAAAAGCCACCACGGTGTGGCCCATGATGACCGTGCCGAGGGACAGGCCGATCTGGGCGAGGTTGTAGAAGCCGAGGAGCGCGATGCCGAGGATCAGGTGGGGCACCATCATGGGCAAACTGGCCCCGGACCGCAGGGCGGTGCGCAGGCGCGGCGCGTAGCGGTGCGCGCCGACGGCGGCGGCGAGCCCAAGCATGGTGGCCAGGACCACCGTCGCGCCGGCGACCAGGAGGCTATTTCCGAGCGCAGCGCGGAACTCCTCATTCGCCGCAAGCCGCGCGTACCAGCGCAAGGTGAACTCCCGGATCGGGAAGACGCTGATCTCGGAGTTGTTGAAAGAGAACAGCGCCACCAGCAGCAGCGGCGCGAACAGGAACAGGAGCACGAGGGCCGTCCACGCGCCCAAGAGAACCGTGGAGGACTTGCGCGCGGCGATCATGCCGCCCCCGCCGGACGGCCCGCGCGCAGGAACAAAGTCGCGAAGACCAGGATGATGGCGAGGATCGCCAGCGACATCGCCGAGCCCAGCGGATAGTCGAAGGACACGCCGAACTGCTGCGCGACGACGCTGCCGATCATGATGCTGCGCGCGCCGCCAAGCAACTCCGGCGTCACGAAAGCGCCCATGGACGGGATGAACACGAACAGGCAGCCCGTGGCCACGCCGGGAAGGCTCAACGGCAGCGTGACATGCAGGAACGTGCGCCAACGGCCGCCGCCGAGATCCTTCGCCGCTTCCAGAAGGCACGGATCGAGTTTCTCCAGCACGGCGTACAGCGGCAGGATGAAGAACGGCACATAGATGTGCACGAGCGCCAGCGTCACGGCGAAGTCGCTATAGAGCAGCCAGGAGACAGGCTCGCTGATAAGGCCGAGGGCCCGGAGGGTTTGATTGATGGCGCCATTGGTGCCGAGGATCAGCATCCAGGCATAGGTGCGCACGAGATAGCTGGTCCAGAGCGGAAGGATCACCAGTACGAGGAGAGTCAGCCGGAAGCGCTTCGTCTTGCGCGCAAGGAAGTAGGCGACCGGATAGCCGATGACGAGCGAGATGAAAGTGACGATGAGCGCGACCTTGATGGTGCGCCAGAAGATACCGAGATAGAGCGGGCGGATGAGACGCTCGTAGTTGGCGAGAGTCCATTCGGCGACGATGTTGTAGTCCACCACCTTCCAGAAACTGAGAAGGGCCATGGTGGCCATGGGCAGGAGAAACAGCGTGCCGATCCACAGCGCGGGAGGCGCCAGAAAAGCCGAGGCGGCGGCAAAATCGCGCGCTTTCCTGGCGGCCATGGCTCCGACATCCCCCGAAATCGTACCCGACTTTGGAACGCTATCATTCGATGCGCACCGGGAGCAATCGGTTGGAACGCTTGTGTAACAGCCTAGGGCCGTCATTTCGGCTCGGCTGAAACCTAGCGATTCGCCGCGATATAGGCGTCCACTTCCGTTTCCATCAACGACAGCGGCAAGGCGCCGGCGCCCAGCACGGCGTTGTGGAAGGCCCGCAACGAGAATTTCGGACCGAGGGCCTTGCGGGCTTTTTCACGCAGTTCGTAGATGCGCAACTGGCCGATCATGTAAGAGGTGGCCTGACCAGGCATTACGACATAACGCTCCACCTCGCTGGGCCCGATGCCGTAGTCGATGGCCTGCTGGCGGGTCCAACCTTTGCTATGAAGGCCGGTGTCGACGACCAGGCGCCGCGCGCGGAACAGCGCCGCGTCGAGGTAGCCGAGATACCCTTCGGGATCGTCCTTGTACCAACCCTCCTCGGCGGCGACGCGCTCGGCGTAAAGCGCCCAGCCTTCGGTAATGGCGGAGATGCCGCCGAAAGCGCGGATCTGGCGGAACCTCGGCAGCGACTTATCCTCGTTCATCAGCGCGATCTGGAAATGATGGCCGGGCACCGTCTCGTGATAGACGAGCGTCTTCAAACCGAAGAGAGTCATTTCATCGTCGCGCAGCGGCATCTGGAAAATGCCGGGCCGTGAACCGTCGAGCGGCGGCGACGTGTAGCTGGCCGCCGCGCTGGACCAGCGGAACTCGGGGTACGGCTGCGCGATCACGGCGCCTTTGGGCATGCGGTCGAACACCAGCGCCGAACGCTTCAAGGCGTCGGCGAGGAAGGTGTCGATATCCGCCATGATCCTGGTGCGGCCTTCGGCGTTCAGCGGATAGGCCTGGTCCTTCTCGAGTTGTTCGATACGCTGCTTGACCGTGCCTTCGGTGCGGCCGACCTTTTTGAAGATCGCATCCATTTCCGATTCAATGCGCGCGACTTCACGCAAGCCGATCTCGTGGATCTGACCGGCGGTCAGGCCGGTGGTGGTGAAGCGCGCGAGATGCCAGGCATAAGCCTTGTCGCCGTTCGGCAAGTTCGAGATGCCGGCATTGTCGTTGGCGGCCGGCAATTGCTCCTCGAGGACTTTGATCCCCTCCTGCCACGCCGGATAGACAATCGCGGCGATGATTCGCTGGGCTTCCTGCGCGAATTCGGCCCGCCGTGTATCAGAGACGACCTTGCCGGCGCGCAGGCGGTCATTGAAGGTCGCCGCAAGCGGGTTTTCGGCGGGTTGCCCGCCGATGAACTGCTTCATCTGCGCAATGGTGGCTTCGAGGATGAACTTGGGCGGGCGGATTCCTTTCGCGCCGGCGGCGCGCGCTTCCACAACGGCTTCCTGCACCCTCGGTCCGACAAGCGCAAGACGCGCCAAATAATTCTGTGCGTCCTTCTCGCTGCGAAGGACATGTTGCACCGTGAGGGTGTTCACGAGGTTGATGTTGGCGCCGCCGAACTGTTCAAGCGGAAAGGCGAGATCGAGGAACGGCTCGCCCTTCACGACCATGTCGAGCTGCCACTCCATCAGGTTCGCGGAGACGCGTTCCTGCGGCGACAGTTTGGACCGGTCATAGCGGCGCAGGTCAGCGAGGCCTTTCTTGGCCAGCGCAATGCGCTGCAGCGCGA
>JAYRTJ010000188.1:0-3403 GCA_041919675.1 Rhodospirillaceae bacterium | reverse complement strand
CTGAGCGGTCAGCCGGTCAAACGCGTCACCTTCAATGCCATCACCAAGAAAGCCGTGCTGGAAGCCATGGAGCATCCGCGCGAGCTGGACCGCGAGCTGATCGACGCCTACCTGGCGCGCCGCGCGCTGGACTATCTCGTGGGCTTTACCCTCTCGCCGGTTCTGTGGCGCAAGCTCCCGGGCAGCAAGTCCGCCGGGCGCGTGCAGTCCGTCGCGCTTCGCATGATCTGCGACCGCGAGCTCGAGATCGAGAAGTTCAAGGCCGAGGAATATTGGACGGTGGGCGCCGACATGGCGACCGCGGCCAAGGAACCCTTCACGGCCCGCCTCACCCATCTCGATGGAAAGAAGCTCGACAAGTTCGACCTGAATGACGGGACCAAGGCCGAGCGCGCCGCCGGGATCGTGCGCGGCGGGGCCTTCAAGGTCGTATCCGTCGAGAAGAAGAGCAAGCAGCGCCGCCCGTATCCGCCGTTCACGACGTCCACGCTGCAGCAGGATGCTTCGCGCCGCCTGTATTTCTCGGCGCGCCAGACGATGGATATCGCGCAGAAGCTCTATGAAGGCGTCGAGATCGACGGCGAAACGACCGGCCTCATCACCTATATGCGTACCGACGGCGTTCAGATGGACGCCGACGCCATCAACACGGTGCGCGGCCTGATCGGCGAGCGCTACGGCAAGAAGTATCTGCCCAGCGAAGCGCGCATTTATAAGACCAAGGCGAAGAACGCCCAGGAAGCGCACGAAGCGATCCGCCCGACCGATCCGGCGCGCACGCCCGATATCGTCGCGAAGTACGTCACGCCCGATCAGCTCAAGCTCTATGAACTGATCTGGAAGCGCACCGTCGCCAGCCAGATGGAATCGGCGGTGCTCGATCAGGTGTCCGTGGTCGCCGCGACGCCCGACAGCAAGACGAATTTGCGCGCCAGCGGTTCGACCATCGTGTTCAAAGGCTTCCTGGAAGCCTACGAAGACACCGGTTCAGCCGCCGCCGCGACGGCCGAGGATGACGAAGAAAACCTCGGCAATATCCTGCCGGCGATGAGCGAAGGCCAGCCTTTGTCGGTGACGACGGTGACGCCGGAGCAGCACTTCACGCAGCCGCCGCCGCGCTTCTCGGAAGCCAGCCTCGTCAAGGCGCTGGAAGAACAAGGCATCGGCCGCCCGTCGACCTACGCCTCGATCATCCAGGTTCTCCAGGACCGCAAGTACGTGCGCATGGATAATCGCCGCTTCATTCCGGAAGACCGCGGCCGCGTGGTCATCGCGTTCCTCGAAAGCTATTTCGAGCGCTATGTCGAATACAGCTTCACCGCCGACCTCGAAGAACAGCTCGACGACATCTCGGGCGGACGCCTGAACTGGAAGAAGGTGCTCGCTGACTTCTGGCGCGATTTCATCGCCGCCATCGACGGGACCAAGGATCTCACCCGTACGGCCGTGATCGACGCCGTGGATGCGTTGCTTGAGCCGCACCTGTTCCCGGCCCGCGCCGACGGCAGCAATCCGCGTCAGTGCCCGGCGTGCGCCGAGGGACGCATCGGCCTGAAATTCGGCAAGTTCGGGTCCTTCATCGGCTGCAGCCGCTACCCTGAATGCCGCTACACGCGTCCGCTGGGCGCCCCCGACGCCGGCCCCGGCCAGGCGATGGACGGCCCGAAGGAACTGGGCAGCGATCCCGCCACCGGCCTCAAGGTCACGCTGCGCATCGGTCCTTACGGTCCTTACGTTCAGCTGGGCGGTGAAGAGGTCGCCCCGGCGCCCGCCCCGCCGCCCCCGCCCGAACCCGAAGAGGTCGCCGCGGACGGAAAGAAGAAAAAGAAAAAGGCCGCCAAGCCCAAGACGCCGAAGCCCAAGCGCGCTTCGCTTCCAAAAGGCACGGATCCGAATGCCGTGGACCTCGACCGCGCCCTGAAGCTGCTGTCGCTGCCGCGCGAAATCGGCGTCGATCCGGAGTCGGGCGAGATGATCGTGGCCGGCATCGGCCGCTTCGGCCCGTACCTCAAGTACGGCGACAAGTACCAGTCGCTCGGCAAGGACGATGACGTCCTGGAGATCGGGCTCAATCGCGCCGTCGTCGTGATCGCCGAGGGCCGGAACAAGCCCGGCCGCAAGGGCGCCGGCGCCGCCAAGACGCTCGGCAACCACCCGCAAGACGGCCGCGCCATTACATTGCGGTCCGGACGCTTCGGACCCTATGTACAACATGGTCAGGTTCGGGCGACATTGCCCAAGGACATGGACGCCGCGAATGTCAGCGTCGATTCCGCCGTCGCTCTGTTGGCCGCGAAAGCCGCCAAGGAGCCGGCCACGAAGGGCAAGGGCAAGACAGCCCGTAAAACAGCGGATGCATAGTTGAACCGAGACAAATCGCGGAAAAAAGCGAAATCAAAAGGCGACCATTCCTCGCCGCTCCCGACGCGAGACGAGATCCTCAAGTTCATCCAAGAGTCGCGCACGCAGGTCGGCAAGCGTGAGATCGCGCGCGCCTTCGGCATTGCGGGCGCGGACAAGATCGCCCTGAAAGCCATCCTGAAAGACCTCAAGGGCTCGGGCGCGGTTGTCGGCGGCGAAGGCAAGCGCGTGGGCGCCCATGGGGCCATGCAGGCCGTGGACGCCATCGAGGTCACGCATACGGACCGCGAAGGCGACATGTTCGGCAAGCCCTTGAAGTGGGACTCCAACGCTCCGCCGCCGACGATCCTCGTCCGCCAGCCGTCCAGGATCCTGAAGGGCCGCGAACGGCGGTTCACCGTTGGCGTCGGCGACCGCGTCCTCGCCAAGATCATTCCGGCCGGCGACAACAGCTTCGAAGCCCGGCCGATCAAGAAACTCGCGGCCGCCCCGGCGCGCCTGCTCGGCGTTTACGAGCCGGGCCCGGAAGGCAAAGGCGGATATCTCCGCCCTGTCGACAAGAAGTACCGCTATGAGGTTTGGATTTCGCAGCGCGACGTGAACGACGCCGTCGCCGGCGACCTCGTGGCCGCTGAAGTGTACGAGGAACCCAAACACGGTCCGCAGCGGGCCCGGGTTCTCGAGCGCCTCGGCCCGATGGACGCCAGCCGCAATCTCAGCCTGATCGCGATCCATACGCATGGATTGCCGCACTTCTTCTCCGAAGCCGCGGCCCAGCAAGCGCAGCGGTCCAAGGCCGCGCCCATGGGGCAGCGTGACGATCTGCGTCAAATTCCCCTGGTGACGATCGACGGCGAAGATGCCCGCGACTTCGACGACGCCGTGTGGGCGGAGCCGGATTCGGATCCCCGGAACGCCGGGGGCTGGCACCTCCTGGTCGCGATCGCCGACGTGTCCTGGTACGTGCGGCCCGGCGATGCGCTGGACCGGGACGCCTACGCGCGCGGCAACTCGGTTTATTTCCCCGACCGCGTCGTGCCGA
>JAYRTJ010000187.1:0-3466 GCA_041919675.1 Rhodospirillaceae bacterium | reverse complement strand
ACCGCGATGGAATATGTGCGCGTCATGATATTCGTCCGCGTCCTGTTATGACTTCAAGCCGCCGAGGTGGAAGGTCTTCTCGGAGAGATATTCCGCGATCCCTTCCCGTCCGCCTTCGCGGCCGATCCCCGACTGTTTTACGCCGCCGAAGGGCGCCATTTCCATGGAAATGGCGCCGGTGTTGAGGGCTACGATGCCTGCCTCAAGCTTTTCGGCAACCCGGAACGCACGGTGCAGGTTTTCGGTATAGAAGTAACTGGCGAGGCCGTATTCCGTCGCGTTGGCCATTTCAATGGCTTCCTGCTCATGCGTGAATTTGAACAGCGGCGCAACCGGGCCGAAAGTTTCCTCGCGGGCAAGGCGCATCTTGGAGGTGGCATTCGTGAGCACCAAAGGCCCGACAAAACGCGATGGGTCCATCTTACTCTCAACGGAGGCGTAAGACTTGGCGCCAAGCGTCAGGGCGTCGTCCACATGTGCACGCACCTTTTCCACGGCCGCGTGATTGATGAGCGGGCCAATCGTGACACCCGGCGTTATGCCGTCACCGACCACGAAATTCGAAACGGCCTTGGCCAGGCGCTCGGCGAAGGCGTCATAGATACCGGCCTGGACAAAAATGCGGTTGGCGCACACGCAGGTTTGGCCTGCGTTGCGGAATTTGCTGGCCATGGTGCTGGCAATCGCGATGTCGAGATCGGCGTCATCGAACACGATCAACGGCGCATTGCCGCCGAGTTCCAGGCTGAGGCGCTTGATGGTGTCGGCGGAGTTGCGCATGAGCAGCGCGCCAACTCGCGTGGAGCCGGTGAACGAGATTTTCCGCACCGTCGTGTTGGCGGTCAGTTCGCCGCCGATGGCGGTTGGCAAGCCGGTCACGATGCTGAATACGCCCGCCGGGAAACCCGCTTCTTCGGCGAGTTTCGCGAGGGCGAGCGCGGTGAACGGTGTCAGCTCCGAAGGCTTCACGATGACGGTACAGCCCGCCGCCAGCGCCGGCGCGCACTTGCGCGTGATCATGGCAGCGGGAAAATTCCACGGTGTAATGGCGGCGGCGACACCGACCGGTTCCATGGTCACGAAAATGCGGCGGTTGAGTTCGGGCGAGGCAATCGTCTTGCCTTCGATACGGCGGGCTTCCTCGGCGAACCATTTCACGAAGGTCGCGGCGTAACGGATTTCGCCGGCGGCCTCGGCGAGCGGTTTACCCTGCTCGGCGGTCATGATGCGCGCGAGGTCGGCTTCGTTTTTCAGGATCAGGGCGTGCCAGCGCTCCAGAAGCGCCGCGCGTTCCGCCGCCGTCGTGTTGCGCCACTTGGCGAAAGCCGCGCTGGCGGCATCGACGGCCGCACGGGTGTCGGCTGCATCGCAGTCGGGAATGGTGCCGACGACAGCGCCCGTCGCCGGGTTTTGCACGCTCAACGTCTTCCCCGAGGCGGCGCCGCGCCAAATGCCGCCGATAAAGGCGTTGGTGGAAAACAGATCCTGTTTCTGAAGAGTCGGCGAGGCCATGCGGAGGAACTCCAGTGGACAAAGCGGCTGTCGAAAGCGACCAGCCACCAAGAGTTTAGGAGCCCCTCAAAAGCATTCGATGCCGGTTTCGGCCATTCCGCCGGGAGATAATACGCATGCGGCATAGGCCGGCATATTGATGTGCCGCCACGGGCAAGCGGCAAAAACGGCAATGGCCGCCGGTATTTAGCCGGCGGCCGCGGGAAAGGCGTGCGTTTAAGCCGCGCGCCTATTGTTCGCGCAGCGTTTCCTGATGCGCTTTGACCAGGTCGGACATCGAATGGAACTTGAAGTCCACCTTCGGGCGTTCACCCGGATCCATCGTGGCGCCGAAACCTTCCTGTTCGTAGCGGCGATAGATCCAGCAATTCGCGAGGCCATGACGGTTCGCCGGCTTGTGGTCATGGAACAGGCTTTCCGCGACGTGCAGCACCTCGCTCTTCTTGAGGCCGATGTTGTCGAGGTGATCGAACATATAGTTGAAGTTCTGATCGGCCGGCTTGTAGGTGCCGATGTCTTCCGCGCTGTAGATGGCGTCGAACTCGACCTGCAAACGGGCGTTGCTGTGGCTGAAGGTGCGGTTGTCGACGTTCGAAAGGATGATGAGCTTGAAGTATTTCTTGAGGTACTGCAGCGAACCCGGAGAGTCGGCGAAGGCCGGCCAGTTGCGGACGGATTGGCCATAGGCTTCGCAATCGTCCACCGAGGCGGGGACACCCCACTCTTCGGCGAGACGCTTGTAAACGATCGGCAGAAGATCGCGGTAAAGCTTGCCTGGGGTCACGCGCTGCTGTTCGGACTCATGACGCGCGTGCGCCTCGAGGATCTTGTTGCGCGTGAGGGCCGGTTTGACCCGCGACGTCAGTCCCGAGAGCCCGGCGACCATGCCAGACTCCCAATCGATCAACGTGCCGTAGCAGTCGAAGCTCAGGGCTTTAAAGTCTGTGAGACGCATTCGCACGGTCCTTTCCAGGTTCGACCAGGGTGCAAAGATATCCGTGAGGACAGAAACGCGAATACCGTTTTGAGTCCCCTAAATGGCCGTTCTTATCGTTCTCCAACGGCCGACTTGTAGAATCTGCTGCGGCTTTTCGGGGCCCCGGGCCCCTCTAATGTAATCGCTGACCGTTCGGGACCGCGATGTTGGGGCGCACCAGCACCACGCCGCCGTTTTCGTCGGCGAAACCCAGCACAAGGCATTCCGAGGTGAACTTGCCGATCTGTTTCGGCGGGAAATTGACCACCGCGGCGACCTGCACGCCGACAATGGTTTCGGTCGTGTAGTGCGCCGTGATCTGAGCCGAAGATTTCTTCGTACCGATCTCGGGGCCGAAATCGATCCATACTTTAAGCGCAGGCTTACGCGCTTCGGGATAGGGCTCCGCTTTCACCACGGTCCCCGAACGAATGTCGATTTTCAAAAAGTCGTCAAATGTAATGCTCATAGCGCCCCTTCGATCCAAGGCTATTTGCGAGGCCTTTCGCTTAGCGCGCCCCAATTGGGCGAAAGTGCCGCTTTTGCCCCCACAACAGCAAAAAGTACTGCCTAGCCATCCTCATACTACGTCCACTCACAACGGACTTGCAGGGGGAAATATCCATGGCGCGCATGCTGCTTCGTCTTTCTCTTACGGCTGGAATGCTGGTGAGCGCCCTCATGGCCGCACCGGCTATGTCGGCCTCCGCGCCTCCGGCGGCCGCCGGCGGCGCCGCTGCCGAGGGACATCGCGACGCGCGGGAGATCATACCCGCGGCCTTGATCGGTCCTTGGAAGGTTGATCTCGAAGCATCTAAGTATGCCGGCAACAAGCCCCGCGTTGCGCTCCGCACATTCGCCTACACAGAAGATGGCAAGATCCTCGTCACCTTCATGCAGGTCGGCGCCAACGGCAACTATTCCACGGGACACTGGGCCGTGCAGGCCGATGGAACGCCCGGCAATGAATATCACAGC
>JAYRTJ010000186.1:0-3502 GCA_041919675.1 Rhodospirillaceae bacterium | reverse complement strand
TGTCCGGCGAACTCGGTGTGCGGCGTGATGCCGGTATCGATCACCGCGACGACGACGCCGTCGCCCCGGGTGATGTCCCAGGCCGGTTCGAGATTGATGCCGCCGACGCCGTTCTTGTAATGCCACTGCTGCGCATAGAGCGAATCGTTGGGCACGAAGCGCGGCGTCATCCGCACGTCGGGTTCGACGGACAGCACGTTCGGATCCTGCAGGATCGCTTCCATCAGTTGCTTGCTCTCGGCCGAGCCGAGCTTGCGATCGGTACGGATCACCTCGGCACCGGTCGACAGCGTGCGCAGCCCGAGGATGCCCATGCCCGCGTCGGACGCGGCCTTGGCGAAACGGGTCTGCGGCGCGACCTTGGCGGCGCGGGTGCTGTCGCGGTAGGTGACGATGAAGCGGTCGTATTGCGCTTCCTGGGTCGCGGCGCGGAATTGCGCCTGACTGCGGTCGACGATCGGCGCGCGTCCGCCCGACCACGCCACCGGAGCGACGATGGCGGCGGCCGCGACGGCGAGCGCGGTGAGTTTGAGTGCGTGATGCTTGTTCGGTCTGATCATGTTGCAACGACTCCTGTTGTGCATCGGGACCAAAAACACCATGAGGCGGTCCCGCGATGCGGACCTGGGACAAGATGCCGTCGATGGACTGACGGCGGGGGGATCCGTCCTCCTGTGTTCCGGCGGAGGACAGAGACGGGCGCGCCGCCGGTCGATGCCGGCAGCGCGAATCGGGGCGGAGCGGGTCAGGGCTCGGCGGCGAGCGACCCGTCGCGCACGATGGCGGACGGGGCGTGGCGAACGCGCGGCGCGCATGCGGGCGCGGGGCGGACGCGGAAACGAGCGGGAGTTGCGAGGGGGCGACGTGGGGTGGGGGACATCGTGCGGAGCTCCTTGTGCGGTTTGCACCGTACGGCTTGCGCCGTTCGTTCCCGACACCGGGCCCGCATCCGTGATGCGGCTCCGGCGATCGGTCGCGGTCTCAGCCCCCTGTACCGCATTTACATCTGGTTACGAATATGAACCGAACCTAGCCGCAGGCCCCGGCAGACCGCAAGTGCCCAAGACGCTGTTGGCGCGGATATCGGCCGTGAAGTGTGCAATAGTGTGACGAGCATCAATAAACTGTTCGGTTTTCAACAACGTAACGATGTGAAAACGGCATCTGAAACCGAATTCCGGCCGGTACTGCTGCGTTGCAGCAATCCCGGCGCGGCATGCCCCGGAAGCCGCCCCATACCCTCCGCCGATGGCACGGCCGCCTGTCCCGACGGCACGCGGCGGGTTCCGGACACATCCCGGCGCAGCTTGCGCGGGATCGGCTAAGTCATTAAAATTCCGCCTCTTTCCGTCCGCGAGGGCGGTTTCGCAAGACCGCGACACCTGGCAACACCTGAGCAAGACCGCCGGCGATCCGCCGGCAGCGACATCCATAACTACAGAGGAATCCGTTCATGTACGCAGTTCTGGTCACCGGCGGCAAGCAATACCGCGTGATGCAAGGCGAGACGCTCCGCGTCGAACTGCTCGAAGCCGAAGCCGGCAGCGAGATCACGTTCGACAACGTCCTGATGCTCGGCGATGGCGAAGGCGTCACCCTCGGCGACGCGCTCAAGAGCGCCAGCGTCACCGCGAAGGTGCTCGGCCACGGCCGCGCCGACAAGATCCGCATCGTCAAATTCCGTCGCCGCAAGCACCATCGCAAGCAGATGGGCCACCGGCAGCATTACACCGAAGTCCAGATCACTGGCATCAACAAGTAAGGAGAAGCCGCCATGGCACATAAAAAGGGCGTAGGTTCCTCGCGCAACGGCCGCGACTCCAACCCGAAATATCTCGGCGTCAAGCTGTTCGGCGGTCAGGCCGTCGAAGCCGGCAACATCATCGTCCGTCAGCGCGGCACCCAGTTCCATCCGGGTCCGGGCGTCGGCCTCGGCCGCGATCACACCCTGTTCGCGCTGGTCGACGGCAAGGTCGAGTTCTCGGTGAAGGGCGCCAACAAGCGTCGTACCGTCAGCATCGTCTGATCGCGACGTGCATTCCGCGAAAGGCCCCGCTCCGGCGGGGCTTTTCGTTTGTGCGACGCATCGTCAGACTGCACTCCCGCATCATCGTTTCCCGTCAATACCGACCTCTCCGGAAGCCCTCCCATGAAACTCGTCGACGAAGCCGAAATCCAGGTGTTCGCCGGTAACGGCGGCAACGGTTGCGTCGGTTTCCGGCGCGAAAAATTCATCCCGCTGGGCGGCCCGGACGGCGGCGACGGCGGCGACGGCGGCAGCGTGTATCTGCAGGCGGACGAGAATCTCAACACGCTGGTCGATTTCCGCCACCAGCGCGCGTTCCGCGCGCAGCGCGGCGAGAACGGCATGGGACGGCAGATGTACGGCAAGGGCGGCGAAGACCTGACGGTCGTCGTGCCGGTCGGAACGGTCGTCACCAACGTGGAGACCGACGAGGTCATCGGCGATCTCACCCGTCACGGTCAGCGCCTGCTGGTGGCGAAGGGCGGCAAGGGCGGACTCGGCAACATGCATTTCAAGAGCTCGGTCAATCGCGCCCCGCGCAAGGCGCTGCCGGGCCTGCCGGGCGAAGAGCGCACGCTGAGGATGGAACTGAAACTGCTGGCCGACGTGGGCCTGCTGGGGTTCCCCAACGCGGGCAAGAGCACCTTCATCCGCGCGGTTTCGGCGGCGACGCCGAAGGTCGCCGACTATCCCTTCACCACGCTCTATCCGAATCTCGGCGTGGTCAGCGTCGAGCCCCACCGCAGCTTCGTGATCGCCGACATTCCGGGCCTGATCGAAGGTGCCGCCGAAGGCGCCGGTCTCGGTGCCCAGTTCCTGCGCCATGTGCAGCGCACCCGGTTGCTGCTGCATCTGGTCGACATGGCGCCCATGTCCTACGGCGACGAGGGCGGGGAGGGCATGGTCGCCGCCTCGCCGGCCGAACAGGTCCGGGCGATCGAGCACGAGCTGCGCAAGCACGATCCGGGAATGCTGGAAAAGCCGCGCTGGCTGGTGCTGAACAAGGCCGACCTGATGTTCGAGGACGAGGCCCGTGCCCGTGCCGAGGAGATCGTCGCCGAGCTGGGCTGGACCCAGCCGTGGTTCATGGTGTCGGCGATCTCGCGCGAGGGCACGTGGCCGATCATGCTGGAGATCCAGCATTTCTTCGATCGTCTGCGTGAAGCGCAGCTGGAAGCCGATGCCGAGGCGAAAGCCGCCGCTGGTGGCGCGCCTGCCGAAACCAGGCCCGCCGATGCCGGCTGAGGCGTCTTTCGTGAAGTCGAATGTCGCGGCGCGGGCCGCAGAGCAGGCGCCAGCCCGCAACCGCATGTCCGGCGAAGCCATCCACGCGCCCGGGTCCGCTCTGTGCGTGCATGCGGCCGGCCTCCATCGGCATCGGGCAACAAAAAACCCGGCCGAAGCCGGGTTTTCGTGCAGCGCTGCTGTCCCCGAGGGTTCAGCCGGCCTTGAGCGCCTTGATGCGCGCGGTCAGGC
>JAYRTJ010000185.1:0-3503 GCA_041919675.1 Rhodospirillaceae bacterium | reverse complement strand
CGGAAGGCCGCATCATGAGCGTCGCGAAGCCCGGCCGCATCGCCTACATCAACGCCCGCGTCGTCGATCCCGCCTCGGGGTTTGACGGCAAGGGCGAAGTGCTCACCAGCGGCCAGGAAATCCTGGACGTTGGACCGAAGCTGTTCGACGGCAAGGCGCCCGCCGATACGCAAATCGTGGATTGCGAAGGCATGTGCCTCGCGCCCGGCCTTGTGGACATGCGCGTTCAACTGCGCGAACCGGGTGAAGAACATAAAGAGAGCCTGAAGAGCGCCGGTGAAGCCGCCGTCGCGGGCGGGGTCACCACGATGGTGTGCCTGCCGAACACCAATCCCGTCGTCGACGACGAGCCGACGCTGGAATTCGTGGCCCGCCGCGCACGCCAACTCGCGCTGACCAAGGTCTATTGCTACGGCGCCGTCACCAAAGGCCTGCAAGGCAAAGAACTGGCCGAGATGGGCCTCTTGTCCAAGGCCGGCGCGCTGGCCTTCACCGATGCGACCCGCGCCGTCGCCGACGCACAGGTCATGCGCCGCGCGCTGCAATATGCCGCGACCTTCGGCCTCATGATCGTTCAGCATCCCGAAGAGCCCACACTCGCGGGCGGCGTCATGAATGCCGGGGAGATCGCAACGCGCATGGGCCTTTCGGGCATTCCGCGCGAAGCCGAGATCATCATGCTTGAGCGCGATATCCGCCTCACCGCCATGACGGGCGGGCGTTATCACGCGGCGCATATCTCGACGGCCGATAGCGTCGAGATCATCGCCCGCGCCAAGAAACAGGGCCTGAACGTCACCTGCGACACGGCGCCCTTCTATTTCTCGCTGAACGAACTGGCCGTGGGCGACTACCGCACCTTCGCGAAACTCTCGCCGCCGCTGCGCAACGAACAGGACCGCCAGGCCATCGTCGAAGGCCTGAAATCGGGCGTGATCGACGCCATCGCCAGCGACCACGCCCCGCACGACCAGGACAGCAAGCGCCTGCCCTTCCCGCAGGCCGCCTTCGGCGGCAGCGGCCTCGAGACCCTGCTCGCGGTTTCGCTCGACCTCTTCCACAACGGCGACATGCCGCTGATCGAAGTCATGCGGCGCCTGACGTCCGCGCCGGCAAAGCTGCTGGGCCTTGAAGCCGGCCGCCTCGCGCGCGGCCAGAAGGCGGACCTCGTGATCTTCAATCCGGACGAAGGCTGGAAGGTGATCGCGGACGCGTTCAAGTCGAAGTCCAAGAATTCACCGTTCGACGGACGCCCCGTCCAGGGCCGCGTCCTGCGCACGGTCGTCGATGGACGCGTGGTCTATGACGTGCTCGGCGCCGCGCAAACGCCGGCCCGCCGCGCGGCGAAGGCCTGATGTCCGCTGAGATCCCTTTCCTGCTTTATGTCGCCGCGCTCGCGGGCGGTTATCTCGCGGGCTCGATTCCCTTCGGCCTCGTCATCACGAAACTCGCGGGGCTCGGGGATATCCGCAGCATTGGTTCGGGCAACATCGGCGCGACCAACGTGCTGCGCACCGGCCGCAAGGGGCTCGCCCTGGCCACGCTCCTTCTCGACGGCGGCAAGGGCGCGATCGTCGTGGTCGCCCTCAAGCTTCTCACCGACGATCCGCTTGTTCCGCTGATCGGCGGTTTCGGCGCCATCCTCGGTCACAATTTTCCGGTATGGCTGAAGTTCAAGGGCGGCAAGGGCGTTGCCACAACCCTCGGTGTGATAATCGCCGCCGCGCCTGTGATCGGCGTCATGGCCTGCGCGACATGGATCATCGTCGCGGCCCTGACGCGGATCTCCTCGCTCTCGGCCCTGGTCGCACTCGCACTCGCACCCGTCTATGCCTACTTCTTCGGTTTTCCCTACGAAGCCGTCGATTTTGCCGCTTTGGGGGTCTTGGGGTGGATCCGCCACGCCTCCAACCTGCAACGGCTGCTCAAGGGCGAAGAGCCGCGCATCGGCGCGAAAAAGTGATCCATGGCCGACCGCGCGCATCAGGAACTTCTGTCCTGGATCAGGCTGGCGCGCAGCGAAGGGATCGGCGCTAAAACCTTCCGCCACCTTCTCGAACGCTTCACCACCGCCCGTGAAGCCGTCGAACGCCTGCCGGAGTTCGTACGCACCGGCGGACGGCCTCTGAAGCTGTTCCCGGCGGCAGACGCCGAGCGGGAGTTTCAAACCGCGTACCGGCTGGGGCTCGCTTACGTCACCTGGCAGCACCCGCACTATCCCGCGCCGCTGAAGGCCATCGAGGACGCGCCGCCCCTGCTCGTCGTCAAAGGCCGGACCGAGGTCCTCGCCGACCCCATGATCGCCATCGTCGGCGCACGCAACGCCACCGTGAATGGGCGCAAGATGGCGCGCATCCTGGCGACAGACCTGGCGGCCGAAGGGCTGGTGATTTTGTCCGGCATGGCGCGCGGCGTGGACGGCGCGGCGCACGAAGGGGCTTTAGGCGTCGCCGGCGGGCGGACCGTGGCGGTTCTCGCCGGGGGCACCGACATTATCTATCCGCCCGAGCACGCGAAGCTTCATGAACGGATCGCCGAGTCCGGCGCGGTCGTTTCCGAGATGCCGCCGGGGACCGAACCCCAGGCCCCGCTTTTCCCGCGGCGCAACCGGATCATCTCCGGCGCCAGCGCCGGTGTCGTGGTGGTCGAGGCCACGCTGCGCTCGGGTTCCCTGATTACAGCCCGCCTGGCCGCCGATCAGGGCCGGGATGTGTTCGCGGTGCCCGGTTCGCCCCTGGATCCCCGGGCCCATGGTCCGAACAGCTTGATTCGGGATGGAGCCGTCCTCGTACAATCTAAAGACGATGTTTTAGATAATTTGCATTTTAAACGTGTCTCGACTGTAAAAAAATCCACAGCCCTCGAGACGCCGCGCCAACCAATTGAAAATAAAAGTGAAATTGGGGAGGCGGATATTCGCCTTCAAATCGAGAGCGCGCTGGGCACCGCCCCTGCCGCCGTTGACGAACTTGTGCGCCAATGCCAAGTGTCCGCCGCCGTCGTCGCCACCGTTTTAATGGAACTGGAACTTGCGGGACGGCTGGAGCGATTACCAGGTAATCGGGTGGCGTTAGTCGGAACGGTCTGAATTTTTTAACTTTTCCGAGCTATCAGCCAGAATTTACACGCCCTGGGAGATGCCAAAAGCGGGCTCACCGCTTCCCCTTTCGGCGTGGATGTGGGTAACCGATAGGTCGTCCGATGCAGGTCGTTATCGTTGAGTCGCCGGCCAAGGCGAAGACCATCAATAAGTATCTCGGCACCGACTATAAGGTGCTGGCCTCCTATGGCCATATCCGCGACTTGCCGCCCAAGGACGGCTCGGTCCGTCCCGACGAAGACTTCGCCATGGATTGGGAAGTCGACGCCTCGTCACAAAAGCATCTCAAAGAAATCGTCTCCGCCTTAAAGGGCGCGAAGGGCCTGATCCTCGCGACCGACCCGGACCGCGAGGGCGAAGCGATCTCGTGGCACGTACTGGAAGAGTTGAACCGCAGCAAGGC
>JAYRTJ010000184.1:0-3547 GCA_041919675.1 Rhodospirillaceae bacterium | reverse complement strand
ATTGCGCTCGGCGCAATGGTCACCGCGCTCGGCGCATGCTCGCCGACGGTACGGCTGGAAGTGCCCGACAAACCCATCGTCATCAATCTCAACGTCAAGATCGAGCAGGAAGTCCGCGTGAAGCTCGAGAAGGGCGTCGAAGAAGCGATGCTGAAAAATCCCAAGATCTTCTAGCTTCAAGAATCTTCCAATTTCGGCGTGAGGACCCCTCCCATGACACACACACAATCCAATCGTCTGCCCAATCGTCTGCGCGCGGCCCTGGCCGGCGCGCTCTTGTTTGCCTTCGGCGCGGCCGCGCCCGCCGCGGCTCTCGATCTCGATCAGGCCCGCGCGGCCGGCCAGATCGGCGAGCGGTCCGACGGCCTCGTGGGCGCGGTTTCGCCCGATGCGAACGCCGAGGTCCGCGCGCTGGTGGACAGCATCAACAAGGCGCGCCTCGACGCCTATCGCGGGCTGGCGCAGAAGGAAGGCACGCCTCTGGAAGCCGTACAGGCCGTGGCCGGCGAACGCCAGACTCAGGCGGCGGCGCGGAATGGCTGGTTTGTGATGGACGCGGGCGGACGCTGGCGTAAGCCCTGACGCGTCAGCGCGTTATCCCGGGCGCGTCAGCGCGCGCCGGCCGGCGTCGCGGTATAGCCGACGCCGGTGATGGCCTGGGCGGCGCCCATGAGGGCCTGATTGAATTCATAGATCGCAATGCCGCGTTCGGCTTCAACGGCGAACGGCGGCGTCACGTTGGCGGCCTGCGCGGCCTGCGCCTGCATGATGGTCGCGCCCACTTCACGCGACACCAAGACGCCGCCAAAGCTGACCACTTGCTCCTGGAACGGGCCATGGTGCCCACGCCGGCGCGGGTTCGTATCGAAGCCGCCCATATCGTCGTCGTAGGGATGCCATTGGTCGCGCGGCGGCGGCGCGTAGGCGCCGCCCAGGGAGTCCACGAACTCATGCGCCGACGCGACGGAGTTTCGATGGAGCGGAATCCGGGGGCTGGCGCCGACGATCCCTGCATTGGAGACCTGAGCGGTGCTCATTTGGGCGCACCCGGCGCCCTAAGCGCAGACGTAGAAATTATATAGTTTTCCACAGATCACTTATATTGCGCCGTTCTTCGGCAAGTCAAATGACCTGGATCAAACATCGAACCTCATATTCTGTGAGGCGCGGTGTCTCCCACGGTAAAAAAATCATTACTTTTCAAAGCTTAAAAAGTCCTTAAGACCTCGGACGAGAATTTGAGGGCCCGCGGTCAGCTTTGCAGGGCGAGCGCGACGATCGACCACATATACAGGGTCACGAAAAGGCCAATCAGAGCAGAGGCTTCCTTCAAAAAAGACGTCGCAGACATCGGTCTCTCCCATGTTCCTTATTTGTTCCTATTGTGGATAAGAACAAATATGGAACGAACAGTCAAGCGCCTTCGTAAAATGGTTGTCCGGCTGTCTTTGGCGGCCTCCCGCTGTTAAATGACCCCTGTATGAAACCCCAAGACCGCGTGCCCCTTTCCCGCCGTTTCAGCGTCGCGCCCATGATGGACCGCACGGACCGGCATTGCCGCGTCCTGATGCGCCTCATCACGCGCCGGGCCCTGCTCTATACGGAAATGGTCACGAGCGCCGCCCTCGTCCGGGGGCGCACGCCCGAGCGGTTCCTGGGCTTCTCCGATATCGAACATCCGGTCGCGCTCCAACTGGGCGGATCGGATCCCCGGGAACTCGCCGCCGCCGCCCGCATGGCGGCCGACCGGGGCTATGACGAGGTCAACCTGAACGTCGGCTGCCCCAGCGACCGTGTGCAGTCCGGCCGCTTCGGCGCCTGTCTCATGGCCGAACCGCGGCTCGTCGCCGATTGCGTCGCGGCGATGCGCAACGCGGTCTCGATCCCGGTCACGGTGAAGACCCGCATCGGCATCGATAACCTCGACAGCCCCGAATATCTCGCCGGCTTTATCGCCGCCGTCGCGCAGGCCGGCTGCGAAAGCTTCACCATTCATGCCCGGAAAGCCTGGCTGAAGGGCTTAAGCCCGAAAGAGAACCGCGAGATTCCGCCGCTGCACTACGCGCGCGTCCACATGCTGAAGGCCCAGTTCCCGCATCTCGAATTCATCCTGAACGGCGGCATCACGGATATCCGGACCGGCGTCGCGCATATGTCCGAGACCCACGGCCCCGCGCTCGACGGCGCCATGGTCGGCCGCGCGGCCTACGATACGCCCTATATCCTCGCCGAGGTCGACCCTCTCTATTTCGGCGATCCGACACCGGCGCCGACGCGGGCGGACGTCATGGCCGCCTATGTGGACTACACCCGCCGTCAAATGGCGGCGGGCGTTTTCGCCCATCACATTCTGCGTCACGCCGCCGGCCTGTTCCACGGCGGCCCCGGCGCCCGGGGCTGGCGCACCAGCGTCATGACCTTCGGACGCGAGGGCAAGAATATTACCGAACTCGTTTCTCTCGCCGCCGAGCTCGACGGCCGGCGGGCGGAAGCGGCGTGATCGATTTGTTAACCTATTGGGACTACGTAACATACTGATTGCCTGCTGATTACGCCCGGGGCGCAAAAGCCCGCCTGTGCGCCGGCAAAAGGAACTGACGTTTGGCTGCGCAAACAGCACCGCGATACGCCATCTATTACGCGCCCGATCCGGACAGCGCGCTCGACATCTTTGGCCAAACGTGGCTGGGGCATCGCGGCCCCGACGCCTTGGCCGCGGCCATCGGCAAAGACGCTAAAGTCTCCATCCCGCGCATCGGCCAGCTTACCGAGAGCCCGCGGCGTTACGGTTTTCACGGCACGCTGAAACCCCCTTTCGAGCTGAACGTCACCAACAGCGCCGAAGGTCTGCTGACCGCCGCCCGGGTGTTCGCCCGCAGCCGCAGCCCCATCGAATTGCCGCCGCTTGAACTCGCCGTCATCGGAAAGTTCATCGCGCTGACACCGATCGCCGAGTCGGCGGCGCTGGAACGCCTGGCCGCCGCGTGCGTGCGCGCTTTCGAGGGTTTCCGCACCCCGCTCTCCACGCGGCAGGAAGACGACTACAAGCTCAACAAGCTCACGGTGCATCAGGAGCAGATGCTTGAGCATTGGGGCTATCCGTACGTCATGGAAGAGTTTCGCTTCCACATCTCGCTGACGGACCGTATCGACGACGACGATGAACGTGACGCGGTCATGGGGCTTCTGACCAAGCTCGCGCACCCCGTCCTCGGCCAGCCGCTCCGCATCCGCGATATCGTCGTGTTCGCGCAGGACGCCCTCGGCCAGCCGATGAAGCCGCTCGAACGGATTCCGTTCGGCCGCAGCGCCTAGCCGCGTGACGCCCCCCGTCCAATGATCCGGACCTGGATGGCGGCGCTGGCGCGGGCGCTTTCGAACGTTCGCGCCGCGATCCGCCGCTTTGCCGGGGTCCAGGAAGAAGAAACCTTCGAACCCGCCCGCGTGTACTGGGACGAGGGCGTGGCGCTGACGCTTACGGACCTCGTGCAGGAAGCCGAAACACGCGCCAGCGGGCGTGTGCAGGTCATCACGCTCGGCGAATTCC
>JAYRTJ010000183.1:0-3783 GCA_041919675.1 Rhodospirillaceae bacterium | reverse complement strand
GCAGCGGCAACGCCGCCAAGGGCGAGGAGATCTACATCGAGAAGTGCGCCGGCTGTCACGGTTTCGACGGCGTTGGTCAACCGGCCGACGCCCTCGCCGGCGGGCAGGGCACCCTGGGAACGGCGAAAGCCCTGAAAACCATCGGCAGCTTCTGGCCCTACGCGACGATCGTCTTCGACTACACCCGCCGCGCCATGCCGCTGAATAACCCGCAGACCCTCACCAACGATGAGGTCTACGCGCTCACGGCCTACATCCTGAAGCTGAACGGCATCATCGGGGCCAAGGATGCCATGAACGCCAAGTCCCTGCCGCGCGTGAAGATGCCCAACCGCGACGGCTTCGTGCAGATCTGGCCGGGGAATTTGAAGTAGCCAAATAGGGAGACGGCGGCGTTTCGTACTTGCCTACTTTGGCGGGTCGTATTGCGGCGGTCGTCGCGCGCGGATCGCGGGTGCGATGTCAGAGTCGCACGTAAAAACGAGCGCGAGCGCCATATTGACGTCGGTCTCTTTCTCCTCATGCCCCTTCCAAAACGCGGTCATCGAAGGCAAAGAAGGCATCGCCCTGACGCTGACCTTGTTTCATAGCGAGATGAACATCATCCGGCATTGTCCGTTCGTGAAATTCATCCGCATGACCGTGCTTGAGGCTGTATGCGCGTGGCTGCACGACGCCGTGCATGCCATCTAGACGCACCGGGTTCTTGCCTACACCCTCCGCTACAGCGGCAACAACACGGGGACTTAGTGCGGTTTGTTTTCGGGGTCGGAGGAATCGACGACCTCGGTCTGCGGCCGGTCGTTGCCGTCCACCATCTCCGTATGCCACCGGCTTTCGCCGTCCTGATAAGAGATCGCGGCCGACAGCCCGCCGAGGTGCTGACGCTGAGAGGCCTTGCGCGCGGCCTCGAGCGCGCGGCGGTGGCTCGGGAAGGTTTCGGAATAAACGTCTTTCACGCGGTAAGCCCAGCCGCCGTCGTGTTCGACCACTTCATAGGTAACCGTCATGGGATGCTCCTCAATATGATGAAGAGGAATGCACCCCACGCGGATTTTGTTCACTTAGGTTGATTTGCGCTTCAAGGCTTCCGCGAAAGCCGCGCCGAATGCGCCTTGTGAGGGCGCGGACGGCTTGTTTTCGCGCTTGTTGAAGTTCTGCACCGCCGGACCGCGCGGACCGGCGTCGCGTTTTTCGCCGCGCGGGGCCGGAGCGGCGCCGCCGTCTTTCTTCATGGTGAGGCTGATGCGCTTGCGGGCCATGTCGACCTCCAGCACGCGCACCTTCACCACGTCGCCGGCTTTCACCACCTCGTGGGCGTCCTTGATGAAACGGTCGGCGAGCTGCGAGACGTGCACCAATCCGTCCTGGTGCACGCCGATATCCACGAAGGCGCCGAAAGCGGCCACGTTGGTCACGGTGCCTTCCAGCAGCATGCCGGGGACCAGGTCCTTCAGTTCCTCGACGCCTTCCGCAAACGTCGCGGTCTTGAAGGACGGGCGCGGGTCGCGGCCCGGCTTTTCCAATTCCGAGATGATGTCGCGCACCGTGGGTAAGCCGAATTTCTCGTCCACGAACACCTTGGCGTCGAGCGCCTTCAGGGCGGCGCTGTCGCCCATCAGTTCGCGCACGTCGCGTCCGCAGGCCGCGACGATCTTCTTGGCGACGTCATAGGCTTCCGGATGCACGGCCGAGGCGTCGAGCGGTTCGGCGCCGTTGGGAATGCGCAGGAAGCCCGCGCATTGTTCGAACGTGCGCTGGCCGAGGCGCGTGACCTTCAGGAGTTCTTTGCGCTCCTTGAAGGCGCCGGCGGTGTTGCGGTGCGCGACGATGGCGTCGGCGAGCGAGGAGGTGAGGCCCGACACGCGCGCGAGCAACGAAGCCGAAGCGGTGTTGAGATCCACGCCCACCGCGTTCACGGCGTCTTCCACCACGGCTTCCAGCGAGCGGCCGAGTTTGTACTGATCGACGTCGTGCTGGTACTGACCGACGCCGATGGATTTGGGTTCGATCTTCACGAGTTCGGCCAGCGGGTCCTGCAAACGGCGGGCGATGGACACCGCGCCGCGCAGCGACACGTCGAGTTCGGGGAATTCCTTCGCGGCGAGTTCGGACGCCGAATACACCGAGGCGCCGGCCTCGCTGACGATGACTTTCAGCGGCTTCGCGCCCGGGATCGCCGAAAGCATGTCGGCCACCAGCTTTTCCGTCTCGCGGCTGCCGGTGCCGTTGCCGATGGCGATCAGCTCGACGCCGTGCTTGCGGATCAGGCTCGCGAGTTCCATCTGCGTGCCGCGCACGTCGTTGCGCGGCGGGAACGGATAGACCGTGCTCGTGGCGAGCACTTTGCCGGTGCTGTCTATGACCGCGACCTTCACGCCGGTCCGGATGCCCGGGTCGAGGCCCATGGTCGTGCGCGAGCCCGCGGGAGCGGCCAGCAACAGGTCCTTCAAGTTGCGGGCGAAGACATTGATGGCTTCTTCTTCGGCGCGGGTGCGCAGGTCCGTCATCAGGTCGAGGGACAGGCGCGTCAGGAGCTTCACCTTCCACGTCCAGCTCGCGACCGTCGCCAGCCATTGGTCGCCGGGCAGCTTTTTTCCGATGGCGTAAGTGTCCGCGATCATCTGCTCGGCCGGTTTGACGGTCGAGGGATCGTCCGCGTCCACTTCCAGATCGAGCAGCAGGACCTCTTCGTTGCGGCCGCGCAGCATGGCCAGCGCCCGGTGACCGGCGACATTGGCCCAGCGTTCGGAATGGTCGAAGTAGTCGGAGAACTTCGCGCCTTCGGTCTGTTTGCCCTCGGCCACGCGCGAGCGCAGCACGGCGCGCTCCTTCATATAGTTGCGCAGACGGCCCACCAGATCGGCGTTTTCGGCGAACTGCTCGGACAGGATATCGCGCGCGCCTTCCAGCGCGGCCTTCACGTCGGCCACCTTGTCGTTCACATAAGCTATGGCCATTTCGGCCGGCGCCCCGGCGCGGTCGGCGAGGATGCCTTCGGCCAGCGGCAGGAGGCCGTTTTCCTTGGCGATCTCGGCCTTGGTGCGACGCTTGGGCTTGTAGGGCAGATAGATGTCTTCCAGCTCGGCCTTGGTTTCGGCGCCGGCGATCTTCTTTTCGAGCTCTTCCGTCAGCTTTCCCTGTTCCTTGATCGAGGCCAGGATCGCGTCGCGTCGCGAATCCATCTCACGCAAGTAAACCAGCCGTTCGGCGAGGACGCGCAGTTGGGTGTCGTCCAGGCCCCCCGTCACTTCCTTACGGTAGCGGGCGATGAAGGGCACCGTGGCGCCTTCGTCAAGCAGGGTGACGGCCGCCGCCACTTGGGCCGGTTTTGCGGCGATCTCGGCGGCGATGGTCTGAGCGATGCGAAGCGCGGGAAGGACGTCGAGGGCCATAAGATTCCTAAAAGAGGCGAACGCGGAACAAAACCGGGGGTGGATCCCCGATGGAAAAACAGCGGCGCAAAATAGGAAAAATCCGCGCCGAATTCCAACGCGAATACTGCTTGATTTTTTCGTGACCCGTTCCGTTCGGCTTGTGGACTGCTGCAACGCAGCACCGGCAAGCGCTTGCGTCACAACAGGCGAGCGCATACCTTCGAGCTCCTTCCTCGTCTTGGTCCCTTATGTCCCCGATCCTTTCGATCTCGAACGTCAGCAAGACCTATTCATCCGGTCTTCAAGCCCTCAAGCGCGTCGATCTTGAGATTAACAGAGGCGAAATCTTCGCCCTTCTCGGGCCCAACGGCGCGGGCAAGTCCACGCTCATCAATATCGTCTGCGG
>JAYRTJ010000182.1:0-3852 GCA_041919675.1 Rhodospirillaceae bacterium | reverse complement strand
GCCGGCTGCATCGTGCTGTCGGGTACGGGCGGCGACGGCGCGGAAGGGCTGCGTGCGGTGAAGGAGGCCGGTGGTCTCACGCTCGTGCAGGAACCCGAGAGCGCGAAGTACGACGGCATGCCGAAAGCGGCGGTCGCGACGGGCCTGGTCGACAAGATCCTCGGTATACGCGACATGCCGTCGGCGCTGCGCGATTACTTCGACCGCAGCCAGGCCGGCCCCTCCGAGCTGCCCGATGGCGGCGAATTCCTCATGAAAGCGTGCAAGGAGTTGCGCCGCCGGCTCGGCCACGATTTTAGCCAGTATAAACGCTCGACGATGCTGCGGCGTGTTCAGCGCCGCATGCAGGTGCTCGGCATTTCGCATGCCGACGACTACTTGAAACGCCTGAAGGATACCGAGAAGGAAGCCGAACTGCTGTTCCGCGATCTCCTCATCAACGTCACCTGTTTCTTCCGCGACGCCGAGGCGTTCGACGTCCTGCGGCGCGAAGTCATCCCGGAACTCCTGCGCGGCAAGGGCGTGGCCGATACGGTCCGCATCTGGACGCCGGGCTGCTCCAGCGGCGAAGAAGCTTATTCCATCGCGATTCTTGTCTCCGAATCCTTGGCGCGCATGGACGTGCGTCCGCGCGTGCAGATCTTCGCCACCGACATCGACGAGCCCATGCTTCAAAAGGCGCGTGCCGCGAAATATCCGCATGCCGCCGTGCGCGATGTGCCGGTCGAGCTTTTGGACCGCTACTTCTTCGCCCAGGACGACGACTTCGTCCTGGTGCAGTCCATCCGCGACATGGTGCGCGTCTCCAACCACAATCTGATCAAGGATCCGCCGTTCTCGCGCGTGGACATGGTTGTCTGCCGCAATCTGCTCATTTATCTCAATCCATCGCTGCAGCAGCGCCTGGTGCCGGTGTTCCACTACGCCCTGCGGGCCGGCGGCTGGCTGTTCCTGGGGTCGGCCGAGAACATCGGCGGCCGCACCGATCTCTTCGATCCGGCCGATCCCGCCGCGCGTGTTTTCAAGCGCAAGGGCGGTATGCGCCAGTCGGTGCACATGCCGCTTTTGCTGGATCCTTCGACCGGCGTTCCGATGCCGGGGAATGATAGTGCGCCCGCGCACAATGACCGTGCCGATGCGATGACGCGCGCGATCATGGAGTATTACGCGCCGCCGCATGTGGTGGTGAATTCGCTCAACGACGTCATACGCTCGTCCACGCGGACCGGAAGGTTCCTGGAACTGGCCGAGGGCACGCTTTCGCCGCGCATCACCGACCTTGCCAAGCGCGGGCTGCGCTCGCCGATCCGCTCGGTGCTCGATACCGTGCGGCGCACCGGCAAGCGCACGGCGCGCCGCAACATCAGGATCGATGAGACGGACGAGGCCCTTCTCGTCAATCTCAGCGCCCACCCGCTGAACAAGGACGAAGTGCTTCTGGTCTTCCAGGAAGCGGCGCCCCGCATCGAACATGCGGACGACGAAGGCGCGCCGCAGGGCGCCGACGAAGACAACGTCAAGCAGTTGGAAGACGAACTCGACGAAACGCGCGTCAAGCTGCGCACGACCGTTGAGGAGCTCGAGACCTCGAACGAGGAGCTCAAGAGCACCAACGAAGAAATGATGTCGATGAACGAGGAGCTTCAGTCCACGAACGAAGAACTCGCGACGGTCAACGAGGAGCTCAAGAACAAGGTCGATCAGTTGGCGCGCGTCAACAGCGACCTGCAGAATTTCATCGAAAGCACCGAGATCCCGACCGTCTTCCTCGACAATAAACTTCGGATCCGCAGCTTTACCCCGGCGACCCGCGCGCTGTTCCGTTTCCAGGAACAGGACAAGGGCCGTCCGCTGTCCGATCTCGTGTCACCGGCCGGCCAGCCGTTCGAGAAATGGGCCCGCGAAGTGCTGGAGAAGGGCGAGGCGGTCGAACACGAATTCAATGTCGAGGGGACCAACGAAAGCTACGTCGTGCGCGTGCTGCCCTACCGGGCGGTTGATGAATCCATTGACGGTATTGTTATCGTCTTCGGCGATGTCACCAAGATCCGCCAGGCGCAGGCCGATCTTGCCCGCAACGTCGGGCTCGCGCGCCAGCGCTCCAGCGAAATCGAAACGCTGTACAAGACCGCGCCCGTGGGCATGGCGCTCATCGACCGCAACCGGCGCTTCCTCAAGATCAATCGGCACTTTGCCGACCTCAACGGCCAGTCGATGGAAGACCACATCGGCCGGAGCCTGAAGGACATGTCGTTCGGCCTTTCCGAAAAGCTCGATGGTCCGATGGCGGACGTGTTCCAGCGCGGCGCCGAGGAGGTCAACCTTGAAGCCAGCGTTCCCGTGGCCAACGGCAGGGTGCATGATTTCCTGGTCGACGTTTATCCCTACGAGGAAGAGGGGCGCGTCACCGCGGTTGGTCTGATTCTTAAGGACGTCACCGAACTGCGTCATCTCGAGAAGGAGATGCGCCGCCTCATGGACGAGTTGCAGCACCGGGTGAAGAACACGCTGGCGACCGTGAATTCCATCATCAATCAGACAGTGGGCACGAAGGTCGATCGGGCCGAACTCGCTGAAACCCTGAAGAGCCGCATCGGCGCGCTCGCGGCGACCCACGATCTGCTGACCGCGGGCGACTGGACCGGCGCCTCGCTGAAGCAGATCCTCGAAGCGGAGATTTTGCCTTTTGGCGAATCCGATCGCGTCGTCCTGCAGGGTCCGAACATCGACCTGCCGCCGAAACACGCGCTCGCATTGACTCTCACGCTCCACGAACTGGCCACCAACGCCGCCAAGTACGGGGCGCTTTCGAAGAACGGCGGCACGCTTGAAATCACATGGATCGTGAAGGTCGACGCCGCGGGGCGCGAGTTGGTCCTGGATTGGGTCGAGAAGCTGGACAAGAACATCGAGGACTCGCGTGTCGTGGAGAGCTTCGGCATGCGTTTGATCCGCAACGCGGTGGCTCACGATCTGCGCGGCGCTTGCGCCCACACTCTGGAGTCGGGCGGGCTCATCTGTAAAATCAGTTTTTCGTTTTAGGTGCAAATGAAAACCCTCGCCGGTCTCAACGTCCTGTTGGTCGAAGACGAGTTCCTCATCGCGTTGGATGCCGAGGAAATGCTGCGCGAGCTCGGCGCGGCCAATGTCACGATCGCCGGCACGTTTGAAGACGCGCAAAAGCGCATCGGCGAACAGGCGTTCGATTTGGCCGTCCTCGACGTCAATCTGAACGGCCGCAAGAGTTTCCCGCTCGCCGAGCAGCTCCTCAAGCGTGGGACGCCCGTGGTGTTCGGCACGGGCTACAACCTCATCACCCGCCAGATGGACGGTTACGAGGCCGGCGTTTGTGTCACCAAGCCCTATACGGCGGCGTCGTTGCAGAGGGGGTTGGCGGCGGTTTTGAAGGCGAAGGGGGAGGGGCGCGGCGTGGCCGCGCCGTAGCTCAACACGACTGAAGTTCCGCGGCTTCGCACGTTTTGCGTGTGGATCACGTCCGTAGACTTGCTTCCAGCGCGACGATAACAATTTGAAGACGGCGCCCAACCAGGGCGCCTGACGGGGACGCCGGGCAACGGCAGGGCTGAGATATGGACACCCAGCGCGACATCGGACCGGAAGCTGCCGCGCGGCCGCGCGCCGCCGGTTTTGTGCCCATGCCCGGAGCGCGCTCGGTTTCGCTTCACGTGCGCCTCGCGCTTCTGGTGGCCGGCACCGTCCTGCCTGTCCTGGTGTTGGCAGGCTTTATCGTCTACAGCGGATATGAGCGGACGCGCAATGAAGCTGCGGACCGTGTCTTGCAGATCACGAAAAGCGGTATGGCGGCGGTCGACCGCGAACTGCAGAACCAAC
>JAYRTJ010000181.1:0-3945 GCA_041919675.1 Rhodospirillaceae bacterium | reverse complement strand
CGATCACAACACCCGGACGGGCGGTGTGGATCGTGATGCGGGCCTTCTTCGCCGGGCGCTCGATGATCACGCGCGCGACACCGGCCTGCGCCAGGCGCTCCTTCAGATATTCGCGGATCTCGATGTCCTGGTGCAGGAGCGTCGCATACTGACCGCGGTTCGCGTACCAACGCGAGTCCCAGGTACGGTTGATGCCGAGGCGCAGCCCGACCGGATTGACTTTCTGACCCATTAGGCGGACTCCCTCTTCTCACGCACGACAATCGTGAGATTGCTGAACGGCTTGGTGATGTGTCCGACGCGGCCGCGGGCGCGCGGGCTCCAGCGCTTCATGACGATCGACTTGCCGACGTAGGCTTGCGCCACGAACAGCTGGTCGACGTCGAGCTGGTGATTGTTCTCGGCGTTCGCGATCGCGGACTCGAGCACGGTCTTCACTTCGATCGCGATGCGGCGCTTGTTGAAGGTCAGCTCGGCGAGCGCGGCTTCGGCGCTCTTGCCGCGGATCAGCTGGGCCATCAGGTTGAGCTTGCGCGGGCTGACGCGGATCGAGCGCGAGAAGGCCCGGGCTTCATTTTCGCCGACGCGGCGCGGAGCGTTTTTCTTGCTCATGATCTAGTTCCTACTTCGAGGCGCCAGGAGCCGCGGCTTTTTTATCGCCGGTATGGCCGTGGAACGTACGGGTCGGCGCGAATTCGCCGAACTTGTGACCGATCATGTTTTCGGTGACGAGCACCGGCACATGCTTATGACCGTTGTGCACGCCGAACGTCAGGCCGACAAACTGCGGCAGGATCGTCGAGCGACGCGACCAGGTCTTGATCACTTCGTTGCGGCCGGAACCGCGCACCGTCTCGGCTTTCTTCAAGAGATAGCCGTCGACGAAAGGACCTTTCCAAACTGAACGTGACACGTTCGCTCTCCTTAAGCTTTCTTCGCCAGGTGACGGCTGCGCATGATGAGATTTTGCGTACGCTTGTTGTTGCGCGTGCGCTTGCCCTTGGTCGGCTTGCCCCACGGGGTGACCGGATGACGGCCGCCCGAGGTCTTGCCTTCACCGCCGCCGAGCGGATGGTCGACCGGGTTCATCGCGACACCGCGCTGGTGCGGCTTGTAACCCAGCCAGCGCATACGGCCGGCCTTACCGATATTGATGTTCTGATTGTCCGGGTTGGACACGGCGCCGACGGTGGCCATGCATTCCGCACGGACCAGACGCAGCTCGCCCGAAGACAGGCGGAGCTGGGCGTAGCCGGAGTCCTTACCGATCAGCTGCGCGTAGCAGCCGGCCGAACGGGCCATCTTGCCGCCGCCGCCGAGCTTGAGCTCGACATTGTGCACGATGGTGCCGACCGGCATGTTCTTGAGCGGCATCGCGTTGCCCGGCTTAATGTCCGCGGTTTCGGCGGCGATGATCTTGTCGCCGGCCTTCAAACGCTGCGGGGCCAGGATGTAGGCCTGCTCGCCGTCTTCATAGCGGATGAGCGCGATGAAAGCGGTGCGGTACGGGTCGTATTCCAGGCGCTCGACGGTCGCGGCGACATCGCGCTTCTTACGCTTGAAGTCCACGAGACGGTAACGGCGCTTGTGACCGCCGCCCATGAAGCGGCTGGTGATGCGGCCGGAGTGGTTACGGCCGCCCGTCGAGTGCATGCCTTCCGTCAGTTCCTTGACCGGCTTGCCCTTGTGCAGGTCCGAACGGTCGACGAGGACGGTGCCGCGCAGCGACGGCGTGATCGGATTAAATGTCTTCAACGCCATGGCTTAGAGTCCCGTGGTCACATCGATCGACTGGCCGGCGGCCAGAGTCACGATGGCTTTCTTCACATCGCTACGGCGGCCCGGACGGCCGCGGAAGCGCTTCAGCTTGCCCTTGGTGATCAGCGTGTTCACGGCAGTCACCTGCACTTTGAACAGCGTTTCGACCGCCAGCTTGATCTGCGGCTTGGAGGCGTCGAGCGGCACGCGGAACACAAACTGGTTGTGCTCGGAGGCCATCGTCGCCTTTTCCGTGATCATCGGCGCGCTGATGAAGTCATAGAGCGCGGCTTCGTTCACGGCCGGGGCCGACTTCTTCGCGGCCTTCTTGGCCGGCTTCTTTTCCGCGGGGCTCATTTCAGGCGCTCCTCAAGCTTCTCGAGCGCCGCTTTCGTCAACACCAGGGTGTCGCGGCGCAGGATGTCGTACACGTTCGCGCCCTGGGTGGGCAGCACGTCGATGCCCGGGATGTTGCGGGCGGCGCGGGCGAAGCCCTCGTCCACCTGAGCGCCGTCGATGATGAGCACCGAGGTCCAGCCGAGCTTCTTGAACTGGGCGTCGAGCTTCTTGGTCTTGGCGTCCTTGCCGCCGGCGGCGGATTCGATCACCACGAGCTTGCCGTCTTTCGCTTTCGCAGAAAGGGCGCTCTTGAGGCCGAGGGCGCGGATCTTCTTCGGCAGGCTGAACGCATGGCTGCGCACGACCGGTCCGAAGATCACGCCGCCGCCGCGCATCTGGGCGGAACGGAGCGAACCCTGACGGGCCGAACCGGTCCCCTTCTGCTTGTACGGCTTCTTGGTGGTGCCGCTGACTTCGCTGACGACCTTGGTCTTGTGCGTGCCGGCCTGACGCTTGGCGAGCTGCCAGCGCACGACGCGGTGCATGATGTCGCCGCGCACTTCGGCGCCGAAGATGGCGTCCGAAACGTCCACGGAGCCGACGTTTTTCTTATCGAGATTGATGATGTCCAGCTTCATGGCCGTTAGTCCTTCTTGGCCTTCAGACCGGCCGGCAGCGGAAGGTCCTTCGGAAGCTTACGCTTCACAGCGTCCTTCACGAGCACATAGCCGCCCGGGTTGCCCGGAACTGCGCCTTTGACGAAAATGAAACCCTTAGCTTCGTCGATCTGAACGACTTGCAGGTTCTGAGTGGTGACACGCTCGACGCCGAGGTGACCGGCCATCTTCTTGCCCTTCCACACCTTACCCGGGTCCTGACGCTGACCGGTCGAGCCGTGGGAGCGGTGAGAGATGGACACGCCGTGCGAGGCTTCGAGACCGGAGAAGTTCCAGCGCTTCATCGGACCCTGGAAGCCCTTACCGACCGTCGTGCCCGTCACATCGACAAACTGGCCCGTGACGAAGTGCGCGGCCGAGAGTTCGGCGCCCACGTCGATCAACTTGTCCGCGTCGACGCGGAATTCGACCAGGCGGCGCTTCGGCTCGACGTTCGACTTCGCGAAGTGACCACGCGTCGCCTTATTGACGCGCTTGGCCTTCTTGGCGCCGATACCGAGCTGAACAGCCGTATAGCCGTCCTTTTCCTTGGTACGCTGAGCGATCACCTGCACGCCGTCGACCTTAAGAACGGTGACGGGCACGTGATTGCCGTCCGCGGAGAATACGCGGGTCATACCCACTTTTTGTGCAACTAAACCGGAACGCATATGTCCCACCTTCGAGCGATTCTTAGAGCTTGATCTCGACGTCAACGCCGGCGGCGAGGTCGAGCTTCATCAGCGCGTCCACCGTCTGCGGAGTCGGATCCACGATGTCGAGCAGCCGGCGATGAGTCCGGATTTCGAACTGTTCACGCGACTTCTTGTCGACGTGCGGCGAGCGGTTCACGGTGAACTTCTCGATACGCGTCGGCAGGGGAATAGGACCGCGCACTTGCGCGCCCGTGCGCTTGGCGGTGCTGACGATTTCCTTGGTGGATTGGTCGAGCACGCGATGATCAAACGCCTTGAGGCGAATGCGAATATTTTGATTGTCAATCATGGCCTATACCCAAAAGTGAACGGCACCCGCCTCAGCGGCGAATGCCGTCGATCTCAACTTTACTCAACGATTTTAGCGACGACGCCCGAACCGACGGTACGGCCGCCTTCACGGATGGCGAAACGCAGACCTTCATCCATCGCGATCGGGGCGATGAGGTTCACCTGCATTTCGATGTTGTCGCCCG
>JAYRTJ010000180.1:0-4055 GCA_041919675.1 Rhodospirillaceae bacterium | reverse complement strand
GCATGTCGGTGAAGACGTCGACGCCCATCCGGTCCACCTGGCTCGGGATCAGCGTGCGGGGCGCGATGATGCGCACGCGCGCGCCCATGGTGAGCAGGAGGAGGAAGTTGGACCGCGCGACGCGGCTGTGGAGAACGTCGCCGCAGATCGCGACGAGAAGGCCATTCAGCTTGCCTTTGCGCCGGCGGATCGTCAGGGCGTCGAGCAGGGCCTGGGTCGGATGTTCGTGGCTGCCGTCGCCGCCGTTGACCACGCCGCAATTGACCTTGTCGGCCAGCAGTTTGACGGCGCCGGAGTCGGGATGGCGCACCACCAGGACGTCCGGGTGCATCGCGTTCAGCGTCACCGCGGTGTCGATCAGGGTCTCGCCCTTGGCGACCGAGCTCGATTCCACCTGCATGTTGATCACGTTCGCGCCCAGCCGCTTGGCGGCGAGTTCGAAGGAGGTGCGGGTGCGGGTCGAGTTCTCGAAGAACAGGTTGACGATGGTCCGGCCCCGGAGCGCGTCGGACATCTTTTCCGGCGCGCGGTTCAGCGCGACGTAATAGTCCGAACGGTCCAGTAAATGATTGATTTCAGCCGGGGTTAGCCCCTCGATGCCGAGGAGGTGACGATGCGGAAATACAGGATTGAGCATAAGCCCGGACTATAGGCAGCAGGCCGCTCCGAGGCAACCCCTACGCCTGATAGCGCATCGCATCGAGCGCGCCTTGCAGGATGTAGGCGGCCGCCGTTTTATCCACCAATTCGGCGCGGCGTTTCCGGGAAAGATCCGCCTCGTCCGTCAGCATGCGTTCAACGGCGCTGGACGACAGGCGTTCGTCCCAAAAGGCGACGGGAAGGTCCATCCGTTTCAGGACTTCGCTCACGAACGACCGGGTGGCCTGCGCCCGCGCCCCCTCGGTTCCATCCATCTGAATCGGCAGGCCGACGACCAGCGCCCCGACCTGGCGGTTTTGGATGACCTCGGCCAGTTCGGCCCAATCCTGGGTGAACTTGCGCCGGGCAATCGTCTTCAGGGGCGAGGCGATCATATAGCCGACGTCGGAGACGGCGAGACCAATGGTTTTGGTGCCGAGATCGAGGCCCAGAATCGTCTGATTTCGGGCCAGTAGCCCCTTCAAAGCGCTAGGCTTGCAGATCGCCATATCGGGTGTTACGCACATTCCGCCGGCGGGACGCCGGTTTTGACGAGATGTAACTGATGTCATTGGATAAAGCCACTGTTCGGCGGATCGCGACCCTGTCGCGGATCGAAGTCGCCGATGCCGATCTCGAGGTCGTTGCCGGCCAGCTTTCCGGCATCCTCAATTGGATCGAGCAGCTCAAGGAAGTCGATACGACCAATGTCGCGCCGATGACCGGAGGGACGGATCTGAAACTCCAGTGGCGTCCCGACGTGGTGACCGACGGCGACAAGATGGAAAAGGTCCTCGCCAACGCGCCCGACGGCCATGACGGCTTCTTCGGCGTTCCGAAAGTTGTCGAGTAAAGGCGCCCCCCAGTGACTCAGCTTACCTCTCTGACCATCGCCGACGCGCGCGAAAAGCTGGCGAAAAAAGAATTCACCGCGCTCGAACTGACGGAAGCGCACTTGGCCGCGATGGAACGCGCCAAGGACTTGAACGCGTTCATCACCATGACGGGCGATCTCGCGCGCGAGCGGGCGCGCGAGTCCGATAAGCGCTTGTCCGCGGGCCAGGGCGGCACGCTTGAAGGCATTCCGCTCGGCATCAAGGATCTGTTCTGCACCGAAGGCGTGCTGACGACGGCCGCCTCGCACATTCTTGACGGCTTTACGCCGCGCTACGAAAGCACCGTCAGCCAGAAGCTGCGCGACGCCGGCTCCGTGATGCTCGGCAAGCTGAACCTCGATGAGTTCGCGATGGGTTCGGCCAATATCACCAGCTACTACGGCCCGGTGAAGAACCCTTGGAAAGCCAAGGGCCGCAATGTTGAACTCGTGCCCGGCGGTTCGTCGGGCGGTTCGGCGTCGTCCGTGGCCGCTCATCTCGTCATGGGCGCGACCGGCACCGACACCGGTGGTTCGATCCGTCAGCCGGCGGCGTTCTGCGGCATCGTCGGCGTGAAGCCGACGTACGGCCGCTGTTCGCGCTGGGGCGTTGTCGCTTTCGCCAGTTCGCTCGATCAAGCCGGCCCCATGACCCGCACGGTCCGCGACGCGGCGATCATGCTGCGCGCGATGGCGGGCTACGATCCGAAGGATTCCACCTCGGCGCAGCTTGAAGTCCCCGACTTCGAGGCCGCGCTTGGAAAAGGCGTGAAGGGTCTGCGCATCGGCATTCCAAGGGAATATCGCCCCGCGGGTCTCAGCCCGGAACTCGCCGCGTTGTGGGACAAAGGCGTGGAATGGTTGAAGGCCGCGGGCGCGACGCCGGTGGAAATCAGCCTGCCGCACACGAAATCGGCCCTGCCGACTTATTATATTGTCGCGCCGGCGGAAGCGTCCTCGAACCTCGCGCGCTATGACGGTGTCCGCTTTGGGTTGCGCGTCGACGGTAAGTCGCTTGATGATATGTACGCCAAGACGCGCGCCGCAGGTTTCGGAGCCGAAGTGCGCCGCCGCATCATGATCGGCACTTATGTGCTCTCGGCCGGCTACTACGACGCCTATTATCTCAAGGCGCAGAAAGTGCGCGCGCTGATCAATCAGGACTTCACCGACGCGTTTGAAAAGGTCGACGCGATCCTGACGCCGACGGCGCCGACGCCGGCCTTCGGGATCGGCGAGAAGTCCGACGATCCGATCGCCATGTATCTCAACGACGTGTTCACCGTGCCGGCCTCGCTGGCCGGCATCCCGGGCGCTTCGGTGCCCGCCGGCCTCAGCGCGGACGGTTTGCCGCTCGGTCTCCAGGTGCTGACGCGCCGCTGGGATGAAGAGACGCTATTGCGGGTCTGCCAGGTTCTGGAAGACGCCGCTCAATTTCCATTGCTGCCGGCGGTGTAGAGGACGCGATGGGTTACATCATCAAAGGCGAAAAGCATGATTGGGAGCTCGTGATCGGGCTCGAGGTTCATGCGCAGGTCATTTCAAAAGCCAAGCTGTTCTCGGGGTCCTCGACGGACTTCGGCGGCGGACCGAACACGCAGGTCTCTTTCATCGACGCCGGTATGCCCGGCATGCTTCCGGTGTTGAACGGACACGCGGTCGAACAGGCGGTGAAAACGGGGCTGGGGCTGAAAGCGAAGATCAACCGCCGCAGCGTGTTTGCCCGTAAGAACTATTTCTACGCCGATATGCCGCAAGGCTATCAGATCAGCCAGTACGATCAGCCGATCGTCGGCGAGGGAACGCTCGTGCTCGATATGCCCGATGGCTCCTTGCGCGAAATCGGGATCGAACGGCTGCATCTGGAGCAGGATGCGGGCAAGTCCATTCACGATCTTCACCCGCACAAGTCCTATATAGATCTCAACCGCTCGGGCATTCCGTTGATGGAAATCGTCTCGAAGCCGGATATCCGCACGCCGGAAGAGGCTGGGATTTATCTCAAGAAACTGCGGTCGATCCTGCGTTATCTCGGCACCTGCGACGGCAACATGGAAGAAGGCTCCATGCGCTGTGACGCGAACGTGTCCGTGCGGCCGGTGGGCTCGACCGAGCTGCGCACGCGCTGCGAAATCAAGAACGTGAACTCGGTGCGCTTCGTGATGCAGGCCATCGAATACGAAGCGCGCCGCCAGGTGGATTGCTACGAGAGCGGCGGCACGGTCGATCAGGAAACGCGCCTGTACGATTCCAACAAGGGCGAAACGCGTTCGATGCGCTCGAAGGAATTCGCGCACGACTACCGCTATTTCCCGGATCCCGACTTGCTGCCGATCGAGTTCGACGAGGCTTTTGTCACGCGTCTTCAAGAAACGCTTCCGGAACTCCCCGACGACAAGCAGGCGCGCTTTACGAAGGACTTCGGCCTGACCGCCTACGACGCCGGCGTGCTCGTCGCGGAGAAGGAGAATGCCGCGTATTTCGAGGACGTGGCCAAGGGCCGCGATCCGAAGCTGGCGGCGAACTGGGTCATCACCAATCT
>JAYRTJ010000179.1:0-4072 GCA_041919675.1 Rhodospirillaceae bacterium | reverse complement strand
TCGCGGGCGCCGAAAAGGCCGCCGCGCAAACATCGCCGGCCGCGCCGAGCGAACTTCAACAAGTCTACAAAGCGATCCCGCAAATGGGGCGCCTGCGCGAAGACGTGCTGTTCGGCGATGTCTGGAAACAGCCGGAGCTGAATACCCGGGACCGCAGCCTCGTGACCTGTGCGGTGCTTGCGGCGCTGGGGCGTGACGATGAACTGGCGCTGAACCTCACGCGCGCCGCGGCGAACGGCGTCACCGCCGACGAAATTCGCGGCCTCGCTGTGCAGGTTGCGTTTTACGCGGGATGGCCGGCGGGCCTTGCCGTGGGCAAGGCCGCGCTGCCGATCCTTCAGAAAGACGCCAAGAAATAAGTCCTACTGGCGCGTGGACTGCGTGGCCGGCTTCTCGGCCTGGCCACCGTCCGCCGTCTGCTTCGGCGGATGCTCGATATAGACCTGGGTGAAGGTCACCTTGAGCGCGCCGGAGATGGCGGTCATCTCCCCCTTCTCGTCGGGGTATCCGTCCGCGAGACGGTGAAGCGCACGATAGAGCGACGGCGCGGAAAGCTGGCCGTAGCTTTGGTGGTGCGTCGACCACGACGTGTTCAGATGGTGATAGAAGGCGGCCACGTCGACATAGCCGGCCATGATGCCTTCCGCACGCTGCGGCGTCAGGCTGAGCTGGAAGTGCAGGCCTTTGAACTTGTGCACGCCATTGGTGTCGAAGGTCGCGGACGACGGCAGAGTCAAATCCTCGCCGTCCGTCACCAACACGCCATTGACGATCTTGCCCTTGAAAGTCTGCTGGAACTGCTTGCCCCAACGCGCGTCCTCGCGCTGCGTGCCGCCCGGGACATATGAGCCGCCGGTGGCGTCGGCCAGGAGGTCATCGAGACCACGGTAGGTCGTCACCGTCACGTCGTCATCGTTCGAGAGGCTGTCGACGCCCGAGATTTCGAACATGAAGCGGTTGTTGTTGTACTGGCCGAGATACTTGTTCTCGAAGAAGTAGATCAGGTTCGACGGGGCGCGGTACTGCGACACGCAGCCGACGGCGCGGAACAACTGGTTGTCCACGCCCTTGACCCCATCCGGATCGGTGAAATCTTCCGGACCGATCTTGCCGTCGAGGTTCATGCCGTAGGACACAGGGCCGCCGGCTTCCTTGAAGGTGAACGGCTCCTCGGACATATCGGGGAACCACTGACGGCCTTCGCGCATCAACTGCGTTTCGAGCAGCGTGCGCTTCTTTCCGTCGTCGAAGAGCTGCTTGAACTGTTCGCGCGGGCCATCGTTGAAGCCGTTCGGGCATTCCACTTTGCCGTTGGGCGATTCACGCACGGCCCAGTAGCGGCTGGTGAGCACATAACCGATCTTGCCGTCGCGCACGACGGGAGGGACATCGCTGCCTGCGGCCTTCACGTCCGGCGCGGTCGCGGCCAATACGGTTCCAGCCGCGGCCATGATCGCGCAGGCGGCAACGGTCATTTTACGCATTTTTCATCCTCCCGAACCCAGACGGGGGCTATCCCGCTGGGTCGCCTAATATAAACCGGCCAGACACGAGAGTCCCCTGCCCCGTGATCCGGGGAGCCGCATAGATTATGCAAATACCGCCGCTAGGCTGGTCTTGCCCGGCGCAGGACGAACAGGCGCATGGTGCCGAATTGCTTCGGCAGCTCGGTCTGGCCGGCGTAGTCCGTGCTGAACCGGCCCGGCGCCTCAAGGGCCAAAAGAGCGGCGAAAGGTTCGCTGATATAAACCGTTCCGGGAACCGCTACGGGCTCGATGCGGGCCGCGATGGTGATATGCGTGCCGTAGAAACTGCGCGCATCCAGAAACGGATCATCGAGTTCGGTCACAGGGCCAAAGTGTCCGCCAAGACGCAAGGCCAGGTGCGCCGGCAATCCCGCCGCACCAAGATCAATCCGGGCGAACGCATCCTGGAGCGCGAGCGCCGCATCGGCCGCCGTCGCCACCGATGGATAGACGGCGTGGATCCCATCGCCCCAGGTGGCGACGAGGTCCGGCGGCACAGTAAGGCCACGAAGCGCTTCGGCCAGCGGCGCCATGATGCGCCCGACGAAGGGTGCGATATCGGCTTCGCGCAGGCGGGAAAACCCGCGCACGTCTCCGAACAGCATGGCTTTGAGCCGTCGCCCCTCACCCGGAGCACGATGCGTTCCGTTGGTTGATGTGCGCGGCGGAAAATCGACAACGAGCTGTGGGCGGCCGGTGTTGGTCCAGCGCCGCACGTCGGCGGCCGTGCCGGCGACACCTTCAGCCGCTCTGCCGTCCCACACCGCAAGCTGCCATGCGCGTGTGCGAAGAACCTCCGCATGACGAATGGCAAGGCCCATCGCGTACTCGGAGCAGAAGGCGAAGGCCGCGTCATCACCCGAGGTCGTATCCTGGCTCGCGAGCCTGAAGGTCGCCGCGCGGGCCTTGCAGGCTTCGTAGCGGCCGATCCAGGCGGCGCCAAAAGGCACGACGGACGCCGCGATGAACACCTCTTCCTGCATTGGCAGCACCACGTGCAGTTCAGCGCCGCGCGCGAGCGCTTCTTCAGCGATCAGGAGATCGGCCCCGGCCGCCAGAGCGCCAAAAACCGCACATGGGCGTAACCGGTCGAGCGCCGATCCGATGTCGGCCTTGATCTTTTCGGTCACAGACGGAGCAAGCGCGGCCTCATCGAACATATGGCCGCAATAGGTCAGCGCGGGCGGCGGGCTGTGCCGTTCCAGCCACGCGCTATCCAATTTCAAGGTCGCGCAGATCGCTTCCAACTGACGCAAGGTGCTCGCATGCGCGGCATGGTTCGTTGGATCAAAGGTGAGCGCGTTGGCGAGCGCTTGTTCGGCTTCATCAATACGACCCAGGATGAAATAGGCCTCGGAGCGGGAGGCGGCGCGGTAGTAGGCGTCTTCGGCGCCCTTTTCCGGTCCTGCGGCAAGCCCCTCCAGAACCTCGGCCGCGATGATTTGAGCGCGCGCAATGTCTCCCGCGATCAGCAACATCGTTGCCGTGTTGATGCCCGGATAATAGTCGCGGTGAAGAGCGTAAGCGGCCGCGTACATATCGGCGGATTCTTGCGCCAGCCGCCGGCGCTCAGCACCCGTCGCGGCAAGCGCCAAGTCTTTATGAAGCCGTGCGCCTAGCGCGATCACGTCGACATGGCCACGCACATGACGTAATCCAAGCCGTTCATACTCACTATAGGCACGGCCTGTCGCACCGCCGCGCGCGAGCAGAAGCACCGCGCGATGGCACAAATTCACATTTTCGGGGAACAAGGCAAGACCTTGGGCCACGAGATCGTACGCGGCGAGCATGTCGCCGCCAAGTTCCAGGCGGATTGCCTCGGAGAGGTGTTGCTCTGCTGTCACCGCGTTACGCCGCCCCCCTCTTCCGCACCTTGCGGACCCCCGGGAAAACATGGAGTATCTGAAAGGGGAGTACAAACAAGAATTCTCCCCAAAATTGTTCATCGCCGGGGAAGGCGCGCGCAGACCGGAAAACGGCGCGGCGCCGGGGGACGAGCCGATGGTGCCGAAGGATGCTGGTTCCGCGAAGGAGCCGGCTGGCCAACCGCCAGCCGCGCGCGCTTCGGGATTCCGCGCCTTCATCAGCTACAGCCACCGCGACACCAAAATTGCCGAGTGGCTCCACCGCGCCATCGAGACTTACCGCGTCCCGAAACCGCTCATCGGCCGTGTCACGGCAACCGGCCTTATAGGGCCGAGACCGGGAAAGGTCTTTCGCGACCGTGATGAACTGGAAGTCGCCGCCGACCTCAGCGGCAAGATCAACGAAGCTTTAGAGCAATCACAGTTCCTCGTCGTTCTCTGCTCCCCCGCTTCGGCGCGCTCGAATTGGGTGAATCAGGAGGTTATCAATTTTAAACGGCTGAAAGGCGCCGAACATATCATCGCCGTTATCGTGGACGGTGAGCCGGGCCATGAGTCGCAGGAGTGCTTTGTCCCGGCGCTGCGTTTCAAGGTTTCTCCAGCCGGCGAGCTTACCAACGAGCCGGCCGAGCCCATCGCCGCCGACTTGCGCCCCGGCAAGGACCCTAAGCGGCGCGT
>JAYRTJ010000178.1:0-4229 GCA_041919675.1 Rhodospirillaceae bacterium | reverse complement strand
CGCAGCGCAGCCTGGAGCAGATCAAGGGCGTGTCGAAGTCGCGTCTCGCGACGCTGCCTCTGGGCGCGGCGGTGCTGGAGCGCCTTCTGGAAGTCGTCAAACCGCGCGCGCTGGTGTTTTCGATCTATGGGATGCGCGAAGGGCAGTTCTTCAAGGACTTGCCGGCCGACGTCCGCAAGCAGGATCCGATCATCAGCCTCGCCGAGGAGATGGCGCGCGCGGCCGGACGCTCGGTCGAGGCAGGCTACGAGTCCTTCAAATGGATGAGCGGCCTGTTCAAGGACGAAAGCGCGCGGCAGCGTAAACTGCGCCTGGCGGCGTGCCTGCTGCGCGACGTGTGGTGGACGGAACATCCCGACTACCGCGCCGAGCAGGCGTTCCTGCGTGTGTTGAGACTGCCGTTCCTGGGCCTGGGTCACGAAGACCGCGCCGCGCTGGCCCTTGTGATGTACTACCGCTACCAGTCCGAGGCGACGGCCCCGATCATCGAACAGGCGCACGCGCTGCTGGCGGAATCACGCATCGAACGCATTCAGACCGTCGGTCTCGCGATGCGCCTTGCCTACGCGCTGTCCGCCGGCGCACCCGGCTGGGTGAGCAAGACGTCCCTGAAGATCGACGGCGAAAAGTTGGTGCTGCGTGTGCCCGGCGGCGAGCCCTTGTTCCGCACAGGCTCCTACGAACGGCGCCTGAAGCGCCTGGCCGATCACCTGGGCCTGACCGCCCAGATCCGGATCATTTGATGCCATCGGTCATTCCGGCGACGGCCGGAATCCATCGCTCAGCAATCACCGTAACGTGTTGAAACGTGGATCCCAGCCGCCGCCGGGATGACATTGGAGTGCTTTTTATCTCTCAAACACCTCGACATCCTTGCCGTTGGCCGAGAGGCCGATGGCGAGTTTGCCGTGTTTGAGTTTGAGCGCGTCTTCGCCGAACAGTTCGCGACGCCAGCCGTGCAGGGCCGGAACGTCGGCGGTGTCGGTGAGCGCGATGGCTTCCACGTCGTCGCTGGTGGCGATGAGACGCTGGGCCACATGGTGGCGGTCCGACTTGGTTTTCAGAAGCAGCTTCAGAAGCTCGACGATGGCGCGCGGGGCAGGATTATCGCCGTTGTCCTGGCGGTCGGGCTTCGGGCAATCGGTCTCGGGCACGGCGCGGCCCTTGGCGATGGCGGCCAGCACGCCTTCCACATACTTGCCGCTGGCCAAGGGTTTGGCGAGGCGCGAACGCTTAATGTCGTCGACCGTCACCGGCATGCTGGCGGCGAGCTCGAGCAGGGCGTCGTCCTTGGCCACGCGCTGGCGCGGCATGTCGAGGGCCTGCGCGGTGAGTTCGCGCCAGGCGGCGAGTTCGCGCAGCACACACAGAAGCCGCGGGGCGCGCGTGCGCGCCCGGATGCGGCGCCAGGCTTCGCGCGGTTCGACGCGGTAGGTCGCGGGATCGGTGAGGGTGTCGGTCTCTTCCTGCAGCCACGGCAGGCGGCCGGATTTCTCCAGCTTCTTGGCGAGCTGCTGGTAGACCTTGCGCAGGTGGGTGACATCGCCGAGGGCGTATTTGATCTGGCGGTCGGTGAGGGGGCGCTGCGACCAGTCCGTGAAGCGCTGCGACTTGTCGAGGTGCGCGCCGGCCAGCTTGGACACCAGGGTCTCGTAGCCGACCTGGTCGCCGAAGCCGCAGACCATGGCGGCGATCTGGGTGTCGAAGATCGGGGTCGGAACCGACGTGGTGGCGGTATAAAAAATTTCCAAGTCCTGGCGTCCGGCGTGGAACACCTTGAGGACCTTGGGGTTGGCCAGGAGGTCGTACAGCGGCTTGAGGTTGATCCCCGGCGCGAGGGGGTCGATGCAGTGGGCCTCGTCGGGGCCGGCCACCTGGACCAGGCAAAGCTTTGCCCAATAGGTGGTTTCGCGCATGAATTCGGTGTCGACCGTTACGAACTCGGTCTGGCTCAGCCGGTCACATAGTGCGCTGAGCGCGTCCGTGTCTGTAATCAACGTCATGGGGCAGTGTCTTAGCCTCTTAAGGGGGCGCACCGCAACCCACGGAAAAGCCTCGGCGCTTGACAAAAGGCGGGGTTCAGTGTGCTTTCACGCCCGCTTAAAAGGGGTTCCGGTCCTATCGGCCGCCCCCCGAATTTCGACCCAGATTTCCGTCCCTTAGTTAAGGATTAGAGCCGATGCACCGCTACCGTTCACATACCTGTGGCGCCCTTCGCCAGGAGGATGCAGGTAAGGAAGTGAAGATCGCGGGTTGGGTGCATCGCAAGCGCGATCACGGGAATTTGCTGTTCGTGGACCTGCGCGACCAGTTCGGCATCACCCAGTGCGTGGCCGATATCTCGGCCCCGGTGTTCAAGATCCTGGAAGCGGTCCGTCCCGAAAGCGTCGTCAGCGTGCTCGGCAAAGTGGTGCCGCGTTCGGCCGAGACGGTGAACGACAAGCTCCCGACGGGCCATATCGAGCTCGTCGTGAAGGAAGTTTCCATCCTGTCCGAAGCGGCCGTGCTCCCCATGCAGGTGGCCGGCGAGCAGGAATACTCGGAAGAGATGCGCCTGAGTTATCGGTTCCTCGATCTGCGCCGCGAGAAGATGCGCGACAACATGCTGCTGCGCTCGAAGGTCATCGCCTCGATCCGCAAGCGCATGTGGGACGCGGGATTCCATGAATTCCAGACCCCGATCCTGACCGCCTCGTCGCCGGAAGGCGCGCGCGACTTCCTGGTGCCCTCGCGCATCCACCCGGGCAAGTTCTACGCCCTGCCGCAGGCGCCGCAGCAGTTCAAACAGCTGCTGATGACCTCGGGCTTCGACCGCTACTTCCAGATCGCGCCCTGCTTCCGCGACGAAGACAGCCGCGCCGACCGTTCGCCGGGCGAGTTCTACCAGCTCGACTTCGAAATGGCCTTCGCGACCCAGGACGATGTGTTCGACACCATTGCCCCTGTGCTCGCGGGCGTGTTCGAGGAATTCGGCAAGGGCCGGCGCGTGACCAAGACGCCGTTCCCGCGCATCACCTTCGACGACGCGATGGCTAAGTACGGCAGCGACAAGCCGGACCTGCGTAACCCGCTCATCATCACCGACGTCACGCCGGCCTTCAAAGGCTCGGGCTTCGGGCTGTTTGCCAAGAACATCGACAAGGGCGGAATCGTGCGCGCCGTCGTCGGCCCGAAGTCCTCCGATCAGCCGCGCAGCTGGTTCGACAAGCTGAACGAATGGGCCCGTGAAAACGGCGCCGGCGGTCTCGGCTACATCCAGTTCAAGGCCGACGGCCCCGCGGGCCCGATCGCCAAGAACCTCGACGCCGACCGCGTCGCGCAGATCAAAGCCGCCACCGGCGCGCAGGACGGCGACTCCGTGTTCTTCGTCTGCGACCAGCCGGCCGTGGCCGCGAAGTTCGCCGGCCTCGTGCGTACCAAGGTCTGCAACGAGCTGAACCTGCTCGACGCCGAACAGTTCGCCTTCTGCTGGATCGTCGATTTCCCGATGTACGAGCGCAACGCCGACACGGGCCAGATCGAATTCAGCCACAACCCGTTCTCGATGCCGCAAGGCGAGATGGACGCGCTGATGAACAAGGACCCCTTGGAGATCAAGGCGTTCCAGTACGACATCGTGTGCAACGGCATCGAGCTGTCTTCGGGCGCGATCCGTAACCACCGTCCGGACATCATGTACAAGGCGTTCGAAATCGCCGGCTACACACAAGCCGACGTCGAAAGCCGTTTCGGCGGCATGCTGAACGCGTTCAAGCACGGCGCCCCGCCGCACGGCGGTTCGGCCCCGGGCATCGATCGCATCGTGATGCTGCTGGCCGACGAACCGAACATCCGCGAAGTCATCTTGTTCCCGATGACCGGCCGCGCGGAAGATTTGCTCATGCAGGCCCCGAACACCGTCACGCCGCGCCAGCTGAAAGAGCTGCACATCAAGCTCGATCTGCCGAAGGAAGCGGTGAAAGCGGACGTGAAGACGGCTCCGGACGCGCCGAAGTAGAACCGCGATCCGGTCACCCCGGGCGAAAGCCCGGGGTCGGGACAAGCCCCAGGATGACAGGTGAGATTAAATGCAAAAGGCCGGTCCGCGAGGACCGGCCTTTTATTGGTGTGCCGAGCATGAACGACAGCTTGGAGGTGAAAGTCCTCTACCCAGCCTGATGGCGGTGAAGGGTTAGCGAAGCGCAAGGGCGTCCTCGTGAGTCGGCGTCTGAAAGAAGCGTGAAGCAAAC
>JAYRTJ010000177.1:0-4296 GCA_041919675.1 Rhodospirillaceae bacterium | reverse complement strand
CGGCGCTTTACAGGACGAGCCGTGGCTGGCGGCGCGCGATCAGGCTCTGATGCTGCTGCTCTACGGCTGCGGACTTCGCCTCGGCGAGGCTTTGTCTTTGACGTGGGGCACGCGCACGGACAGCGAAACGCTGCGTATCGTCGGCAAGGGACGCAAGGAGCGGATCGTTCCCGTTCTTCCGATCGTGAGGACGGCGATCGAATCCTATCGCGCGCTTTGCCCGTACAAAAACTCCGGGGACGCGCCGCTGTTTCTCGGCGCGCGCGGGAAACCTTTAAGTCCGCGCATCATGCAGCGCCAGATGGAACGCCTGCGCGCGCAGCTCGGCTTACACGAACATGCGACACCGCACGCCCTGCGCCACAGCTTCGCGACGCATTTGCTTTCGAAAGGCGGCGATCTGCGCACCATCCAGGAGTTGCTGGGCCACGCTTCGCTGTCGACAACCCAGCGCTACACCGCCGTCGACGACGGCCACCTGATCCGCACGTATCGCGACACGCATCCACGCGCCAAGGCGCGTTAGACTCTTTAAATGAACGCGCCCTTATCCGAAAACCGGATCCCACTTTTCGGGGGCGCGTTATGTATCCCAGGGACCGCGCTGTCCCGAACGCGGGACCGATCCACCACGACGCATCCGAAGCGGATGGCGCTCGACGGCGAAGGGCCGGCTATGCGCCGTGTCGAAGATCGGCACACTTTTCTTTTTCATGAAAAGGACAAGAACCGCGCCGGCGACGAACCCGCCGATATGCGCGATGAACGCGACCCCGGGCTGACCGGCATCGACCGCCGCCGAACTCATCAACTGGCCGATGATCCATACCCCGAGCACGATGAAGGCCGGCACGTTAATGACCGTGACGATGATCAGGAACACGAAGACTTTAATGTTGGCGCGCGGATGAAGGACGAGATAGGCGCCCAGCACACCGGAGATCGCTCCGGACGCCCCGACCATCGGCACGGCGGACCCGGGCGCCGCGAAGCCCTGCGCGAGCGCGGCGGCCGCGCCGCACAGAAGATAAAAAAGCAGATAGCGTTTATGGCCCAGCGACGCTTCGATGTTGTCGCCGAAAATCCAGAGGTAGAACATGTTTCCGGCAAGGTGCATCCAGCCGCCGTGCATGAACATGGACGTGAAAATCGTCAAGATCGACGGAACGTATGGAACTCCCGGCGCCGGCGCGCCCTGGCTAAAGAAATGGGCCGGGGTAAAGCCGTAGGCGAGGACCACCACCTGCCCGGCCTCCTCGCCCAGCGAGAATTGCCACAGGAACACGACGATACAGACCGCCAGCATCGTATAGTTGACGACCGGCGTGACCGTGTGGGGGTTGTCGTCGCTGAGGGGAAGGAACATATGGAGTATGAGGTTAGGAAGTTATAGGGATATAGGCAAGCTGCCTCGCTTTCCTGCCGCTCACATCACAGGCGACATCGTGTCACTTACCAGACTGTTTGCGAGACTGTTTTCGAGTCTTTGCGTTGGGGCTTTCGTCCACCTTTGCACCGGCGGAGCGCATGCGGCCGAGATCCCGACCTACCCCGACGCCGACGAAAAGATGTGCGGCAATCCGAACGAAAGCCCGGAATGCGCGCTGAAAACATTCTGGATGTGCAACGAGCAGAATATCGACATCTGCAAAATGATCGGTATCGACCTTTTGGCCGACGGCCCGCAGAAGCGCGACGATGCGACCTATGCCGCCGAGGTCTGGCGTAAACCCTGGACGTTGCCGTGGAGCGCTCTGCTCAATGAAAACACCAACGACTATGACGTGTGGGAAATACGGGGCATCCGCGAAGTGGCCCACAATCGTATTCGCGGCCTCAGGCGCGCGCCGGAGCCCATCATCGGCATGCAGGAAATGATGGTGTATATGGCCGGTAAAGACGGCGCGATCGAAAAGGTCAGCGTGTTCATGGAGGAAAGCCGCGGCAACTGGTCGGTGGCGGCTTATGCGCGGTGGCGGGACGAGGAAAGCGTCGATCCTTGCGACCGCAAGAAGCTGCGCTCACTGGCCTGCCGCTACAGCATTACGGGCATGCGGCCGTGGTAGGCCCTCACCCAATCGACTCATATTCCAAAGGGCCGCCTTCTTCCATGCTTCACGTCCTGCACATCGAAGATCAACCGGATATCCGAACGATCCTGCGACTGACCCTCCAGGCCACGGGACACTTCAAGGTGGACGGCGCCGCGACCGGCGCGGAGGGACTCGCGCTCGCGCACGACGTGAAGCCCGATGTCATTCTTCTGGACTACACGTTGCCCGATTTGAGCGGCGATCAAATTCTCGAAAAGCTGCGCGCGAATGACGTCACGGCCCCGATCCCCGTCATCATGCTGACGGCGCTTGCCGACAACTTGGACATTCAGCGCTGCCGATCGCTGGGCGTGCTGGATGTCATCGTAAAGCCCTTCAGCCCGCGCACGCTCGCCGGGCAGATCCGCGACCTGGTGGCCGCGCATAAGGCCGCAGGGGCGACATAGACGCGCCCGTGACGGCGCTGCGTTCGGCCTTCCGATCGGAAAACCGCTCACACTTTTCCGGAACAGGCCCTAGAATTTTGGGCCTGTTCTGCTCGGAAAACCGCGCACACTTTTCCGGAACAGGCCCTAGATATGCAACGCGCGCTTATCGGCGCCGAGCGCGGCTTCCTTGATCACTTCACCCAACTGAGGATGAGCGTGGCAGGTACGGGCGATATCTTCGCTCGACGCGCCGAACTCCATTGCAACCGCGACTTCCATGATGAGATCGCCGGCGGCCGGGCCGACGATATGGCAGCCCAGCACGCGGTCGGTCTTTTCGTCCGCGAGGATCTTCGCGAAGCCGTCCGTATCGCCATTGGCGCGCGCGCGGCCGTTGGCGGTGAACGGAAACTTGCCCACCTTGTAGGCGACGCCCTTTTCCTTCAACTGCTCTTCGGTCGCGCCGATGCCGGCGATTTCCGGCCAGGTGTAAACAACGCCGGCGATGGCTTCGTAATTGATGTGGCCGGGCTGGCCCGCGAGGATCTCCGCAACCGCGACACCTTCGTCTTCGGCCTTATGCGCAAGCATCTGGCCGCCGATGACGTCGCCAATCGCGAAGATGCCCTCAACGTTGGTCTGGTAGTTTTCGTCGGCTTCGACGAAGCCGCGATTCGACACCTTCACGCCGACCTCGGCAAGGCCGAGACCCCCGGTAAACGCACGGCGGCCGACGCACACCAGCACGACTTCGGCGTTCACGGTTTCAGCCGCGCCGCCCTTGGCCGGTTCCATGGTGACGGCAACGCCGTCCTTGCCCGGCTTCGCGGCCGTGACCTTGGTGCCCAGCTTGAACTTCATACCCTGCTTTTCGAGGATGCGCTGCGCCTGCTTGCGCACTTCGCCGTCCATCGGCGGCAGGATGAAGTCGAGATATTCGACGACGGTGACGTCCGCGCCCAGGCGGCGCCACACCGAGCCCATCTCGAGCCCGATGACGCCGGCGCCGATGACAATCATCGACTTCGGCACTTTCGGAAGAACCAGCGCGCCGGTCGAGGACACGACCTGCTTCTCGTCGATGGTAAGGCCCGGCAGCGGCGTGACTTCGGAGCCCGTCGCGATGACCACATACTTCGTCGTGTGGGTCTCTTCCTTGCCGTCGAGGCCCTTCACCTGAACCTGGTGAGCGCCGCGCGCGGCCTTGGTGATTTTGCCGAAGCCCTTGAGATAGGCGACCTTGTTCTTCTTGAGCAGGAACTCGATGCCCGAGGTGTTCTGCTTCACCACGTCGTCCTTGCGGGCCATCATGGTGGGCAGGTCGAGTTCAAGCTTGCCGACCTTGATGCCGTGGGCGGCGAAACCGTGGTTGGCTTCTTCATAGAAGTGCGAGGACTGCAACAGCGCCTTGGACGGGATGCAGCCGACGTTGGTGCAGGTGCCGCCGAGCGCGCCGCGGCTTTCCACGACGGCCGCCTTCAAACCGAGCTGAGCCGCGCGCAACGCGCAGACGTAGCCGCCGGGGCCACCGCCGATAACGATGACGTCAAAGGATTCAGACATCGGACTTCCACTCACTTGTCGTCCTCGGGCTTGACCCGAGGACCCTGGGTTAAGAACTCAACCTGCCGCGATTTCTTCGTAGAGATCCCGCCAGGTCGGATTTGCTTTCTCTATCAGTTCCAGTTTCCAGCGGCGGACCCCATGCTCAAGGTTCTTTTCGCGCTGAAGTGCCGCCTCGACATTTGAGAACGATTCGAAATGTACGAGGCGATGGACACCATATTTCTCAGTAAACCCGGCGATCACATCGC
>JAYRTJ010000176.1:0-4322 GCA_041919675.1 Rhodospirillaceae bacterium | reverse complement strand
CCGGCGGCGCAAGCCGCGGCCGGCGCAATACACGAGGTGATGATGCCGCCGGCGATGCCGTTCGACACCGAGGTCTGGTTGCGCAGCAGACGCGCCGGGACCGAGGTCGACTGACCCGCGCCCGTGCTGTAGGCCGGGTTATCGAGGATCTGCCAGCCCTGCATGTTCCACGGACGGTCGTTGATCTTCACGCCCGCCGAATCGCTGGCCGAAGCGGAGATGATGAAGTGGCCCTTGCCGCCCTGGAACGGCGTGCCGTAGGTGAGCGAGGTGTCCCACGATTCATTGTCGCCGTAGGTGGTGACGCTGCCGCCGATGTCGGCCTTGAAGCCGGTGAATTCCTTGTCGAGGATGAAGTTGATGACGCCGGCCACGGCGTCGGAGCCGTAAGCGGCGCTGGCGCCGCCGGTGGACACGTCGACGCGGCTGATGAGGGCCTGCGGGATGGTATTCAAGTCCACCAGGCCGTCGGAGGTCGAACCGACCGAGCGCTGGCCGTCGATGAGGACCAGGGTGCGTTCGACGCCGAGGTTGCGCAGGTTCGGCGTGTTGAGGCCCGAGCGGCCCGAGCTCATGGTCGAATTGGTGTTCGTCGGCATGATCGAACCGGCGAAGGCCGGGATCGTGTTGACGTAGTCGGCGACGTTGGCCGAGGCGGAGCTTTGCAGTTCCTCGACCCCGACGACGGTGACGGGGGTCGGCGCTTCATAGCCGTCGCGCACGATGCGCGAACCGGTCACGACGATTTCGCTTTCCACTTCCGGCGCCGCGGCGGCCGCGAGCTGCTGGGCATGGGCGCCGATCGTCGTCGCCAAGAGGATGGCCGTGGCGCTGGCGGTACGCAGGGCGGTGTTCTTCAGGCCGACGCGGTAGCGGCGCGGCCGTGACGCGAAGAGAGTCGTGGTGTTCATGCGGTTTTCCCCTTTTTGATCGGACGAGATGTCCGGACGCCGTTTGAGATTTATCCCCAATCGCCCGTCACGCTGTGGTGCAGCGCAACATACTCACGCCAGCGATGTCATACGTCGGTAGCACTATAATCAGCCCTTGAATGCAACCGTCCCGAAATTGCCTTCTTCTTTAGCCGATCTAAAAAACGTCGTGATTTCAGGTACTTTGCAGAAAAATCCGCATTCAGAACAAGGCTTTGAGCGGCCCTTTTTGGCGCCGGATTCCCGCTCAAAATCTGTGTCATTTCTGCATCGCAGCGCAAAAATCCGTCAGATTAGGTAAAGGGACCGGGATGCCGCGTCTCCCAACGCGCGTTTTTCTACAGTCTCGTGACTTCAAAAAATAGGCCTATTGGGGTCGATTCGTCTAGACAAATAGCACCGCGAAGGACGAAGCCGCTTCGCAGGTGCACACACGTAAGCGCGGATTTGCGGGGGTTTTGGCGCGTCCCGGAGCGCCGCCCCGGCCTGTCCGCCGCGTGAAGACGGCGCCGCTTGCAAGGCCGCCGGCGGACACCCGCGCGGTCCATTCGACATATCTTTGACATATCAATGTCACAGGGCGTTCACGGCAAAATTGGCGGGGAAACCGCCGTGTTGACGTAAATTATTGATTATAAATACTTATCTCGCCTTCCCATTTGTTCGGCCGCTGGATACTTAAAGGGCGCTTCCCGCCCGGCGTTCGCATCGGGCGACCGACCCTCTTCTCTTCAACCCGATCCATTCGAGGCGCCGCCCATGTTCGCCTGGTTTCAAGCGCTGATGCCGCGTGAAGACCGCTTCTTCCAGCACTTCAACCGTCATGCGGAGACCCTGGTGGAAGGCGCCAAGGCGCTGCGCCGGCTTCTGAACGGCGGCGCGGAAGTCGCGGCAGCGGCGGCGGACGTGTACCGCTTTGAAGACGTGGCCGACGCGATCACCCGCGACGTCATGCAGCTGGTGCGCCGCTCGTTCATCACGCCCTTCGACCGCAGCGACATTCAGGACCTGGTGAGCGCGCTCGACGATTCCATCGACCAGATGAAGAAGACCGCCAAGGCCGTGCTGCGGTTCGAAGTTGAGACCATGGAGCCCGAGATGGCGGCCATGGGCGACCACATCCTGAAAGCGGCGACGCTGACGGTGGAAGCCGTGAAGATGCTGAGCGCGATGCGCGAAAACAACGCGCGACTGCACAGCATCACCGAAGAGATCGTGCATCTCGAAGACGACTCCGACGCGCTGAACGAAGCCGGCATCAAGGCGCTGTTCAAGAAATACCGCGACGGCAACGCGATGAACTACCTGGTGGGCATCGAGATCTACGACCATTTGGAAAAGGTCATGGACCGCTTCGAGGACGTGGCCAACCGCATCAGCGGCATCGTGATCGAACAGGTCTGATCCCACATGGAGATCCTGATCGGCCTTATCGTCGTCGCGCTGCTCTTCGACTTCATGAACGGCCGCAACGATGCGGCCAACTCGATCGCGACCATCGTCTCGACCCGCGTGCTGTCGCCGCGCGTGGCCATCGCCTGGGCGGCCTTCTTCAACTTCGTCGCCTTCCTGGTGTTCGGATTGAGCGTGGCCAGCACCGTGGGCAAGGGCATCATCTCGCCCGAGATCATTTCCGACCACGTGATCTTCGGCGCGCTGATCGGCGCGATTTCATGGCAGATCGCGACGGGATATTTCGGCATCCCGTCTTCGAGCTCGCATGGGTTGATCGGCGGTCTCGTCGGCGCGGGCCTTCAGGAAGCGGGCACAAGCGCCATCGTGTGGCAGGGCCTGGCCAAGACCGCGAGCGGCATCGTGCTGTCGCCGACCGTGGGTCTGACCATCGCGCTGCTGCTGGTGCTGATCGTGTCCTGGACCTTCGTGCGTGTCGCGCCGGCGCGGGCCGACGGCATTTTCCGCAAGGCGCAATTCGTCTCGGCCTCGCTCTACGCCCTGGGCCACGGCGGCAACGACGCGCAGAAGACCATGGGGATCATCACCGCGCTGCTGTATGCGCACGGCGAGCTGAGCGGCGACTTTCACGTGCCGTTCTGGGTGGTGGTGAGCTGCAACGCCGCCATGGCGCTGGGCACGCTGCTGGGCGGAATGCGCATCATCCACACCATGGGCTCGCGCATCACGCGCCTTCAGCCCGTGCAGGGCGTGTGCGCGGAAACCGCCGGCTTCATCACATTGTTCATGGCCACCGAACTGGGCGTGCCGGTTTCGACCACGCAAACCATCACGGGCGCGATCATCGGGGTCGGCGCGGCGAAGCGCGTCAGCGCGGTGCGCTGGGGCGTCGCGCGCGAGATCCTGATCGCCTGGATCGTCACCATGCCGGCCGCGGCGGTGGTGGGCGCGCTGTTCTGCTGGGTCTCGAAATTCTTCTGGTAGCGCTTACCAGAACGGCTTGGCGTTCCTGAGAGCGGCGACATGCTTGCCGGCGCGTTTTTCGGCGGCGGCGGCGCGCGCCTCGAGGCGCGCAACCACGGACGCGGCCGCGGCCTTCCGCGGCGAGCGCCTGGCCAGTTCACCGAGCAGATCGCGGGCGCGGCCGACATCGTTCAGATGCCCGAGATCGTCCTGCACGGGCTTCAGGAGCGCCAGGAACTTTTCGACCTTACGCTTGGGATAAAGGCCGCCGTAGAGCTCGATATTGTAGCGCAGGTTCTTGCCGGCGATGCGCAAGCGGTGGCGCCCCTCGACGGACTGCCGCTCGAAATGACGGCTCCGGCGGCGCACGCGATCAAATAATTCGCAAAGGATATCGCCGGCCGCGTCGCGGGCGCGAATTTTCAGTTTGCGGCCCTGCCGCGACGCCGGCAGATCCTCGAACCAGCGCATGACTTCGAGCACCGCCTTCGTCGCCTTGCGCGCGCCCAGCACATCGGCAGCCCGCATGAGCGCGCGGCTTTTCCGAACACCGGCCGCGCGCTGGACGTCCCCGATGCCCTCGTCGTCCACCAGATCGGACATGCGCCCGGTCAGGACTTCCCAATCGCGGGCCGGGCCTAACGATTGGAGGAGATATTTGAGCTTCAGGCGCACGGATTCGTATTCGGCTTTCGGCAACAGGCGGCGCGCGCCGTAAAGCGCCGAACGCAGGCGGCGCAGGCTGACGCGCATCCGGTGAATGCTGCCGGGGTCCTGCTTGAGCGCGCCGGCCATATTGACCAGGACCTGGGCGAAGTGGCGCCGGGCGGCGGCGCGCAAGACCTCGGCCAGCGTATCGCCGGCCTTCGCCCGCGGCAGCTCGGCCCTCACGGAGAGGGCCGCGGCGCCGGGCGACAGGAGCGCGTAGCCGCGGTCCGATTTTCCGCGAGGCTCGATCTGCACCCGGGTTTTCGCGACGATCTCCAGCGCGAGCCCGTACACGGCGCTGAGCGG
>JAYRTJ010000175.1:0-4356 GCA_041919675.1 Rhodospirillaceae bacterium | reverse complement strand
CTTGGACGAAGACCTCGTCTTGCAGCTCGCGAAGCACCACGAGGTTCTCATCACGCTGGAAGAAGGCGCCGCGGGCGGCTTTGGCGCCCAGGTCCTTACGCTTCTTGCCGCACGCGGCGCGCTCGATACGGGCCTCAAGGTCCGGACCATGACCTTGCCGGACCGGCTGGTTCCACACGGCAAGCCCGAAGAGCAATACGAGGACGCGGGTCTGACGGCCCGCGATCTCGTTGCCCTGGGCGTTGCCGCGCTCGGCAAAGGCTGGGCCGAACGCGGCGTGGAAACGATCGGCCGCCGCCGGTCGCGTTAGCCGCCATGGGTTTTCAAGCGCGCATCGATCCGGCCGCCATCGCACCCGCCGATCTCGACGCGGTGCGCGCGATCGTGCGGGCCGCCGGCTCGTCGTTCTATTGGGCGATGCGCTTCATGCCTCAGCGTAAGCGCGAAGCCCTGTTCGCGATTTATGCTTTTTGCCGCGAAGTCGACGACATTGCCGACGGCGATCTTTCGCGCGGGGAAAAGATCGTCGCGCTCGACCGCTGGCGCCAAAAGGTCGATGAGATGTTCGCCGGCCGCCCGTCCGATGCGATCACCCGCGTTCTCGCCGATGCGATCCAAACCTTCGGTTTGCGGCGCAAGGACTTTATCGCGGTTGTTCAGGGCATGGAGATGGATGCGCGCGGTCCCGTGGTCGCGCCGAGCCAGGAAGAACTCGATCTCTATGTCGATTGCGTCGCCTCCGCCGTCGGGCGGCTGTGCGTGCATGTCTTCGGCGAGGCGGTGGCGGGCCAGAACGTCGCCAACCATCTGGGCCGCGCCCTGCAACTCACCAACATCCTGCGCGACATAGAAGAAGACGCGGCTATCGGACGGCTCTATCTGCCCCGCGAAATTCTCATGCGCGAGGGGTTTGGCAATTTGACGCCGAACGCCGTCGCCCATGACGCGCGGCTTCCAATTGTCATCGCGGCTGTCGGCGCAATGGCCGAACGGGCGTTTACGGATGCCGGCCTCGCGCTGGCGTCCTGCGACCGGACGAAGATGCGCCCCGCGGTGGTCATGATGATGGTCTACCGCCGCCACCTCGACCGCTTGCGCGCCAACGCCTGGCGCCCCCTGCCGCCGCGCACAGGTCTTGCGCGCGCCGGAGCCAAGATCGAGAAGCTGTGGATCGCGCTTCATTACGGGCTGTTCTGACCGATGCGCGTTCACATCATCGGCGCCGGCCTCGCGGGGCTCGCAGCGGCGGTTCGCCTCGCCGACAGCAGCGCTCCTATCCGCCTTTACGAAGCCGCGCCGCGCGGCGGCGGCCGGTGCCGCTCCTATCACGATCCGCAACTGGGTTGCGTGATCGACAACGGCAACCACCTGCTGATGAGCGGCAATCACGCCGTGCTGGCCTATCTTGAGGCCATCGGCGCCCGGGACCGTTTGGCTGGACCTTCGTCCGCGGCCTATCCCTTTCTCGACGTTCAAACGGGGGCACACTGGACCCTTCAACCGAGCCGCGGCCGCATTCCTTGGTGGCTGTTCGACGCGCGGCGCCGGGTCCCCGGAACGACGCCGGGATCCTATCTCTCGGCCTTGAAACTCCTGCAGGCCGGGCCCGGCGACACGGTGGCCGACGTGATTCCGCCCGGTTCGCCGCTCTACCGGAATTTCTGGGAACCGCTGACCGTCGCGGCGCTCAACACCGCGCCGGAGCAAGCGGCGGCGATCCTGATGCGTCCCGTGCTGCGGGAGACGTTCCTCAAGGGCGCCGACGCCTGCCGTCCCCTCATCGCGCGGGACAGCCTTGCGGACACGCTCGTCGATCCGGCCGTGTCCCACCTCGCCGTGCACGGCGCCGAAATCCGTTTCGGCGCGCGCGTTCGCGGCCTGTCATTTGCGCACGATCGCGTGACCCACATTGAGACCGACGACGGTCCGGTTTCGATCGCGCCTGATGACGCCGTTATTGTCGCGGTCCCGGCGTGGATCGCCGAAACGCTCGTCCCGGGCCTAAGCGTGCCGCCGCCCGGCGAAGCGATCGTCAATGTGCATTACCGCCTTCCGCGCGCCTTTGCCGCGCCCGGTAAAGTAACGATCACCGGTGTCATCGGCGGCCTCGCGCAATGGGTCTTCATCCGTGGGGACCTCGCCTCCGTCACGATCAGCGCCGCCGGGGCCGTGACCGACGAAGCGGCCGAAATCATCGCGACGCGGTGCTGGGCCGATGTCGCGCGTGTCTTGGGTGAACCGGCCATGGCCGAACCGCCGGCCCGCGTCATCAAGGAGAAACGCGCGACCTTCGCCCAGACGCCGGCCGCCATCGCGCGCCGGCCGCAGACACAAAGCCGCTTTTCCAACCTCTTGCTCGCGGGCGACTGGACCGCTACAGGACTGCCGGCGACCATCGAAGGTGCGGTAAGATCGGGTTTCAACGCCGCCGCGGCGATCCGTGACCGCCTCGCCCGCGCCAGAGCGGCCTAGGAGCCAGAGCGGCCTAAGAGAATGAATATCGACGTGCCAAAAACGGACGCCTGGGTTGACCTTTCGCGCCTCGATCGCGTGATCGCGGAAGCGACCGGCGCCATGAAAGCGCGCCAGAAGCCGGACGGCCACTGGGTCTTCGACCTCGAGGCCGATGCGACGATTCCGTCCGAATACATCATGCTCAACCATTACCTTGATGAGCGCGAGCCCGAGGTTGAAGCGAAGCTCGCGGAATACATCCGCAGCATCCAGGGTGAGCATGGGGGCTGGGCCCTGTTCTACAAGGGCGACTTCGACATGAGCGCGACGGTCAAGGCCTACTACGCCTTGAAGCTTGCCGGCGACGACATCGAAGCCCCGCACATGCGGCGGACACGGGATGCGATCCTCGCGCGCGGCGGCGCCGAGGCCGCGAATGTCTTCACGCGTTACGCCCTCGCCCTCTTCGGCGAGGTTCCCTGGCGCGCGGTGCCGGTGATGCCGGTGGAACTGATGCTGGCGCCGTCATGGTTTCCGGTGACGATTTACCGCTTCTCCTACTGGTCACGCACCGTGATCGTCCCGCTCCTGGTTCTGGCGGCCTTGAAGCCTCAGGCGAAAAATCCGAAAGGCGTGCGCGTGCAGGAGTTGTTCCGCACGCCGCCGGACAAGATCAAACGCTGGCTCAATAATCCGACGGGCCAGTTGGGCGGCGACGTGTTCCTGTGGATCGATAAGATCCTGCGCCTGGTCACTTTCCCGAGGGGACTGCGCGAACGGGCCATCAAGAAAGCCGTGGCGTTCTTCACCCCCCGCCTGAACGGCGAAGACGGGTTGGGAGCGATCTATCCCGCGATGGCCAACGCGGTCATGGCGATGGAAGCGCTTGGATACCCGAAAGATCACCCCGACCTCGTCACCGCAAAGCGTTCCATCAAAAAGCTTTTGACTCCGGGCGAAGGCAAGATGTTCTGCCAGCCTTGCGTCTCGCCGGTTTGGGATACGGGCCTCGCCGTGCAGGCCGTGATGGAAACCGGCGACGACAGCGCCGCGATTTCCGCAAGCTGCGGCTGGCTCAAGGACCGCCAGATCCTCGATGTCGTTGGCGATTGGGACGTGAAGCGTCCGGGCCTTCGCCCGGGCGGCTGGGCGTTCCAATACAACAACGCGCATTACCCCGACGTCGATGACACGGCCGTTGTCGGTATGGCGTTGCACCGCGCCGATCCCGGCAAACATGCGGAAGCGATTGCCCGTGCCGCCGAGTGGATTGTCGGCATGCAGAGCAAGAACGGCGGCTGGGGCGCGTTCGACATCGACAACAACGACGCCTATCTGAACAATATCCCCTTCGCCGATCATGGCGCCCTGCTCGATCCACCGACCGCCGACGTTTCGGCGCGGTGCATCAGCTTCCTGGCGCAGATCGGCTACGAGGCGAAGCACCCCGCGCTTGCGCGCGGGATCGCCTATCTCAAAAGCGAGCAGGAAGCCGACGGCAGCTGGTTCGGCCGCTGGGGCACGAACTACGTCTACGGCACCTGGTCCGTGCTGTGCGCTCTGAATGCCGCCGGCGAAGACATGCAAGCGCCGTACATACGCCGCGCGGCAGATTGGCTGGTGGAGCACCAGAATACCGACGGCGGCTGGGGTGAAGACGGCGCGACCTATTGGAAGGAGCGCCGCTATGAGCGCAAAGCCAGCACGCCCTCACAGACGGCTTGGGCGGTGCTCGGGCTGATGGCTGCGGGAGATGTCGATCATCCCGCGGTCAAACGCGGCGTCGATTATCTTCTGAACGCGCCGCGAGAAGCCGACGGCCGCTGGGTCGAACCCTGGTATACGGCGGTCGGTTTCCCGCGTGTGTTCTATCTGCGCTATCACGGCTATGCCGCGATCTTC
>JAYRTJ010000174.1:0-4403 GCA_041919675.1 Rhodospirillaceae bacterium | reverse complement strand
GTCGTCACGACCGTGCCGGGGCTCACGAGCGCGCCGACGCTGATGCGGCGCGTGCCGACGATGCCCGAGAACGGCGCGGTGATGAGGCGGTCGCCGGCGCGCACGCGCGCGGCCGCGACGTTGGCTTCGGCCTTCTTCAGCGCGGCGGTCTGCTCATCGACGCGCGCCTGGGAAATGTGATTGTCCTTGGCCAGCACCAGCGTGCGCTCGAGCTCACTGCGCTGCTGTTCGAGGTTGGCGAGTTCGACATTGAGCTGGGCGGTCTGTTCGCCCGCGTCGATGGCGGCGATCTCACGGCCCTTCTCGACCGTCGCGCCGTCGTCGAAATAGATCGAGCGGATGATCCCTTGCACCTTGGCCGTCACGTTGACGGACTCTTGGGCCATCACGGTGCCGAGGGCTTCGATGCGGTCCGAGAAGGTCTCGCGGGTGACCGCGACGACGTTCACGGGGCGCGGTCCCATCTGGCCGCGGCGCGGACCTTCGGACCCGCCGCGCATGAACATGGCCCAGCCGCCGACGGCGACGAGGGCCACGAGGCCGATGACGATCAGATGACGTGGCAGCTGTGGCAAAGCCATGTAAGTAGAACCCGTACAAACGTGGTGACAGCACGCGTGACCCTCAAGGGCCCCTCGCCTCACCCCGGGTTATCGCAGTTTAAGATTTATACCAGAGGCTCCTTACGAAGCCATGGCGGCGGATGTAACCATTGGTAACACCCGGGTAAACCTTGGTTTTTCTATGTATGGCGGTTTTTAGAGGTCCCGCCCAGTGACAGAAACGTGAGCAAGGCCCGCCTCCGTCGCTTTTCACGTTAAAATATCGCCCGCACGCCGTTCCGGCGGCCGAAGCGCGCAGAAAAGCCCCCCCGGACACACCCCTCGCGACAAAAAAAACACCCCGCCATGAGGCGGGGTGGGAAGTTAGGGTAATGGAACTTGTCAGCAGTTATGCCGCCGCCCGTCGCTCCGGATTGCGGCACACCCTTTTTCTGACAGAGTGAGTGGATTCAAGGACCTGCGAACTCTGACAGGTCGGCGGCAAAACGGCCTGTCTGTTCTGACAGGTCAGGCCGAGTTTTCCACAGGCGAGCGCTTCAAATGCACTTAACAGAGGTGTTTGAAGTCCTCGGTGCCCTTCACGAGGGCCGCGCGGATGCCCGGCTCCATCGATGAATGGCCCGCGTCCGCGACAACCCGGTATTGGGCGCCCGGCCAAGCCCGGGCCAGGCGGTCGGCGGCCGCGATCGGGCAAACCATGTCGTAGCGCCCCTGCACGATGACCGCCGGATGGCGGCTGAGGACATGCATATTATTGATGAGCTGATCGGGCCCCAGGAAGCCGTGGTTGACCATGTAGTGGGCCTCGATGCGGGCCATGGCGAGCGCGCCGGTATAATACTGGTCGTTGTCGCCGCCGCGCCCGGCGGCTGGAATGAGGCGCGAACAGGCGTTTTCATAGGCGCACCAGGCGGCGGCGGCGGGCCGATGAACCAGCGGGCTCGGATCGATCAGGCGCTTGTAATAGGCCATCAGCAGATCGGCCTGCTCGCCCGGGGGGATAAAGGACCGGAAGGCGCGGTGCGCCTCGGGGAAGAAGCGGCCCATGCCGGTGGCGGCCGGCACCGCTTCACCGTGACTATGACCTATGAACCAGGACACCTCGTCGTCGGTGAACAGGAAAATCCCGCGCAGCACGAACGCGACGCACCGTTCGGGATGCGCCTGACCATAGGCCAGAGCGAGGGTGGAGCCCCAGGAGCCGCCGAACACCACCCAGCGTTCGACGCGCAAATGACGGCGCAGGGCTTCCATGTCGGCGACAAGATGAGCGGTGGTGTTGCCGGTGAGCTCGGCTTCGGGCAGCGAACGCCCGGCGCCGCGCTGATCGAAAAGAATGATGCGGTAGCGCGCGGGATCGAAGAAGCGCCGGTAGGCCGGCGCGGTGCCGGCGCCCGGGCCGCCGTGCACAAACACGACCGGAAGGCCCTTGGGGTTGCCCGACTGCTCCCAGTAAATGCGGTGCGGCGCGCCGACATCGAGCATGCCGGAGGCGTAGCTGTCGAGCGGGGGAAACAACGGCCGTTCATCGCCGCCCTTCAAAAGCGCCCGTCCCATGCTCTCAAGACCGGTATTTTCTAACGCGGCGATGGGCCTGTTTCCTTATATGCGCGGGGCTCTCGACTTCAGTATATAGCGCGGCCGCGCCGATATCGACTTTTCACAGGGTGAATTTTATCGTGCCGCGCGCTTTTCGCCGCCCTTGCCGTCCGGAAGGGTCCGGCTTTCCGCGAGACCGTATGCCCGTTCTGTTTCTGATCGTCTTTGTCGACATTCTCGGCTTCGGCCTGCTCCTGCCGCTCCTGCCCTTCTATGTGCAGCGGATGGGTGCGGGACCGGAAGTCATCACGGCCGTGCTGGGTCTTTATTCCCTCGCCCAAGTGATCGCCGCGCCGCTGTGGGGGCGTCTCAGCGACCGTTACGGGCGCAAGCCGATCCTCGCGATCACCTGCGTCGGGCTCGGGCTGTCCTACGTTGTGCTGGCATTTGCCGATTCACTCGCCTTGGTGATCGCCAGCCGCATCGTCGGCGGCCTCATGGCCGGCAATATCGCCGCGGCGCAGGCCTACGTCGCCGACGTCACGGCGCCGGAAACGCGCGCGAAAGGCATGGGCATCCTGGGCGCGGCCTTCGGCCTCGGATTCATCGTCGGGCCCTCCGTCGGCGGGCTGCTCGCGGGCGTTTCCGTTGAAGGCGCGGATTACCGCGCGCCGGCGCTGGCGGCCATGACCTTGAGCTTCATCGCCGCCGCGGGCGCGATGCTTTTTCTGAAAGAGAGCCTGCCCGCCGAAGCGCGCACCCATATGGAACGGCGCGCGAGCTTCGGCGAAAAGCTGCGCGCCGCGCGCCGGCGCCGGACGCTGCTTATGCTTGTGGTGACGGGCTTCCTGATCATCACCGCCTGGGCGCAGTTCGAGACGGTGTTCGCGCTGTGGGTCCACGAGGCGTTCGGCTTCGGCCCGCGCGAGATCGGTTTTGTGTTCGGCTTCATGGGCGCGGTGAACGTGGCCGTGCAAGGCGCGCTGATGGGCGCGCTCACGCGCCGCTTCGGCGAGAAGCGTCTCGTGCTGGCGGCCGGCGTGCTGTTCATCTCGGGCTATCTCGCCGTCGCCGTGAGCGCGACGTTGCCCATGCTCATCCTGTCCTGCGCCGCGCTCGCTCTTGCATCCGCGCTGTTCAATCCTTCGGTGACGAGCCTCGTGTCGCAAGAAGCCGCGCGCGGCGAGCGCGGCGCGGTGATGGGCGTTTATCAATCCGCGACCGCCCTGGGCCGCGTGGCGGGCCCGTCCGTCTCGGGCACTTTGTTCGCGGCCGGGATGACCCTGCCCTACCTGATGGCCGCCGCGCTGGCGGGCTTTGGTCTCGCCCTGTTCGCCTTTTCCCGAAAGCGGGCCGAATAGCGTGTACGGCCAAGGACTTGCAGCCCTTGACGGGAGCCCCCAAACACCCAAAATAAGAAGCGCCGCTGCGCCAATCCTGGGCAGGGCTTTTGGGCGCCGCGAGGCGGGCTCGGAGTACGAATGACCAGAGTGAATCTCTTCTCAAGCCCGCATCTGCTCGGCTTCGACCACATCGAACGTGTGCTCGACCGCGTGGCGAAAACAGCCGGCGAAGGCTATCCGCCGTTCAATATCGAACAGACCGGTGAGCACCGCTTGCGGATCACGCTTGCCGTCGCCGGTTTCGCGGACGACGATCTTTCCGTTTCCGTCGAGGACAACCAGCTCGTCGTGCGCGGCAAGCAGCAGGACGACAGCGCGAACCGCGTCTATCTCCACCGCGGCATCGCCGCGCGCCAATTCACACGCAGTTTTGTTCTCGCCGAGGGAATCGAAGTGCGCGGCGCGGAGATGGTGAACGGTCTTTTGCATGTGGACCTTGAAAGGCCCGTGCCGCAACCCAAAGTGACTCATGTCGAGATCAAGAGCGCGACAAAGAAGAAAATTGCGCCGAAGACCATCGACGTGGATCCGCAAACCGCCCCACAAACCAACCGCACCGATACCCGAAAATAGCCATAAACGGGCGTTAGCTTAGAGACACTCCACCGGCGGGATCGCCTTCAGGGATGCCGCCTTTCATGATCGCTCGAAAGGAGGATCATATGTTCGAGAAAGACATCAAAGCGAAAGCCGACGACGCCAGCCGCGTTCCGGCCGCGACCAACACGTCTGAGACCGACACCGGCTTGAGCGGAATCGGCGCGACGCCGATCGATCTCGCGCGCCTCGGACTCAATGAGATCGCCTACATCCGCCAGGCGATCGTGAATGACGAAGAAGTCTGGGCGATCTTCAACGCCTCGGGCGAACCGATCGGCGCCGCGCAGACCTTCGACCA
>JAYRTJ010000173.1:0-4916 GCA_041919675.1 Rhodospirillaceae bacterium | reverse complement strand
GTCGGCGTGGAATTGAACCACCGCCAGAACATCACTCCCGTCTTCCTTGGCTGTAGCCATGAGGGCAATTTCCCGATCGTAATCGAGCTGACACAGACGCGCCGCGACTTGATCGTCGGCGGGACCCGCCCCGGTGAAGAACCGAAAGCGCGCATCCGCGGGCGAGAACCGGCGGATAAATTTTTCGATCAAGGGCGTGTCCTGGGGCTCCAGTGGGCGAACATGAAAGGCCGGCCCGTTGCGGCGCCGGAGAGCCCGTTCCAAGTGCCGCGGATAGGGTGAAATAATCAACCTGCTCTCGCGACATGCGGGATTGATCCTTATCCGCGCATCCACGGCGATGAGTCCGGTCTCGTCGGCCAGCAGCGGATTGATATCGATCTCAACGATCTGCGGATGATCGGCGACGAGCTGTGAGAGCCCCACCAGCGCCCGCGCGAGCGCGGTTATGTCGGCCGGCGGGCGATTGCGGTAGCCGGCGAGCAAGCGTCCGACCCGCGTGTTTGAGATCATGGAGGCCGCAAGCTCGAGATTGAGCGGGGGCAAACCGAAGGCCTTGTCATCGATGACCTCGATGCCCGTCCCGCCATGGCCGAAAGCCAGCACCGGGCCAAAGGTTGCGTCGGTCGTCATCCCGATGAACAGTTCGTGCGCGTCCGGACGCTTCACCATCTCTTCGACTAAAACGCCCTCGAGACGCGCGTGCGGCGCCTTGCGCCTGACGTTCTCAATCAATTGATCCGCCTCGATCTCGGCGAGAGCGGGATCCACATCGAGAACAACGCCGTTCACGTCGCTCTTATGGACGATGTCGGGAGAATTAATCTTGATCGCAACGCGGCATCCCCAGTTGCGCGCGATCGTCTTCGCATCGGCGGCGTTCGGGGCAACCGCCGTGCGATTTGTCCGTATGCCATAGACGGTAAGAAGGCGCTTTACAGTGCCCGTCGGCAACCATCGCTCTTCCCCTGTTTGACTGATAATGTTCCGTGCTTCCTGAATGGCCCATGTTTTCACGGCATCGACGGCCGGTGGGGCCTCGAGAAGGACGCTTTGAAGTTCCCGGTAACGCACGAGTTGCATAAATCCGTTCACCGCTTCGCGCGGTGTCGCGAAGGACGGTATCCCAGCTTGCACAAGTGCGGTGCGCGCTTCCCCGACGCTGGCTTCTCCGGTGAAGGCCGCCAACAAGGGTTTCGCCGGCGCGCGTTTTACACTTTCTATGATGACGTTTGCCACATCACGAGGATCCGCCGCCGATGTGGGGCAATGCATGGCCAGGACGGCATCGTTTTCCGGGTCGTGCAGGACGGTGTCGATCACCTTTGCATATCTCTCCTCGGTCGCGTCGCCGATAATGTCGATGGGATTGCCATGGCTCCATGTCGCCGGGAGGATATTATTAAGACGAACGTGCGCCTCCGGCGAAAGAGCGGCCAGCCGGCCGCGTTGGGACAGCAGTCGATCCGCGGCGAGAACCCCTAACCCGCCGCCATTGGTTACGATCGCAAGGCGACCGCCCGCGATCGGCGGCGCCGCGGCCAGCAACTCCGCGGCCACGAAGAGGTCGTCCAAATCGTCAACGCGGAGTATTCCTGCGCGCGCGAAGACAGCGTCATATACGCCGTCGGCGCCGGCAAGCGCGCCGGTGTGAGATGTCGCAACTTTGGCGCTTTCGGCACGGCGCCCGCCTTTGACGACAAGAACAGGTTTGAGCCGGGCGGTTCGCCGCGCGGCCGACATGAACTTGCGGGGGTTCGTGACCCCCTCGATATACAGAAGGATGGCGCGTGTTCTCTCGTCGCCGCTGAGGTAGTCAAGCATGTCGCCGAAGTCTATGTCGGCCATGTCGCCCAACGTCACGACGTGCGAAAAACCGATGTCCCGCGGTTGAGCCCAGTCAAGCAGCGCCGACGCGATCGCGCCCGATTGGGCGACAAGCGCAAGATGCCCCGGACGAGCCCTTGTGCGCGCAAAACTGGCGTCGAGCCCGATCGAAGGCACCATCGCGCCCAGGCAGTTTGGTCCGAGAATACGAAAGAGGTGCGGGCGTGCGGCCGCTAGGATTTCGGTCCGCCGCCGCCGCCCTTCTTCCTGATCCCCTTCGCCAAACCCCGCGGAGAGGACAATGCCGGCCTTGCATCCCATCGCTCCAAGCTCTGCAATGATGGGCGCGACAGTCTCGGGCGGCGTGACGATGACCGCGAGGTCGGGGACGTCTGGTAAGCCTTTAAGGGACGTTTCCAACTTGCAGCCGTCGATCTCGCCGCCCTTGGGATTTACACCATGAACCGAACCGGCAAATCCCCCGGCGCGAAGACCCTTGAAAACGATGTTCCCGATCTTGGCCGGGCGGGGACTCGCACCAACGACGACAATCGATTTCGGCCTAAAAAGCCGATCGAGGTTGCGTATTGTCATGCCGCGAATGCCGCTCCCTCGGCGAGGATAACTCAAATAGCCGGGTTCTTGGCGGCGTTGTAGATCTCCGGCGAAGTCACGGCAATTCGGCGGCGAGGTGCCGCTCAAGGTCCGGCATCGCGAGGTGGGTCCAATCGCCGTTGATCTCTTTCTTGATCCGCTTTTGCACGTTTTGCCCCACGACCTTGCGGAAATGGGCAAGAGCCTTGGGTGGCAGCACAACGATGACCTCGGCGTACTCGCCGTCTTGGGCGGCCGCGTCGAGGGCTTGCGCAATGTGCTCGACGAACACGTCCTCCTGCCGTTGATGGTCGCCATGACCGCCCCCCACATGCGTGGCATGAAGGCTTTGCGGTTTATGTTCGGCGCCCTGCGTGGTCTTGCGGGAGGCTTTGAGAGCGCTGGCGGGAACCCGGGTGAGCCGAAGCGGAATCGCATGAATGGAATAGAATTGTGCGTTGGCGCCATCGCCGACGGCGAGCCAGGTCGTCTTGGTCGAGATGGACATCGGGGTTCCCTTTCTTCGCGGCCACTTTATCACGCTAGGGACAAGCCGAGCGCCTATCGTTGATCGCAATCAAGGACGTATGAAGGCAAAAGCAAGCGCGCTTCTCGCGGGTTGACAAGAATCAAGGATGCCGCTTCCGCGAAGTTTAAGATCAATGCGTTCGTCCCGTCCTGCGCGGTCTTTGCCCCACTTCCCCCCTCCAAGTGGCCCCCAAGACCACGTTGCGGGACGAACGTTTTTCTGCGGTACGTTTCGCGTGAGAGAGCATCCCTAACGGGGGACCCGAAGTACGTCGCGAACACCGGCAAGTATCCTTTGCCGCTGCTTCTCGCCTTTGGCTTCATCGAGAGAGCGACGCAGCGTCAAGACCGTATCGGCGTAAAGGTTGTGCCAATCGGCATTGGCGTTTGCCGCCACGTCAACCCGCGCCCGGATCCGTTCGGTTTTCGCCCCCTTCGCCGTAAGCCGAACCGTTTCGCCCATTTCTGGGATATGAATAGCTTCGCGCGAGACGCCCGACGCCGCCAACACATCCGCCAGCGCGGAGCGCGCGTCCTCCTCCCCATGGACCAGAAACAGGCCCTGACGTACGGGGCTGCGTTCCCGCACCCACTGCGTAAGCCCTTCCTGGTCCGCGTGACCGGAATATTCGTCGAGGCGGCTGATGTGGGCCTTGACCGCGACCTCATCACCTTGAATTCGTACCATCGGTACGTTCTGAGACAGCAAACGGCCCAGCGTGCCGGGCGCCTGGTACCCGACGAGGAGCACCGTCGTGGCTGCGTCGCTAAGATGATTTTTGAGATGATGGCGAATTCTACCTGCATCGCACATGCCGCTTCCGGCGATGATGATGGCTCCCCCCCGCAAACGGCCGAGTTTGCGGCTTGCATCCGCCTCCTCGATAAAACGCAAATTCGCGCGATCGAACGGCGCGGCGTCGGCCACTTCTTTATTCATGCGTAGATACTTCGCGAACACCCGAGTTGCCTTGGTGGCCAGAGGAGAGTCCACGAAGACCGGTACGGTCGGCAGCTGGCCGGAATCAAAGAGGTGATCGAGATCGAAGAGAAGCTGCTGCGTCCGCTCCACGGCAAAGGCCGGAATGAGGATGATCCCCCCGCGGTTCAATCCATCCTTGATCTCCTTACGCAGGATCGCGCAGCGTCGGGCCATGTTGGGCCGGCCTCTCCGGCGATCCCCGTACGTCGATTCCATGATCAAGTAGTCGGTCCCCTCCGGTGCGCGCGGCGGGCTTTGCAGCATATTGTCGCCGGTTCCGATATCTCCCGAAAAGACAATCTGCATGGGCCGGTTCTTATCGAACTTCGGATCCGAGACCGCGAGTTCCACCGAGGCCGCGCCCAAGATATGTCCCGCATCCCAGAACCGGGCGCGAATATCCGCCGTCACGTCAAACCACTTGTCCAGCGGACGTGACGTCACATGCCTCGCGCATCGCTCCCCGTCTTCCCGGGTGTAGATGGGGTCCACTTCACGACGTCCGCGCTGGCGGTTGCGGCGGTTCAAGCGAAGCACTTCCGTCTCTTGTACATAGCCGGAGTCCGGCAGGACATAGGCGAGCAGATCGGCGGTCGGCTTCGTCGCGACAATCGGCGCCTTATACCCCGCGTTCATGAGCTTCGGCATAAGCCCGCAATGATCGATGTGCGCGTGCGTAAGGATCAGCGCGTTAATTGATTGCGGTGAAAAGGGAAACGATCCGTAATTCAGTTCCTTAATCGTCTTCGTACCCTGAAACATGCCGCAGTCGATCAAGATCGCCGACTTATCGGTCCGCACTTCGAAACACGATCCTGTCACGATGCCGCAGGCGCCATGAAACGTAACTTTAACCGTCATTATGAACCCCTAAACCCGCACATATCAGATCCGCGACCGCGACGCAGTTCGTCGCATGCGGAACGGTCGTGAGAGACCTGATCTTCGAAACACCGGCCTTCGCCATGAGCTCGGCCGCCTTCTC
>JAYRTJ010000172.1:0-4971 GCA_041919675.1 Rhodospirillaceae bacterium | reverse complement strand
CTTGCGCGAAGGGTTTGTTGTTGAGCACGCTGCCGTCGATAAACGACGCCTCGCCGGGATTGAGATTGGCGAGGAAATAGGGCCGGAAATTCCGGTACAGAAAATCGACCCGGCTGTTCCAGGACACGTTGCGCTCGGTGATGAGTCTATCGATCTCGCGCAGCTGCATCGGCGGGAAGGCGCCGGGGAACGAGGACGTCGCCCGCGCGCCGAACACCAGCGCCGGCAAGCCGTCCCGGTCAAAGGAGCTGCTCTCGTGGCCGCGCGGCCAGTGGCGATAGGAGTACCGCAACACCTGGCGGTGTTCGCGGTCGCGGATCACCGGCGGATTGTGGATCGGCGTATCGGTCACATACCCCCGAAAGTCCGTGACCGTGACGAAAAGATCGAGTTGAAGGCCGGCGGGAATGAGCGAGCTGCCGCGCTCGAGCGGATCGCCCATGGCGCCGAAGCCGTCGAACAATACCTTCGTCAGATTGTAGCCGTCGAAGGGCGGCTTGAACCAGCGCGAACGCAGGAACATGGACAGCTTCGCCTTGAGTTCGGCGTTGCCTTCCAAGTCGTCGCGGAATTTCAACAGGAACATCCACACAAACGGTCTGAAGTACCATTTGCGCCAGGGCCCCGCCTTCACGTGTGTCGGCATCAGTTCGGCGACATCGGAATGCTTCAGCCAGAAATCGCGCAAGGGGTCGATTTCGAGATCGTGCGCCAACGCACGCGCGAGGATGACGCCGTTGATGCCGCCGGCGGACGCGCCGGCGATGATGTCCACGACAATGCGCATGTCCAGCGTCTTGCCGATCTGGCGCAGGAGTTCGAAGTAGACCGCTTCGGTATCGACCGGGTCTTTGCGCGGCTGCGCCACGTCGGCATAGGCGACGCCGGATTCGGCGTTGTTGGTATAGGTGTGGTAGTCGCGCGACGCGCGGACGAGCTTCAGGATCTCCTTGGTGATCCCATGCATGTACACGGCCAGGGAGACGCCGCCGTAACACACCAACGCGAAACGAAGCTCTTTCTCTTTCAACCGTCCGCTCCCGCCACGAGCACAGCTCGCCCGTTACACAACTGGTATAGGAGTTTTGGCGGGGAGGTGTCCAGCCGAGGGGTGTGAAACTCTCGGCCGATCACAAGCTATTCGGCGGGCTGATGGCCGAGGTCGTCGGCTTCCTGGCCCTTCAAGGGATGACGGCGTTCGTAATCCTTCAGCTCGGCCGCGACGCGGCCCGGCGAGCCGGTGTTGCGTGCGATGAGCATGTAGAAGGCCGGGATGACAAACAGGGTGACGAACGCCGCGAACGACACGCCGGTGAAGATCGTCACGCCGAGCGGACGGCGGCCTTCGGAGCCGGCGCCGGTCGAGATCATCAGCGGCACGGCGCCCATGACGGTGGCGAGCGCGGTCATGATGATCGGACGCAGGCGGGTCATGGCGCCTTCCACCAGCGCTTCGCGGAACGAACGGCCCGCGTCACGCAGCTGGTTGGCGAACTCGACGATCAGAATCCCGTTTTTCGCCGCGAGGCCCACAAGCACGATGATGCCGACCTGCGAGTAGATGTTGATGCTCTGCCCAAACAGCGCGAGGCCCAGCAGCGCGCCGAACACGGCCAGCGGCACGGTCATCATGATCACCAGCGGGTGGATGAAGCTTTCGAACTGCGCCGCGAGCACGAGGAACACGACGATCAGCGCGAGACCGAAGCTGATGTAGATGAGATAGCCGGTTTCCTTGAAGTCCTGCGCTTCGCCGCGCCAGACCAGTTCGGCGGTCTGCGGCAGGACCGGCGCCGCGATCGCTTCGACTTCGGCGACGAGTTCGGACAGCTTCACGTCGATGCGCGGATTGACGAAGAACTGGATGGCGCGCTTGCGGTCGATGCGCGAGAGGTTTTCGGCGTAGGTGCCTTCCTCGAGCTTCACGACGCTCGCCAGCGGGATCAGTTCCTTGGTGGTGTCCGAACGCACGTAAATGTTCGAAACGTCCGTCGGCGTGCGGCGGTCCGCCAGCGAGCCCTGGAGCAGCACGTCATATTCCTCGCCGTTGTCGACAAAGGTGGTGACGCGGCGCGAGCCCATCATGGAGGCCAAGGTATTGCCGATCGCGCCCACGGACACGCCGAGGTCGGCGGCGCGTTCCTGGTCGATGCGGATCCGGACCTGCGGCTTGGCTTCGATGAAGTTGTTGCGGACCTGGGCGATCATCGGGCTCTTCTGCAGCGCCGGCATCAGCTTGTCGCGCCAATCGCGCAGTTCTTCGAAGGTCTGGCCCGAGACGGAGAAGCTGATGAAGTTGCCGCCGCCGCCGCCGCGGCCCGAACGGCCGCGCAGCTGCGGAGAGATCTGCGCGCCGGGGACCTTCGCGATCGCCGGGGCAATTTCCGAGATGATGTCCTGGGCCGAACGGCGCTCATCCCAGTCCACGAGGCGCAGCGACACGCCGCCTTCGTTGCCGGGGCTTTGCACGCGCTCGGTCATGCGCATGATTTCACCCTTGTCGGCGATGGGTTTGATCAGCGCGGCGACCTGCTCGACGATCTTTTGCGTGTAGGCCAGCGTCGCGCCCTCCGGCGAGCGGATCTGCACGTCGATGGCGCCGCGGTCTTCCTTCGGCTGGAACTCCTGCGGCAGCACCTTGAACAGGACAACGACGGCCAGGGTCACGAGGCCGAATGCGGCGAACACCATGCGCGGCTTATCGAGAACCTTGTCGAGGTTGCGCGCGTAGGCGTTCTTCAGTCGCTCGAACACCTCTTCGGCCTTGTGGGCGACCTTACTGTCGTCCAGCTCGGGCGTGAGGATCTTGCTGCACATCACCGGCGTCAGGGTCAGCGACACGAACATCGAGAACGCGACCGCGACCGCCATGGTGACGGCGAATTCGAAGAACAGCTTGCCGATGGTGCCGGGCATCAGCATGACCGGCACGAACGCCGCGCAGAGCACCATGGTGGTCGAAAGAATGGCGGTGCCGACCTGCTTGGCGCCGCGGTACGCGGCCAGGAGCGGCGGCTCCTGCATGATCTTCATGCGGCGGTGGATGTTCTCGAGCATGATGATGGCGTCGTCGACCACGAGGCCGATGGCAAGCACCATGGCGAGCAGGGTCAGGATGTTGATCGAGAAACCGAGCGGGGCGAGCACGATGGCGGTGCCGATCAGCGAGATCGGCACCGTGACGGCGGGGATCAGCGCGGCGCGCAGGGTGCCGAGGAACAGATAGATCACGCCGACGACGAGGATGCCTGCAACCACGAAGGCCACGCTCACTTCGTGCAGCGCGCGTTCGATGAAGTCCGCGGAATCGTTGCTGGCCACGACCTGGAAGTCGGACGGCATCGTCTGCTGCAGACGCGCCGCCTCGGCCATGATCGCTTCGCTGACGTCCAGCGTCGAAGCGCCCGGCTGCTTGGTCACGCCGATGGCGGTGCCGAGCTTGCCGTCCTGGCGGAACAGGGATTTGTCGTCGACAGAGCCGATTTCGATCTTGGCGATTTCGCCGAGACGGATGAGGTAGTTGTTCGCGGCGCTGCGGGTGATGACGAGGTTGGCGAAATCTTCCGGCGTGCGGAACGTGCGCATCGTGCGCATGGTGTAGTTGCGTTCGGCCGATTCCAGCATGCCGGCGCCGAGTTCGACGTTCTCGCGGCGCAGCGCGGCCTCGACGTCGGCGGCGGTGATTTCGCGGGCCGCCATGGCGCGGCGGTCGAGCCACACGCGCAAGGACTTCTCGCGCGCGTTGCGCAATTCCGCGGCGGCGACGCCGGGAATGGTGGCGAGGCGCGGCAGGACGTTGATGTTCAGGTAATCGGCGACTTCGAGCTGCGAGCGCTTGTCCGAATAGACCGCGATGGTGACGATGGGCTCGTCGTCGGCGTCCATCTTCTGCAGAACGGGCGGCTGCGCGTCGACCGGCAGGCGATTGACGATGCGGCCCAGCTGATCGCGGATATCGTTGGCCGCTTCGTCGAGGTTGTGGCCGATGACGAATTCGAGGTTGAAGCCGGCGAAACCGTCGCGCGCGAAGGAGCGAATGGTCTTGAGGCCGGTGATCGAGCCGATCTGCTGCTCGACGATCTTGGTGACCTTGGTCTCCACGACTTCGGCCGAGGCGCCCGGATACTGGACGTTGACGAAGATCGTCGGCGTGTCGATGTCCGGCGTCTCGCGCACGGGAAGGCGCATGCCGGCGAACACGCCGAACACGACCAAGAGAAGGCTGATCACGATCGCAACGACCGGACGCCGGATGGAGATGTCAGATAAAACCATTGTTAGCCCTCCCGCCTAAGCGGCGGACTGCTCGCGTGGTTCAGCTCGGCTCGACGATGCGCGAGGCGTGCTGATCGGCCGTTTCGGCCCGGTTCATGATCTCGATTTTGGCGCCGTCGTTGAGGTCCTGCAGACCTTCACGGACAACCATATCGCCTTCTTTCAGGCCGGCGAGGACTTCGACGAAGCCCAGGCGGCGGCGGCCGATCTTCACTTCCACGCGGTGCGCGGTGTTGGTGTCGAGATTGGCGATGACGACATACTGCTTGTCATTGGCCGGATCGAGCGCGGCTTCCGGGATCATGAGCGATTCGCGCTGATCCTTGATCAGCTCGACGACCATGAGCATGCCGGGACGCAGGCGCATGTCCTTGTTGTCGATTTCCGCGCGCACGCTGACCGAGCGGGTGGTGGGATCGACGCGGCTGTCGACGGCGATGACGTTGCCCTTGAAGGTCGCGTCATTATAGGCGGCCGTGGTGCCTTCGATGGGAAGGCCCGGCTTCAGCGAGGCGAGGAAGGTTTCCGGCACCGCGAAGTCGAGCTTGACCTTGGAGATGTCGTCGAGAGTCGTCACGACCGTGCCGGGGCTCACGAGCGCGCCGACGCTGATGCGGCGCGTGCCGACGATGCCCGAGAACGGCGCGGTGATGAGGCGGTCGCCGGCGCGCACGCGCGCGGCCGCGACGTTGGCTT
>JAYRTJ010000171.1:0-5008 GCA_041919675.1 Rhodospirillaceae bacterium | reverse complement strand
TCGGTGCCGAAGGCCTTCACCACCGGGGTGAGGAACTGGATCAGGTCGTCGTGACGGATGCGTTCCTCTTCGGTCTCGGCCTTTTCCGACAGGTCCTGGCTGGTGGAGACCCACATCACGAGCGCGCGCATGCCTTCGGTGAGGGCCTTCATGGTGAGGAGGTTCTTACGCACGTCCGGATGAACCATCAGCGGGTCCGCCGGCTTTTCGGGGTATTTGGCGCCTTTCAGCGCGCGGCCTTGCAGACGTTCACGCGCGTAAAGAAGCCCGCCCTGATAGGCGGCTTCCGAGAGGCCGAGGCCCTGGACTCCGACGCCCAGCCGCGCGGTGTTCATCATGGCGAACATGGCGCGCATGCCCTTGTGCTTCTCGCCCACGAGCCAGGCCCTGGCGTTGTCGAAGTTGATGACGCAGGTGGCCGAGGCCTTGATGCCCATCTTGTGTTCGATGGACCCGCAGGACGCGCCGTTCCGCGGACCGACGCCGCCGTCGTCCTTGGGCAGGAATTTCGGACAGATGAACAGGCTGATGCCCTTGATGCCCGGCGGCGCGTCCGGAAGGCGCGCCAGCACCAGATGCACGATGTTCTGCGTCAGGTCGTGTTCGCCGGCGGAGATGAAAATCTTGGTGCCGGTGAGGTGGTAGCTGCCGTCGGCTTGCGGGTCGGCCTTGGTGCGTACGAGGCCGAGGTCCGTGCCGCACTGCGGCTCGGTGAGGCACATGGTGCCGCTCCAGCTGCCGTCTGCGAATTTCGGCAGGTAGAGCTGCTTCTGCGCGTCCGTCCCGTAAAGCTTCAGCGCGTTGTAGGCGCCGTGGGTGAGGCCCGGGTACATGCCGAAGGACATGTTCGCCGAGCAGATCATTTCCTCGACCAGCATGTTCAGCGCCTTGGGAGCGCCCTGGCCGCCGTAGTCCTGGTCGGCGCCGAGGCCGGTCCAGCCGCCGGCGGTGAACTGATCGTAGGCTTCCTTGAAGCCCTTGGGCGTGCGCACCACGCCGTTCTCGAAGGTGCAGCCTTCCTCGTCACCGGAGCGGTTGATGGGGAAGAGGACCTCCTGCGAGATCTTCGCGGCTTCCTCGAGCACGGCGTCCACCACGTCGGGGCTGAAGTCCGCGTAACCCGGAAGCTTCTGCAGGTCGTCGCCGTTGAACAGTTCGCGGTACACGAACTTCATGTCGCGCAAGGGGGCGGTGTAGACGGCCATGACTATCTCCTCACTTCCGTTCCAAGACGATGTCGTTGGTAATCTGCCAAACACGATTTGTGTCTCTCACCGCGGCGCGGATCAGGAACCGGTCCGGATCCTTCGCCTGGCCGGCGAGATGGTCTTCCTTGATCATCGGGTCGCCTTCGAACCAGAATTCGAAGACGCGCGGCTGAAAGCCGTCGGCCTGCACCACGAAGTGCACATGCGCCGGCAAAGTCAGTCCGGGGTAGGCCGCGGGACGCACGCCGCCGTAGACATAGCGGCCCACGGCGTCGGTGCGCATGTATGCGTGCAAGCGCGGGTTCTCGCCGCCGAAGCCGGGGCGCGGTTCCGTGGTGTTGTAACGGCCGTCCGCGTCGGTGTGATAAATGTACACGGACGCGTTGGGGATCGGCTTTTTGTCCCGATCCATCACCATGCCGCGCACGACCATGCGCTCGCCTTTCTCGCTCTTCGGTGTGTTCGAAATGAAGAACGAGGCGCCTTCCGGCGCTTTGTATTTTTCAAAAAACGCCTCGTCCTCGCCCGGACGCAACGCCGCGCGCGCCGGCAGCGCGGCGGCGAACGCGGCCAGCGGGAGGTAGGCGAGAACGGTACGGCGACGCACGAACATTAAGGCTCCTTTTTTCCGCCCCCTGAAAGGGGGAGGTCAGGAGGGGTCGTTTTCCATTTTCAGAAGGAAACGACCCCTCCCTAACCCTCCCCTTTTAGGGGAGGGGATAAAACAAACTAGTTCCGCAGCGGTTTGCCGGTGTCGAGCATGTGTTCCATGCGCGCCAGCGTTTTTGCGTTCTTGGCGAGTTCGAGGAAGGCGTTGCGTTCCAGTTTGAGCAGATCCTTCTCGGTCAGTTCATCCTTGAAGTCCGTCTTGCCGCCGGTGAGCACGCCGGCCAAAGCCAGCGACACGGTTTCGTCGTGCGGCGTGACCTTGCCTTGCAGCATCAGTCCCTGCAGCGCGACTTTCAGCGCCGCGACGCCGCCCGCGCCCGGAAGCGAGATCGTCTCTTCCTTCGGCGGGGCGTAGTTCTCGGCCAGCTTCAGCACCTTGGCTTTCGCGTCGGCCAGCAGGCGGTCGCGGTTCATGCTGATGCCGTCGTCCTTGCGCAGGATGCCCATTTCCTTGGCTTCGAAGGCGGACTTCGCGACCTGCGCGGTGCCGATCATTTCAAAAGCCTTGGCGACGGCCGGGACCGGACCCTTCGGCAGCTTGGGGTCCTTCTTGAAGCGCAGCAGCATCTCCTTGCAGCCGCCCCAGGCCGGGATCACGCCGACGCCGACTTCCACGAGGCCGGTGTAGGTCTCCGCGTGCGCCTGAATGGCCGCGCTGTGCAGAAGGATTTCACAGCCGCCGCCGAGCGCCATGCCGAGCGGCGCCGCCACGACGGGGAAGGGCGCCTGTTTGAGCTGCATGTAGGTCTTCTGGCCGTCTTCGATCTGGGTCTCGATCTCGCTGTAGATGGCGATATTCGCCGCGAACAGCATCAGACCGATATTCGCCCCGACGGAGAAGTTCGGGCCTTCGTTATGGATGACGAGGCCTTTCCACGTCTTGTCGGTCTTGAAGAGCTTCAGGACGTCCTTGTAGCCCTGCATCGTCATCGGATCGAGGCTGTTGGCGCGCGAGGTGAACTCGAAGCACGCCACGCCGTCGCCCAGGTCCCACACCTTGGCGGACGGGTTCTTGATGATCGGCGTCGCGCCGCGTTTGACGTCCGAAAGACGCAGGACACCCGGCGCGCGAACGACATCCTTGTAGTCGCCGGCGACCGTCAGGTACTTGAGCGCCTTGCCCTCGGTTTTATAGAAGCCGCCTTTTTCCGCGGCGAGTTTGAGGAGCGGCGGCACGGTCATTTTCTCGGCGGCCAACTTGTCGGCGAACCACTTCGCGCCGAGCTGGTCGATGAGTTCGAACGGCCCGGTCTTCCAGCCGTAGCCGTCCTTCATCGCTTCATCGACATCGACAATGGTGTCGGCGATCTCCGGGACGAGCGCGGCGGTGTAAGTGAGGCCTTTGCTCGCGAGCTTCCAGGCATACCGGCCGCCCTTGTCGGCGTGCGCGACGACGCCTTTAAGCCCGCCCTTCTTGCCGGCATCGACGCTTTCAAGGCCGGACTTCACGCTGGGCGCATATTCGCCGGTCTCGAGGTTGATGCTTTCCTTGATCTTGTTCGCGCCGTCCTTGCGCAGGCGATAGAAGCCGCCGGGGCCTTTGCGGCCGATCCAGCCGTTCTTCAGCATCGTCGTCACCACCGGAACTTCGCCCGAGATGGCGACGTAGGGGTCCGTCTTGGGCAGAAGCGAGAGCATGGACTTGGTGAGGTGCGGCATCAGGTCGATGCCGATCAGGTCCAGAAGCCCGAACACGCCGGTCTTCGGAATCCCAAACGGGCGTGAGCCCACGGCATCGGCTTCGTCGATGGAAAGGCCGAGGTTCAGCGCTTCGACGACCGCGTTCTGCATCCAGTAGATGCCGATGCGGTTGCCGATGAATCCCGGCGTGTCTTTCGCGACGACGACGCCCTTGCCGAGGCGGATGTCGCCGAAGTCGCGCACCATCTGCAGCGCGTCCTTGCGGGTCTTCGGGCCGCCCACGATTTCCAGAAGGCGCATGTAGCGCGGCGGATTGAAGAAGTGGGTGATCATGAAGTCCGGCACCATGCTTTCGGGCATGCCGGCGGTGAGTTCCTTCAACGGAATGGTCGAGGTGTTGGACGACACCACCGAGCCTTTTTTCCGGTGCTTTTCGACCTTTTTGTACAGATCCTGCTTGATGTCGAGGCGCTCGATGACCGCTTCGACGATCCAGTCGCAGTCGGCGAGCAGATCGAGATTGTCCTCGAGGTTCCCCGTCGTGATCAGGTTCGCGTTGCGTTTGGACATGAAGGGGGCCGGATCGGCCTTCTGGAGCTTCGCGACCGCGCCTTCGGCAATCGCGTTCCGGTTGGCGTCGTCTTTCGGCACGATGTCGAGGAGGACGACGGGCACACCCGCATTCGTGATATGCGCGGCGATGCCCGCGCCCATCACGCCCGCGCCGATGACGGCGGCTTTTTTGATCTCAGCCATGAGAGGATCTCCTCTTTGTTTTCCTCCCTCCCCCGAAAGGGGAGGGGTGGGGAGGGGTCGTTTTTCGTTGAGAGAGCGTTGTCACACCAAACGACCCCTCCTGACCTCCCCCTTTAAAGGGGGAGGGATAAACCCTGCTAAAGGGCCTCGAGCACCGTCGCGATACCTTGCCCGCCGCCGATGCACATCGAGGCGACGGCGTACTTCTTCCTCTCGCGCTGGAGCAGCGCGGCGGCCTTGCCGGTGATGCGGCCGCCGGAGGCGCCCAGCGGATGGCCCATGGCCAGCGCGCCGCCGTCGATGTTGGTCTTGGCCGGATCGAGGCCGAGTTCCTGCATCACGGACATCGCTTGCGCGGCGAAGGCTTCGTTGAGTTCGATGAGGTCGATATCGCCGATCTTGAGGCCGGCGCGCAGCAGCGCCTTTTGCACGGCGGGGACCGGGCCGATGCCCATGATCTCCGGCGCGCAGCCCGCGACCGCGATCGACTTGATGCGCGCGAGCGGCTTCAGGTTGTTCTTCGCGGCATATTGCTCGCTGCAGACCAGAACGGCCGAGGCGCCGTCCGTGAGGGGCGAGGATGTGCCGGCCGTGACCGAACCGGTTTCCTTGAACGCGGGTTTCAGGCCCGCAAGCGCTTCGAGGTTCGTATCGGGGCGGATACAGCCGTCGGTATCGACCATGCCGCCTTCGCCCTTCACGGCCACGATCTCGTCCTTGAACTTGCCGGCGGC
>JAYRTJ010000170.1:0-5051 GCA_041919675.1 Rhodospirillaceae bacterium | reverse complement strand
GCCTTGGCCGGTCTCGGCCTGTTCGCGGTCGGCCCCGCCGCGATGCCGGGCCCGGCGCCCTCGATCGGCGCCATGGGCGCGGCGGCGCTCTTGTTCATCTACGCCTTCGTGGGTTTCGAGGCCGCGCTGGTGACGGCGGGCGAGACCAAGGACCCGCGCCGCTCCCTGCCGCGCGCCCTCGTCATCACCGTGGCGGGCACCGCCCTGCTCTACTGGCTGCTCACCCTCGTCTACGTGGCCGTGCTGCCGAACGGCGGCGCGGAGGGAAAGACGCTGGCGGATGCCGCCGCCCTGCTCGCCGGCCCGGCCGCCGCCGCGGCGATCACGTTCACGGCCGTCTTTTCCGTCGCCGGCAACGTCGCCTCGGCGATGGTGACCTCGCCGCGCATGACCTACGCGCTGGCGGAGAACAACTGGCTGCCGCGCTGGTTCGGCCATGTGCATGCGAAATACGCAACGCCGGACAACTCGATCCTTTTATTCGGCCTGGCCGTCTTTGTGTTCGGCGCGTCCAGCAGCTTTATCTTTCTGGCCGCGGCGAGCTCGCTCGCGCGCATCCTCATTTACATCCTGTGCATTCTCGCGCTGCCCAAGCTGCGCAAAATCCTGTCCAGGGAGGCGCAGGAAGACGCTTACCGGCCGCCGGGCGGCTTGCTCATTCCCGGCATCGCGCTCATCCTGTGCGTGACCGCCTGCACCCAAGCGGCCGCGGCGACGTGGGGCATCGTGGCCGGCATCGTCGCGCTGGGCATGGGGCTGTTTTGGATCGCGCGCCGCACGGCGCGCTAAAGGGGAGAGCGTCATGACAAGCTTTGCAAAGTTGCTGGGCGTCGCAGCCCTGGTTCTGATGACCACAGGCGCACGGGCGGCGAATTTCGGCGACGCCGATCGGGCGCGCGTGGATGCCGTCGCCGCCGCCTGGGTGAAAGCCGGAAAGACGCCCGGCATGGTGGTCGGCATCGCATCCGACGGGAAGATGCTGCACGCCAAGGCCTTCGGGTTTGCCGACATCGAGCACAATGTGCCGATGGCGGTGGACAGCATCCTGCGCGTGGGCTCGCTGACCAAGCAGTTCACCTCGGCCGCGCTCATGCAACTCGTGGAGCAGGGCAAGGTGAAGCTCGATGACCCGATCGCGAAGTTCTACCCGGACTTTCCGCGCGCGACCGAAGTGACCATCCGCCACCTGCTGGCCCATACCTCCGGAATCTTCAACTACACCTCGCAAGACATGCCGGACGCGCCGAAGTGGCGCCAGGCCTATACCGCCGACGAAATGATCAAGCGCATCGCGGCGAACGATCCGCCTTACGACTTCGCGCCGGGAACGGCGTGGCGGTATTCGAATTCCGGCTACTTCATCGCGGGCGCCATCGTCGAAAAAGCGAGCGGCGAGCGCCTGCGCGACTACCTGCAAAAGAATGTCATCGGCAAAGCCGGACTTTCCGCCGACACGGCGCTGGATGACGACGAACGCGAAGTGCTGCCGCGCCGCGCGGAAGGATATGATGCGGTTCCGGGCAAGCCCGGCGCCTATATCAAAGGCGACTTCATCGCGATGTCGGTGCCGGGGGGCGCGGGCGCGTTGCGCGCGACGGCCGCGGACCTCGCGGCCTGGCATCACGCGCTGTCGACCGGCAAGGTCGTGAGCGCGAAAAGTTATGCCGAGATGATCGCGCCGGGACGCTTGAGGGATGGACGCCTCGCCAGCGAAGCGGTCTCGCGCCCGGCCGGCGCGCCCCCGCCGCAGCCGCGCAAGGATCCGGCGCCCGACTACGGGCTTGGCCTCTACAGCGGCGTCATGGCGGGCCACAAGATGATCAGCCACACCGGCAGCATCCAAGGCTTCAATTCCTCACTGAGCACTTTTCCGGACGATCATTTGACCGTCGTCGTTCTGACCAACACGTCCAACGGCGCGTCCGTCGCGCGCGACATCGCCCTCGCGGCGCTCAATGTAAACGAGGGGCGCTAGAGCCTGCCCTGAAGCGCGGCAGGATCCTCCGGCTTCGCTCCGTTGGAGCTACGCAGGATCCAGCTCGGTATCCCAGTAGAGATAGTCCCGCCAGCTTTCGTGCAGATAGTTGGGCGGGAAGCTGCGGCCGATCTCCTGCAGTTCGTGCGAGTTTGGCCGGTACGGTTTGTACGACGGGAACATGCCCGCCTCTTGCGGCAGGCGGTTGCCCTTGATGAGGTTGCAGCCCGAGCACGCCGTCACGACGTTCTGCCAGGTGGTGCGGCCGCCCTTCGAGCGCGGAATGATGTGATCGAAGGTGAGATCGTTGGTCGGATGCGGCGTCGCGCAGTACTGGCATTTGAAGTGATCGCGCAGGAACACGTTGAACCGCGTGAAGGCGGGCGAACGTTCCATCGGCGCGTATTTTTTGAGCGAGATGACGCTGGGCAGCTTCATTTCCCAGGTCGGCGAGCGGACCAGGCGGTCATATTCCTGGACGACCTGCACGCGGCCGAGGAAGACCGCCTTGATGGTCTCCTGCCAGGACCATAACGACAGGGGGAAGTAACTGAGAGGCCGGAAGTCGGCGTTCAGAACCAACGCTGGACAGGTTTCAAGCGACACGCAAAGCACCACTGATATCCCAAACCCTAGCTGCCCAAGTGTAGCAGGGCGCGGGGTAAATACAAAATATGGTATGAGGGCGAGAAAGGGCTGTTTCGCCCGTGCTTTAGACGCGACGCAAAAATTTCATGGCCGCCGAAACCACCCGCTTCGCCCCCAGTCCCACCGGGCTTTTGCACGCCGGTCACGCCTTTTCGGCGCGCTTTGCCGCCGAAAAGGCCGGGGGGAGCGGGCGTTTCCTGCTGCGGATCGAAGACATCGACCGCAGCCGGTGCCGGCCGGCGTTCGAAACCGCGATTTTCACCGACCTCGCCTGGCTCGGCCTTTCCTGGGAAACGCCCGTGCGCCGGCAGTCGGAGCACTTCGACACCTATAAAAGCGCGCTGACGGACCTGGAGCGGCGCGGCCTGCTTTATCCCTGTTTCTGCACGCGCGCCGACATCCAGCGCGAGATCGCGGGCGCCGCGCGCGCGCCGCATCTGCACATGGGACCCGAAGGCCCGGTGTATCCCGGAACCTGCCGGCATCTTTCAAAGGCGGAGCAACAGCGCCGCAAGGACGAAGGCACGCCCTATGCGTTGCGGCTGCGCATGGACGAGGCCGCGAACGGCGCGGGCCCGCTGACATGGTGCGACCAAACGCGCGGCGAACAAAAAGCGACGCCGGAAATTTTCGGCGACGTCGTGCTCGGCCGCAAGGACACGCCGGCCAGCTACCATCTCGCCGTCACCCTGGACGACGCCCGCCAAGGAATCACGCTGGTCACGCGCGGCGAAGATCTGTTCGCGGCCACGCATGTGCATCGGCTGCTGCAGGCGCTGTTCGCGCTGCCGGTTCCCGCCTACGCACATCACCGTTTACTGATGGATCGCGAGGGCAAGAAGTTCTCGAAGCGCGACAACGCCGCGACGATCCAGGCTTTACGCGAAAGCGGCGCGGATCCGCGCGGCGTCGGCGTTTAAGGGCCCGCGCACCCAAACAGGCAACGCCCGTCGATCTCCCCGGCCGGGATCTCGAGACCGACCATCGCCGCCAACGTCGGCAGGATGTCGGCGGTCTCGACGGCCAGCGGCTGTTCGAAGCGGGTCATGCCCTTGCGCCAGAAAATGATCGGCACGCGCCGGTCGTAGTCCCAGGCCGTTCCATGCATCGTGGTGTAGGGCTTGGCCGATTGCAGCGCCGGCATCACGCGCGGTTTCAGGATGATCACAAAATCGCCGGACCGCTCTGGATCGTAGGACGCTTTCGCGCGCTCGAGCAGCGACCATTCATCGGGCGGCGTCTTGGGCGCGGGCGCCGCCATGATCTCGGCGCGCGTGAACACCGCCTGTACGTGCTCTTTATCCTTGTAGATCGCGACCGCACGTTCCAGCACCGCGCCGCGCTGGGCGTCGGTGAGCTTCGGGTCGATCCAGAAATCGCCGAGGCCCAAGGCATCGCCGTAGAGCACCGGGCCGCTCAATTTCAATTCATCGGCCAGCGTTTTGCCGATCTTGGCGGCGGCAAGGCTGCCGTCGATGCGCGTGTCGCCCGGGACGCCGCGATCCCTGGTGCGTTCCGGAATGTCGCGGCCGCCGTGATCGGCCGTGAGCACCACGGCGTAGTCCACACCCGTGGCGTCGAGCCCGTCGAAGAATTTGCCCAGCGCCTGGTCGATGGTGAGCAGATGAATGCACATTTCGGTGCCGGCCGTGCCGTAGTAATGGCCGACATAATCCGTGGCCGACAGACCGACGGCGAGCACATCGGTCGCCTTGCCCTGCCCCAGCTTCATCTCCTGCGCGAGCGCGAGCGCGGTCTCGAGCACGGTCATGTCGGCGTCGGGGCTCGCGGGATAGTAAGTCGTATCGCCGGCAGGGCGCGCAAAGCGCCCGCGCCCGACGGTGAGGTTCGGCGAGATCACCACGTCCTTGTCGTAAGCCTTGCACACGTCGGGCAGATCCGAGGCGGACCGCGCGGCGTCAAGCCGGGCCTTTGCCGCTTTATTCGCCGCCACGACGGCGGGCGGCATCTTGCGCCCGGTGTAGCTTTGAAACGCGCCGGTCCGCCACCACCAGGTCTCGTCGGCTTTATGACCGGCCATGGTCACCGCGGCGCGGTCCTTGCCCGCCACCGCGACCACGCGCGTCGCCGGCGTCACGGCCTTCAGCCGGTCGCCAAGCGTCGGGGCCTTCATGTGAACGAGCGAGATCGTGGTCCTGGACGAGCTCGAGCCTTCGACGGTTTCATCCTCGACGCAGTAGATCGTCTTATCTTCGCGCTTGGCGCGCGGATCGCTCCAGCTGTTGGCGATGATCCCCGTGCGCGCCGGGTGCGCGCCGGTGAGAATCGTCGAATGACCCGGGCAGGTCTCGGTCATGGCGTGGCCCTGGTAGCCGGAGGGGAAAACCCCGCCATTCAAAAGCCGGGCGAAACCGCCCGTGAAACGCCCGCGATATTCGGCGAAGAGATCGGCTGAGAACTGGTCGAC
>JAYRTJ010000169.1:0-5152 GCA_041919675.1 Rhodospirillaceae bacterium | reverse complement strand
TCGGCGAAATGATCAACAATGCGCTGCGCGCCCACAAGGTGTTCATGTCGGCGGCCCTGCCGTTGCATGTGCTGCCGCCGATGTTCAACAGCTACGAAGGCGGGCAGACCTTCGGCACCCATATCGATGGTGCGATCCGCATCCTCCCGAACGGTCAACGCATCCGTACCGATCTTTCCTGCACCTTGTTTCTGAGCGCGCCGGAAGACTACGACGGCGGCGAACTTACGATCGAAGACACCTACGGTATCAAGACCGTGAAGCTACCGGCCGGGCACCTCATCCTCTATCCGTCCACGAGCCTGCACCAGGTCACGCCGGTCACGCGCGGCCGCCGTGTGTGTTCGTTCTTCTGGCTCCAGAGCATGGTGCGCGACAACGGCCATCGCGCAATGCTCTATGACATGGATGTGGCCATTCAACGGTTAGGCGCGGAGAACCCGATCCATCCGTCCGTCATCTCCCTGACCGGCCTCTATCACAATCTCCTGCGTCATTGGGCCGAACTCTAAGGGGGCGCTAAAACGCGCAAGCGCCCGCTTGGTTGCGCCCCTCGCCGTAATTCCCCGTAAAGGCGTTGCCGGAATAACACCCCGCTCCTGAATAGTGTGCATCGCGGAACCAAACCCGCGCCACGAGCGTCATTCCGCACGAACACCCACCGCGCTTGAAATGTCCGCATGCGAACGCCGCATGCCCGCGTTCGCGCGTAACTGGAACCGTTGTTGGTCATGATGTTTCGGGCGCCGGTCAAACTCCGTCACTTCGGCTTCGCATTTATCGGACTCGTGGCGGCAGGCGCCGGGATCGCGGCGCTGGAATCCCGCGCGTCTTACCTGCAGGCCGGCTATCTGACCGAGCGGGCCCAGAACATGGCTTTCGCCGTGCAGCCCGGCCCCGCGCCGGACGCGCAGTTCCCCGCGGCGGGTCCGTACGACGAGCGGCTTGGCTACACCGCCATTCCGTCGTTCGTTGAACGCCTCATCGACAAAGGCTTTACCGTCGATCAGCAAGCCGCGCCGTCCGAACAGATGCACGCCTTCGTCGCCAACGGCGGCTATGCGATTTACCGCGAGAAGAATCAGGCGGGCCTCAAGATTGTCGACCGCGCGGGCCAGCCGATCTATGCGAAGTCGTTCCCGCAATGGATCTACGCGGACTTCAAGACCGTCCCGCGGCTTATGGCCGATACGCTTCTCTTCATCGAAGACCGCAACCTTCTCGACGACCGCTTCGGCCGGCGCAATCCCGCTGTCGCGTGGAACCGCTTCGCGGCCGCCGCCGCCGGCCGGGTGCCGGGTTTGTCCGAGATCGTTCCCGTGCGCGGCGGCGCCAGCACCCTCGCCACGCAGATCGAAAAATTCCGCCACTCTCCCGGCGGGCGCACCGGCAGCGCCGATGAAAAGCTTACGCAAATGCTGACCGCCAGCCTGCGGGCCTATATGGACGGACCGGACACCACCGCGGTCCGCCGGCGCATTCTTGTGACCTACCTGAATTCGACGCCGCTGGGCTCACGCACGGGCTACGGCGAGATCATCGGCATCGCCGACGGCCTCGCGGCCTGGTTCGGCACGGATTTCAAGGAAGCCAACCGCGTCCTCTCCGAGGCACCGCGCACCGGCAAGGCGCGCGCGCGCAAAGCCGAGGTCTACAAGCAGGTGCTCAGCCTTCTGCTCGCGCAGCGCCGTCCGGCCTATTATCTCGGCGCCGATCATGCGGCGCTTGAAGACCTGACCAACCGTTATCTCGGCGCATTGAAAGCGTCCGGTCTGATCGACGCCGGTCTTTATAAGGCCGCGCGGACCGCCAAGCTGGAATTCACCAGGACCCCGCCGGCCCCGCCGCCGGTGTCGTTCACCGAACGCAAAGCCGCCGATCTGGTGCGCACCGAGCTTCTGAACAGCTTGCGCGTTCCCGGGCTCTACAGCCTCGACCGCATGGATCTCACGGTACAGTCGACCATCGATCGTACGGCGCAGCGCGATGTCGTGCGCGTCCTCGGCCGCCTCGATGAGCGTGACTATGTGAAAAGCCTTGGGATGACCGGCGAAAACCTTCTCGGGAATTCCGACCCGTCGAAGGTCGCCTATAGCGTCGTTCTTTACGAGCGCGGCGAAGACCACCACACCGTGCGCATCCATGCCGACAGCCTCAACAAGCCGTTCAACCTGAACGCGGGCGGCAAGCTGATTCTGGGCTCCACCGCCAAGCTGCGCACCACGGCGACTTATCTCAACATCATCGCCGCGCTGCATGAGAAATACGCCGGCATGCCGCGCAAATCCTTGGCCGCATCTGCGCAAAACGGCGCCGATCCACTAACCGCCTGGTCCGTCGATTATCTTCTCACCGCGCAGGATAGCTCGCTTCAAGCGATGCTCGACGCCGCGATGCGGCGGACCTATTCGGCCAGCCCCTATGAGACCTTCTTCACCGGCGGCGGCCAGCACAACTTCAACAACTTCAACAAAGACGACAACGCCAAAGTCCCGACGCTGGAATACGCCTTGCGGCATTCCATCAACCTGCCCTTCATCCGATTGATGCGCGACATCACCCGCTATCACCTGGCGATGGACAACGAGGAGTTCGACGATGCCGATCCGGCGCGCAGCCGCGCGGCTTACTTGCGCCGCTTCGCTGACCGCGAGGGACGTGAATACCTGGGCCGGTTCTATGACGACTACAAGGACCTCTCGCCCGACGCGGCTCTTGAGACGCTCGCCGGCCACACGCGGGTCAAAGCGCACAGCCTCGCCGTGGTCTTCCGTTCGGTCCGCCCTCTCGCGGGTCTTCCGGAGTTCGAGGAGTTCCTGCGCGCGCACATGAACACGCCGCTCGATACCAAGGACGTGCAAGCGCTCTATAAAAAATACGCCATCGACCGTTTCTCGCTGATGGACCGGGGTTATATCGCCGGGGTGCATCCGCTCGAGCTCTGGATGGTCGCCTACATGCAGAGCCATCCGAAGGCGAGTTGGTCCGAATACACCGTCGCCAGCACCTATCAGCGCCAGGAAATCTACGGCTGGCTCTTCAAGACCAACCGTAAACATCGGCAGGATTCACGCATCCGCATTCTGAAGGAAGAAGAAGCTTTCAACCGGGTGCTGAAAGATTGGCGTGCGCAGGGCTATCCGTTCGCGCAGATCATCCCGTCCTATGCCACCGCCATCGGCAGTTCCGGCGACCGGCCCGACGCCCTGGCCCGCCTCATGGGAATTATCCTGAACGACGGCCTCGACGCGCCGATCACCAATGTGGAGCGCATCGCGTTCGCCGGGGCGACTCCCTTCGAAACGGAATTCGGCTATGCGGCGCCGAAAGCGCCCACACGGGTCTTCGCACCTGAAGTCGCGCGAACCCTGAAGCGTATCCTTGCCGGCGTGGTCGACGACGGCACCGCGATCCGTCTGCACAACATGTTCCTCGCGCCCGATGGCCGCCCCTTGCGTGTCGGCGGCAAGACCGGCACCGGCGACAACCGCTACAAGACCTTCGGCGCGGGCGGCAATCTGCTGGACTCGCGCGCCGTGGACCGCACGTCCAGCTTTGTCTTCTTCCTGGGCGATCGTTTCTTCGGCACGATCACGGCCTATGTCCCCGGCGAGGATGCCGACAACTATTCTTTCACCAGCGCCCTGGCCTTACAGCTTTTAAAAGGCATCGCACCGGCGGTTCAGCACCTGATCGACCGACCGCTCGAGCCGCAGCACCTCGCGGTCCATCCCATCACGCCGATGCAGGAAGCGCGCGTCACGACACCCCTGCAAGGCGTCGCGGACGGTCCCGTCGCCAAGGTGAGCATCGAGCGCTAAGTGTAAAAACCCAGCACCGCGCCGACGACCCGCGCCAGTTGTGAGCCGTCCATCGTGGCGAACACGGGCAGCCTGAGGATCGTCTGACTGATCTGCTCGGTCACCGGCAGAGGGCCCGCCGCGCGCGCAAACCGCTCTCCGGCAGGCGTCATATGGAGCGGCGTGTAGTGAAAGGCCGCATCGATCCCGAGCCCGCTCAAATGGGCCAGCAGCTTGTGCCGCACATCCGCACTCCGGGTCAGAAGATAGAAGATGTGGCCGTTGCCCGATCCGCACGGTTCCGCGCCGGGAAGCCGGATATGCCCCGCCGCCTCAAGCGGCTCCAGCGCGCGCCGGTAGGCGCGGCAGATGTTCTTGCGCTTTGCCGCCACGGCGCGGCTCTGTTCGAGTTGCGCAAGCAGATATGCGCTGCTGAGTTCGCTCATATAATAAGACGAACCGACATCCACCCAGGAATACTTCTGAATGCCGCCTTCCAGAAACTTCTTGCGGTCCGTCCCGCGGTCCCGGATCACATCCGCCCGCGCGAAATCCTCCGGACGATTGACTACCAAGGCCCCGCCATGCCCGCAGGTCGTGTTCTTGGTGCCATGGAAGCTGAAGCAACCGAACCTGGCGATCGTGCCGACGGACCGATCGCGGTAGTCGGACAACAAGCCTTGAGCCGCGTCCTCAATGACGGAAAGCCGCGTATCCTCGGCAAGTTCCATGATCGCGTCCATCGCGCAGGGCTCGCCCGCATAGTGAACCGCGACGATGGCGCGGGTGCGCGGCGTGACGGCGGCGCCGATCTTTGTTTCGTCAATGTTCAGCGTATCGGCGCGCACGTCCACGAAGACGGGAAGCGCGCCGCGCAGTACAAATGCGTTTGCGGTCGAGACATACGTAAACGACGGCATGATCACTTCATCGCCGGGTTTAAGATCGAGCAGCAGCGCCGCCATTTCGAGCGCGGCCGTGCAGGACGGCGTCAGAATCGCCCGGGGCGCGTTCAGGTTGCGCGCGAGCCATGTCTCGCAAAGTCCGGTGAATTTGCCGTCGCCCGTGAGCGCGCCGGCCGCCAACGCCTCTTCGACATACATCCGCTCACGTCCGACCGGCGTCGCCAGCGTGAAGGGAATACGGCTGCTCTCCGGCATGAGGTTGAGATGCGGCGGCAAACGCTCTTCCATTGATTGATTTCCGCATCCCGCATACCCCTCGTCCGCCTTAACGGCCAGCCGGGAGCCGCGTAAGGGACTCCCTAATCCGCGCATCCGCCTGTTTCCGTTAATTTTTGGCCGGGCTTATTGCGGGGCTGAGGATAATGAAAATAGCGGTCTGCGTTCCGC
>JAYRTJ010000168.1:0-5191 GCA_041919675.1 Rhodospirillaceae bacterium | reverse complement strand
CGGTATATCTGGGTGAATTTGCGCAGCGGCAGGCAGAGGCTCGGCAACGGTGGCGCCGACCCTGCCTGCGTCGTGATAGTCGCCGCTTGTACTGGTATGTGACGACGCGCTTGCGGCGCGACTGGTCACCGGAGCAGATCGCGGGGCGACTTTGTTTGGACCATGCGGACGACAGTCGTATGCGCGTGAGTGTCGAGACGCTCTACCAGTGGATCTATCGCGATAGCATGCAAGGGGGCGATCTCTACCGTCATCTTCGCCGTGGCCATCGCCGGCGGCGTAAACAGGGCCGATATGGCTCAGGCCGCGGCTTCATTCGCGGTCGTGTCGGGATTGCAGAACGACCCGCCATTGTAGCTGAGCGGAATCGAATCGGAGATTGGGAAGGCGATACATTGGAAGGTGCCCGCGGTAAGGGCGCCGTCGCCTCGATCGTCGATCGCCGAAGCCGATTTCTCCTGGCCGCTCCGCTCGCAAGTAAGCACGCGGCGCCCACGGCTTTGCAAGTGAGCAAAGTCTTTCGCAACATCCCGCAGCATGCCCGCCAGACCTTGACCCTCGACAACGGTAAGGAATTCGCCGCGTTCAAGATCATCGAGCAGCGCACGGGACTAGCCGTTTTCTTTGCCGACCCATATGCCGCCTGGCAGCGTGGCACCAATGAGAACAGCAACGGGCTCTTGCGTCAGTACTTCCCCAAGAGTTCAGACCTGAGGTCCCTCACCGCACAGGACCTTGCGATCGTCCTCAAAAAGCTCAATCATCGACCTCGCAAATGCCTCGGCTACCGGTCGCCACATGAGGTCTTCTTCGCCGACCTACGTGGTGCTCTTACGATTTGAATCCGCCCAAGCGCCAGCTAGTTGCGGGGACAGTATACTTAATTGGAGGCCTGGCCCGCCTCATGCTCGAATCACGCGCTATGTCCCCGAACAACCGCGCGCTATCTCCCCAGGCTGAACCGTCATCCCGCGTTTATTCGCATTTCCCCGCGACTCGGCCTTTGCACATTTCCGATTTTTCGTGTGAGATTAAATTTGCCGAATCCGCAAATTTAATGTCCAAATCGCCCGTCAAATGGCGTATTATAATGCGCTATGTTCTTTGACATCGTGAATAGAAGGACATGCGCCGCCCGCGCTGCGGCGCCTCTCATGCCGGCCGAATTTGGCGGCCGAATTTCAAAGTGTCGCCGCGTGTTGCCAAGTGTCGCCACACCGCGAATTTCCGCGAACTGCTTGGTCCGCCACGGAAATACCGGTCAGGTGTCGCCGGTCGCCGGTGTCGCACGAAAAAGGATCGCGACGACGCGGAACGCGCTTTTCCTCGCTCTGCGTCCCGCGCGCGGCTCGCAGCGCGAACGCCCGCAAAATCCCTTAAAAGTTAAAAGATGTCGCCCGATGTCGCCCGGATGTCGCCTGACGGGAAAAACGGGTCAACACGTTGCTCCCGCGTTAGAATTCGGAAGATGTCGCCTGTCGCCCATGTCGCCCAGGCCGCTCGTACGCACGGCGTTTTTGCATAGCTCAAACGATGTGACGAAGGCGGGAAGCGACTACAGCTTGATCAGCTGGCGCAGGACCTTTTCCATGTTCACCGCCAACGCCCAGCGCTCTTCCTGCGTCAGGGTTTCAAGCGCGCGCGACAACTGCTGAAGCGGGTCGCCGCGGAGCAGGCTCTCGCCTTGATCGGTCAGCACCAGGCGATGCACGCGCCGGTCCTGTTTGTCGCCGACGCGGCGCAGGTAGCCCTTGCGCACAAGCGCGGCCACGGTTTGCGAGGCCGTGCCCTTGGTGGTGCCCTGGAATTGCGCGAAGCCCGTGACGGTGCGGCGTTCGATCGTCGCTTCGTCGAAATAGCGCATCGCCGCCCACTGGGCTGGATTCAGCCCCGGCGTATAGCCAAGATTATAGGCAGCCTTGCCCACCTGTTCGATCAGGCGGGCCAAGCCCCTCGTTGAAAGCTTGGGGTCGCTACGCACGATGTTGTTGTTTAACGCTGACAAAGATTCCCCTAACGCGGGCAATATATCCTGTCGCCGTGCGAACAAGAAGCAAATTGCTTCGCAGAAACGAACCGCTATACAACGCATTCACGGCAAGAAGCGCTGCACACAACGGTAGATAAATTTAGAATCGGAATAAACCCACCTACGGTGGTTTCGGTGCGACTGCTAATCAAAATTGATCTGGTATGATGTTGGATCCGTTTCATATTTTGCGTCCGTTCCTGTTCAGGATGGACAGCGAGAAGGCGCATAAGATTGCGTTACTTGGCTTAAGGTCGCGGCTCGCTACGGTTTTTTACGCAAAGCCCGCCGACGATCCGGTCCTGCATCAGGCCGTGTGGAACCGCGTGTTCCCAAATCCGATTGGTCTGGCCGCCGGTTTTGACAAGAACGCTGTCGCCTTCGAAGCCGCGCTCGATCTCGGGTTCGGCTTTGTCGAAGTCGGCGGCGTGACGCCGCTGCCTCAGAAAGGCAATCCGAAGCCGCGTCTGTTCCGCCTCAATGAAGACCGCGCGGTCATCAACCGCATGGGCTTCAACAACGATGGGCTGAACGTCGTCGAAGCGCGCCTGCGCGCGCGGCGGGCCCGGCGCGGCATTGTCGGCGTCAATCTCGGCAAGAACAAAGATCAGACCGATCCGACCGCCGACTATGCCACCCTCGCCGGGGCGCTGGCGCCCTATGCCGACTTCCTCGTTATCAACGTCTCCTCGCCCAACACGCCGGGCCTTCGCGCGTTGCAAAGCGCCGAGCCTTTGATCGCCATCATCCGCGCCGCGCGCGCCGCGATGGCCGGTCGATCTCCGCCGCTCCTCATCAAGATCGCGCCGGACCTCACGCCGGAAGACCTTGAAGAAGCCGTGAAAGCGGCGCGCGCCGAGAAACTCGACGGTATCGTTGTATCGAACACCACGATCGGCCGGCCCGACTCCTTGAAGTCCGGCCACCGCGCGGAAACGGGCGGCCTCAGCGGCGCGCCCATGTTCGAGCTTTCGACGCGCGTGTTGTCCGAGGTCTACAAGCTGACCGAAGGCGCGATCCCGTTGATCGGCGTTGGCGGCGTGGCGAGCGGCGCCGATGCTTATGCGAAGATCCGCGCGGGCGCCTCGCTCGTGCAGCTTTACTCGGCGCTGGTGTTCGAAGGCCCCGGCCTCGTGAACAAGATCAACAAGGAGCTTGCCGCGCTCCTGAAGCGCGACGGTTTCGCCTCCGTCGCCGCCGCCGTTGGAGCCGACCACCGATGAGTTTGCGCGCGATCTCGGGCCTCGGCGAAATTCAAGACGGCTTTGACGGCTTCATCCTCGATCTCTGGGGGCTCGTGCATGACGGCGAGAAAGCTTATCCGCCGTCGGCCGAGACGCTGCGCGCGCTGAAGGCCGCCGGAAAGAAAACCCTGCTTCTGTCCAACGCCCCGCGCCGCGCGCATGCGCTGGTCGAGGCCATGACCAAGATGGGCCTCAGCCGCGATCTTTATGGCGACGTGCTCTCGTCCGGCGAAGCCACCCGCGCCGCGCTGATCAAGAGGGACGACCCGTTCTTCGCGGCGCTCGGCGACACGGTCTATCACCTCGGCCCCGAACGGGACCGCAGCGTGTTCGAAGATACCGGACTGGCCGTCGTGCCGGATCTCGCGGCCGCGAGCTTCATCCTCAATACGGGCCCGGTCAGTCTTGAGGGGAAAGTCGAAGATTATCTCCCGGTGCTCGAGCAGGCCGCGAAGCGCGCCTTGCCGATGGTCTGCGCGAACCCCGACTTCGTCGTCATTCGCGGCGGCCGTCCCATCGTCTGCGCGGGCGCGATCGCGGCGCGTTACAAGGAGATGGGCGGGAAAGTCGCGCTCAGAGGCAAACCCGATCCGAAGATCTATCACCTCGCGGTCGACACGATTGGCCTCGATCCCAAACGCGTCGCCGTGGTTGGCGATGCGCTTGAAACCGACGTCAAAGGCGCCCGCGCGAGCGGTCTTTCTTCTGTGTGGTGCACCGGCGGCATCCACGCCGAAGCGCTCGGCGTGAAATACGGCACCCCCGCCGATCCCGCCAAAGCGGAAGCATTGGCCAGACACGAAGGCCAGATGCCGGCCTACATGATACCCGGCTTTTATTGGTGATTTAGGGCTCGAACTGCTCGGCCACGATCCGTTCTTCCAGATTGTGCTCTGGATCGAACAGCACGCGCAGGGCAATGGTGCGGTCTTCGCGCACCGTCACATCCACCACGTCACGCACTTCCTCGCGGTCGGCCACGGCGGAGACCGGACGCTTGTCGGCTTCCAGCAGCTCGAGGCGCACGGTTGCGGTTCTCGGCAGCAAGGCGCCGCGCCAGCGGCGCGGGCGGAAGGCGCTGATCGGCGTCATCGCAAGCAAGTTCGCGCCCACCGGCAACACCGGTCCATGGACCGAAAGATTGTAGGCCGACGATCCCGCCGGCGTGCACACCAGGATGCCGTCGCAGATCAGCTCCGACATGCGCTCGCGGCCGTCCACGGTAATGCGGATCTTGGCGGCCTGGCGCGTCTGGCGCAGCATCGAAACCTCGTTGATCGCCAGGGCCTCGACCTTCTTGCCGTCGGCGGTCGTCGCTTTCATCCGCAAGGGATGCAGCGTGACCTCGGCGGCGCGGGCGAGGCGCTCCGGCAAACCTTCCTCGTCGAAGCGGTTCATGAGGAAACCGACCGTGCCCCGGTGCATGCCGAAGATCGGCGCATCGGCGGACATATAGCTGTGCAGCGCCTCGAGCATGAAGCCGTCGCCGCCGAGGGCCACGATCGCATCGGCCGTCTTGGGATCGTGCTGGCCATAGCGCTTGATGAGCGCCGCTAAGGACTCCTGGGCCTGCGGCGTATCGGCCGCCAGGAAGGCAACGCGCGAAAAAGCCATGCTAACCGCCCGTCACGTTCATATGGCGCGCAACCGTCGGGCGTTTGTGATGGCGGTCGATGACGAAGTCATGGCCCTTCGGCTTGCGCGAGATGGCCGCGCGGATCGCCTGCCTGAGCTGTTCGTTGCTTTCGCTGGCCCGCAGGGGCGCGCGTAAATCCGCGGCGTCTTCCTGGCCCAGGCACATATACAAGGTGCCGGTGCAGGTCAGGCGCACCCGGTTGCAGGACTCACAGAAGTTGTGGGTCATCGGCGTGATGAAGCCGACGCGGCCGCCGGTCTCGCGCACGCGCGTATAGCGGGC
>JAYRTJ010000167.1:0-5245 GCA_041919675.1 Rhodospirillaceae bacterium | reverse complement strand
GAAGAAACCTTCGAACCCGCCCGCGTGTACTGGGACGAGGGCGTGGCGCTGACGCTTACGGACCTCGTGCAGGAAGCCGAAACACGCGCCAGCGGGCGTGTGCAGGTCATCACGCTCGGCGAATTCCGCGCCGCCGTCGGCGAACTCTGGGATAAATACGCGCCGCGCGTTCTCCTGATCGCCGAGACCACGATCTCGCGCATGATCGGCAAGGGCAACACCTTCATCGCCCAGGGCCAGGACACCTGGCTGCTTCTATTTCCCGCGCTATCGGAGCCGGAGGCCCTGAAGCGCGCCGACGCCATCGCCGCGCGCATCGGTGAAAAGCTTGTCGGCGCGCACTTCACCGAATCTCCGCCGCCGCTGCCCGAAGCCGCGAAACTCGATCTCAACGGCGCGCTCAACGCCGACGGCTCCTTGAACCTCGAGCGCATGAGGGCCGCGGTCGAGAGTGTGCGTCAGGCGACCGCGCTGGGCGCCGGCGCCGCGAAGGCCATGATCAAAAAATCCCCGAAACCGGCGCGCCCGGCGGCGCCCGCCGCGGCGATCGTTCCGGCGAAGGCCGATCTGTCCGCGAAATCGGAATTCACGCAGCTGTCCATCTCGTTTCACCCGGCCTGGAACGCGGAAACGCAAAGCCTCAACTCGTATTTCTTCCGGGCCGCCAAGCTCGACGGGGCGGACATTTTCGCACCGGGCACGCCGGCGCCGAACGACGCGACGGTGCTCGATCTTCTCGCCGCCGCGACCCACGCCTTTTCCGAGATGTGCGAACGCGGCCTGCGCGCCACCTTCACGATTCCGATTCCGCTTCCCGCGCTGCGCGGGCCCGCGCTTCCCGAGATCCAGAAACTGATCGCGCGCCTTCCGCAGCAGGGCCGCCTGGTGCACCTGCGCATCGAGATCACGCATGTTCCGGCGCGCATCGGCGCGGAATCGCTGGTGCCGATCCGCGAACTCTTCCGCCCCTACACACGCGACGTTGCGTTTTTGCTCGACCTGTTCGCGCCGGCCGATCAGGTGCTGGCGCTGGACCATGTCGTCGTCGGGTTCGAGCTCGCGCGCGCCGCGCGCCACGGCGACGACGAACTCTTTCAGGCGATGCTGGCCTTCCGCCAGCGCGCCGGCCGGCGCCAAACCTATGCGCTCGGTCTCTCCAGCCGGTTGCAAGTCGCACACGCCGTGACCGCGAACATTGCGGAAGTGGGCGGCTCCGGAGTCGCGGCGGACGCCAAGAAATTGCCCGATCAAGTCACCGTGATTCGCCGCCAGGACCTCCTGCTTTAGCGGTCACGCGCGTTCAATTCCAAGGCCGTTTGCGCTATCATTGCAGGCCCAACCTGGAGGTCTCCATGCGGTATTTTCATGTCCTGATCGCTGGCGCGGCCGCCCTTGCGTATGGATCCATGGCCACCGCGGCCGAGCCCGCGAAGAAGGCGGCCGCGAAGCCGCTTCAATTTCGCGATCTCGGCGGCGTGAAAAGCTGGCGGGCCGGTGAAAAGGACACCATCGTTTACGTCCAGGGCCAGGACAACGGCTGGTACCGCGTCGACACGTACGAGACGTGCATGAAATTCGTGAACGACAAGGGCCTTCGTTTCATCACCGAGGAAATCGAGACCGGCGAACGCCTCAGCAAGGTCATCGCCGACAAATACATCTGCACGGTGATCGAGATCACGAAGATCGACGCGCCGCCGCCGCGTCAGGCCGCCAAATAGCGCGCCTTCAAGAATCCGGCGATGGCGTCCGCCGCGCGCACGGATGACGCGGTGGGCTGAAGATCGAACGTATCCTGGAAGGCTTCTTCCTGGATCGGACGATACTGCGAGTGGGAGTCCGCGACGCCGTCGAGCGCGGCGCCAAGGCGGCGCACGTCGTCGAGCACGGGGCCGAATTTCCAGAACGAATAATTGACGTCGTCCTGCCAACGCGCGCCGTGCGCGTTCAGGAAAACGCAAGGCCGGCGTTCGACCAGGAATTCATAGACCTGGCTGCTCACGTCGCCGAGGTAGATATCGGCCGCCAGCGTGTAGGTCATGTCCACCGACGCCGAGCTGCCGGTGTCGATCAGCATATGCGGACAGTCTCTGAAGCGCGGCGGCAGGTCACGGCGCACGCGCGCGACCCAGGATTCCAGCGAGACATGCAGCTTGCGCCGGAACAGCATGACATGCGGCGCGAAAATGAGGTTGTAGTCCTTGTTGGTGCGGAAAAAATCCAGCACCTCGATCCCCATATTGTACCAGGACGACAGCTTCGGTTCGGGATGGGGATTATACAGGACCACCGGCTTGTCGTCGGGGAACAGCTTCTTGCGCGGCGCCCGCGCGGCGTTCACGGCATCGAATTTGGTGTAGCCGACCACCGCGATCTGATCGTCGCGCAAATATCCGAGACGCAGAAACCGCTCCCGTTGCTTTTCACCGGCAATGAGCACCAGATCGTTGCCGCCGAAGGAAGGTTTAAAGCCGACGGACCGGTCGCCGGCGCCGTGATCGATGCGGATGATCTTGAGGCGCTCGAGGCCGCGCAGCTTTTTCAGGAAAAGGCTGGTGCCTTCCGTGACGATGAGCGCGTCGAGCTTCGCGAACAGATCGCGGTTGCTGTAAAGATTGTCGAGCCGGCTGAACGGGCTGACTTTGTCCAGCACGCCGGCCAGCGGTTTGCGCCAAGCGGGGCGCGACAGCTTGACGATCTCGACGCGCCCGATCAGTTCCGGCCCGCAGACATCGATGACCGCTTGGATCAGCGCCTCGGACGTCGCCAGCACGGTGATCTGGATATTCTTGTGCCGCTCCAGCATCTGCGGAATGACCACGGCGCTGTGGCGCACCTGATGCACGCCTTCGTGGTTGTAAAGAAACCCGACGCGCAATGGACGCTCAGCCGACGTCACTGTTGGCTTCGATACGGCGTTCACGATGAGGCGCGTGCGCCTTCCCCTCGGCTCGCAAGAACTTGTTCTGCAATCGCAATATGCTCTGGACGATCGACATCCATCGCGGCGACCGCATCATCCAGCACGATGGGCTTGGCGCGCAAGCCCAAGGTCTTCGAGGCGGCTTTAAACGCCTTGCTCAGGTCGAGCAAGCCTAAGACCGCGCGCAGCAATGTAAAAGCGCCGAAATGCAAGATGAGCTGCCAGGGCTTCTTGCGCCGCCCTTCGACTTCCCGCCAGGCGCGCGCCGCCTTGGGGCCCACGCCGGGCATGAGGGCGAACAGGTTGCAGCCGCTGAAGCCGGCGCCGCCCAGGCGGATGAAGGTGCGCTTGGAGTCCGGAAAAGCGGCGCGGATGTCCCCTTCGCGCGCCAGCCCGACCCCGGCGTCGAGCTCGGGGTCATTCTTCACGCCGTCGCAAAACTGCTCCAGCGTCGCGACACTCAGCAGCGGATTGTCGGCGGTGGTGACAAGGGTCGCGATGTCCGGCCCGAGACTTTCGGCGATCTTGAGGACGCTGCCCGCCGGGCTCTCCGCGCCTTCGGCGAACGAGACCCGGCCCCTCGCGCCGCGCGCGGTCAGAAGCGCGGCGACGTCGGCGCTGGTCTCGAAGTCCGCAACCCGGTTGGCGACGATGGTGATGGGCCCGACACCGCGCGCCGACAGCAGCACATCGAGCACGTAGCAGATCATCGGCCGCCCATTGAGCGGCAGGAACGCCTTGCGCTTGCCGGGGGACATTTGCGCAAGCGCATCCCCAGGACGGTCGCCGGACAACAGGATCGTATGGAACATGGATTTCAACGCCTATGGTGCGCGGGGGCCCATGCCCCCGACGGCGGCGCCGGCCGTCAGAACGCGCCGTGCGTCCCCAAGACCTTGCCGACATCCTCGCCCATAATGATGGCATAGCGGATATCGAATTCCTTCTTCAAGGTCGCCATGGCCTCATCGCGGATGGAAGGCCACAAGTCCTTGGGAATGGCCAGGACCCCGTCATCGTCGGCATAGATATAGTCACCGTTGTTAATGGTCACGTCGCCGATCTGGATGGAGCGGTTCATGGCGTGAACCGTGCCCTCGTATTTGATGTCGTCGCAATAGATGCCCCGGGCGAAAACCGAGAATTCCAGGCCGTTCAACTCGGCGGAATCGCGGGTAAAGCTGTCGACCACGGCGCCGACGGCGCCCGAGCGGATCGAGATATTGGCGTTGAGGTCGCCGAAGTAGGCTTTGTCCTTCACGTCGTTCTGCACGACGATGACATCGCCCGGACGGATGAAGTCATAGGTGCCCAGCGCGGTGTAGATGCCCTTCCAGTCGTCCTTCTTGCGCAGCTTGCGCAGCTCCAGGGTCTTGGCGACCCCGAGCACAGAGCGGCCGCTCACGCGGCGGAAGCCCGGCGGGAACAGCGCCTTGAGCCCGCGCTCCTTGCAGATGTCGGCCAGCAGCGAGGCGCAGAGGTGCGGACGGATGGCGTCGAGCTGCGCGTTGTGCGCGGCGCGGTAGCCCGCGCAGATGCGCTCGGCCAGCGCCAGATCGTCCGGCCAGTTCACGTCGAAGGCTTCTTCATCGGTGAGTTCGAAGAACACGACCTTGTCGCCGAAGCGGCGCTTCGGTTTGGCCTTGCCCTTGCGCTTCACCATATAGAGCCCCATGGACTCCAAGATCGTCTCGGGCAGATCGACGGAGTTGGGAATGCGGCCTTCACCATACGCCGGGCGGCCCTTCGCCCACGTGTACTGCTTGCGCTTTTGAACCGCGACAAGCGAGTCCGCGGACTTGTCGGCCTTCATCGCGCGAACGGCGCGCGTCATGGTTTCGGCGGTGATGAACGGGCTGGTGCACAGGCATTGGATGTAAAGGTCCGCGTCCACCTTCGCGCATTCGTTGGCGAAGAGTTCGTGGCCGTCGGTCGAATTGGAGGCGAGCCTGGAGTCGCGTTTCAGGATCTTCACCGGAAGATCGGACGCCATCTCGACGATCTTCTCCGATTCCGTATCGAGATAGACGTCGTCGATTTCCGGGCAGGCCAGGAGCTGAATCAGCTTGCGCTTGAAAAGGTATTCGCCGTCGAGAATAACGGTATTCTTGTTTCGAATACGGCTGCTCTCGCCCTTTGCCGGTACGAACGCGACGGTGCGCATCAGAAGCTCCACTCACTCTCGGAAAACGGGACAATTCGCCGAGTTTAGATTAGGACAAACGAGGTTAAGAGACCCCTAAAGAGGCAAGTTGAGGACCGCATGACCCCTGACGATTCTTCGGCAATCAAGACCATCCGGCGGGCCGATTACACCCCGCC
>JAYRTJ010000166.1:0-5454 GCA_041919675.1 Rhodospirillaceae bacterium | reverse complement strand
CGCTGAGACGTGCCGAGAATGTCGCGGGCGCAGGTTTACCGGGTGTGGCGACATCGAGCTGCGCGGCCGCACTCAAAGGCCCGAGCAGACCCGCCGCGAGGCCGTTCCCGGTTTCAGCCGCCGTGACTTTCAAGGTTCCGCTGCCCGTCAGCGAACGCGCGAAGTCCGCCGCCGACGCGCCTTTGGCCGAGAAGCTGGTGACGATGTCCGCCGTACCGCCGGACTTGAGGCCGGCGCGTCCGCCGTTGAGCGCCGCCACCAGCGCGCGGAAGTCGGCGCGGTTGACGGCGAGTTGTCCTTGCAGGCTCGGCTCGGGGTTCGCCGCGAGGCGCAGGAAGAGCTGTCCGGGCGCGCCGAAGATCTTGCCCTGCCAGTCGGCGAGTTCGGCCGCGTTGTCGGCGACGGCGATCCGCGCCGAGAAGTCCTGGACTTGGACGCCGCGCGCGGCGAAGGAGGAGCCCGCGACGGCGATCTCGCCGCTCCAGTTCTTGAGGAACGCCCATTCGATGTCGTCTTGCGACCAGAGCGATGCGGGCGCGGGGGCCGGTTTCGCGGGAGACGGCTTCGCAGGCGAAGGCGCCGGGGCGTCCGGTGGAAGCAGGCGGTCGAGGTCCAGGTTGATATCGGTCAGGCGCGCGTTGATCTGCCGACGGCCGCCGGCTTTCGTCACCTCGGCCGATCCGGAGACTCGGTCGCGGCCGATCGTGATCTTGGCGTCGCTGAGGCTTGTTTTGCCCGTCTCCTGCGCGATGCGGACCTGGGCCGCGAAAGGACCGGGATCGCGCATGTTCGCCGGCCAGGATGCCGCGGCTTTCATGAGATCGGAGAATCGGGGATGGGCGGCCTCCACCCGGCCGTTGAAGCGCGGGGCCTTGTCGAGGTCCATGATCTGACCGGCCGCGCGCGCCGTGAGGCCCGCGACTTTCAGGGTCGCCGCGACGTCGGCTTGCACGGCGCCGCCGTCGATCGTGCCGGTCAGCGAGGCCTGTCCCAAGGCTTTCAGCGCGGGGCCGGCATCGAGACCCACAAGCGCCGCCAGCCGCGCGACATCGTCACCGGCGAGATCGAATTGCAAATTATTGAACTGCAGCGCGGCGCCGAAGCCGCCGACGGAACCGCTGAGCCAGGCTGTCGTGCCCGCTATTTTTTCAAAGGACGCGGTGCGGATGTCGAGCTTTCCATCCTTCAAACCAAGATCGAGGCCGACGCGCCCGCCGGGCAAACCGCCGGCGGTCACATCGTCAAGCTGGACATGCACTTCGGCGTCCCAATCGCCCAGGCCGGTCAGGGCCGTGGCCGAGGGTGTCACGCCGTAGACGTCAGGCTTCGCTGGCGGTTGCGCGGGCGGCGGCGGCGATGGGACGGCGTTTGCACCACGATAATTGTCGAGATTGATGTTCCGCGCGTAGAGATCGATGCCGACGAAGGGACGCGCGCGCGGCGCGAAGGACAGACGCCCGCCGATGCGCGCGGTGTCGAGCGCGGCTTCGATATCGTTGACTTCGACAATGTTGAGCGTGCCTTGCACCGCGCCCTGGAACGACGCGCTGCCGAGGCGGCCCGGCGGCACACCCGCAACATCCGCGCCAAGCCAGGCCAGGAACCCGCGCGCATCGAAGGTTTGAAGGGTGACGACACCGTCAAGCGCCGGCGTTGCATCGGCGAAGTTCACCAATCCGAATCCGTTGAGACGCGTGGTGCCCGGGAGCGTGACCGTAAGATCGGAGATTTTCAGCTCGCCATTCGCCAGCGCGGCGTTCAAGCGGCCGTCGCGCAGGCCCTGGCCGCGAAATGACAGCGCCGGAAAACGCAGCGCGATCTCGGCGGTCAGCGTGCTCGGAGAGCGAGGTTCGGCCGGAGCTTGAGGCGCAGCGGCAGGCGCCGCCGCCGCTGTGCCGGCCCTCGCGGCGGGCCGCCAGTCTTCCAGCGTGATCGGCGCGAAATCGAAGGATGCGTCGAGCTGCGGCGCACGTTCACGGCGCCAATCGAGCACGCCCTTGGCGGTGGACCCGCCGGCATCGAGGCTGACGCCGGTCAGCGCCGCGCCCGCCGGGCTCACGGAGGATTTCGCCGAGAGCACAAAGGGCCGTTCCAGGGCCGGCGCGCCCGCGAGACCCGGCCAACCCAGCGCGGCCATCAACGGTCCGCCGCGATCGGCTTTGAGTGTGAGATCGCCGTCCAGGCTGCGCGCGGAAAGCGAGAGGCGTCCACTGAAGTTGACGGCTGTCTCCGCCGCGGGCACCCGCGCCGATATGGATACCGCACGCGCACCGTCGCGGCCGGCCGCGCCGACTTGCGCGTCGAGGGTCATCGGATGGTTGTCGAGGCTGACGTCACCGGCGACACGGAACCGGTCGCGCGCTTCACGGGAAAAGACGAGGTCCATGCCTTGCGCGCGTAAAAGCGCCGCGCCGTTTCGATCGCGCAGCGTGAGGTCGCCGCCGTTCACGGCAACGCGGTCGACATCCACCGAAGCGGAACGCGCGGCAGGCGCCGGCGTTTCCCCGCCTTCGGCCGCGGGCGCCTGCGTCCAGGGCAGATCAACCCCAAGAACGCCGTTCACATCATCGAGGCGCAAATCGCGGAAATAAAGATCGCCGCGCAGGAGCGGCCCAAGACCAAGCGAGGCTTTGACTTCGGCGATGGTCACGGTCTCTTCGCCGTTTCCCACGCGCACGCGGCCGGCTTCAAGCGCCGGACGCGGAATCAACGCGAAGGTGACATTGCCCTCGATGGCGACGGGGCGGCCCACCGCGGCCGAAAGCTCGCGCGCGAACGTATCGCGGTAGGGCGTCCAGTCGATAAAACCAGGCGCGACAGCCAAGCCTGCAATGAGAACGGCGAAACCGGCGGCGGCGCCAATCAGCGCGCGCCGGCGCCGCGAGAAGACATCCGGCGTCAGAATGCCGCCTCCGGCAAGGTCATCATGGTCTTGCTGCCGGCGCGGATCACGGCATCGAGACCGACGGTCTGCGGCAGGATACGCTTCATGAAGTAGCGGCCGACCTCGATCTTGGCGTCATAGAAGGCGTCGTTGTTCGACGCCTTGGCGGCAATCGCTTTGTCGACCATACGCACCCAGATCCAGGCAAACGCGGTGAGCGCGAACAGCCGCAGATAATCGACCGCCGCCGCGCCGCGCGCGTTCGGGTCGTTGGCGGACTCCTCGGTCATCCACAGCGTCACGGCGGTCAGGCGCGCGACCGCTTCCTTCAGCGGGGCGATGAACTCGCCCATATCGTTGCGGCTTTCGAGGCTCTTGATGGTGGCTTCGACCTCCGAGAGCCAGCCCTTGAAGAGGCGGCCCTGTTCGATGCCGAGCTTGCGGCCAACAAGATCGAGCGCCTGGATGGCGTTGGTGCCTTCGTAGATCTGCGAGATGCGCACGTCGCGCACCAGCTGTTCCATGCCGTGCTCGCGGATGTAGCCGTGGCCGCCGAACACCTGCATGCAGGTATTGGTGATTTCCGAGCCGAAGTCGGTGCCCGCCGCCTTGACGATCGGCGTCATGAGGCCGACCAAATCCTCGGCGTGCCGGCGCGTGGCCGCGTCGGCATGTTTATGGGCGATATCGACATTGAGATGAGTCCAGACCGCGAGCGCGCGCTCGGCTTCGACGATGGCGCGGCTGAACATGAGGCGGTTGCGGATGTCCGGATGCACGATGATGGGATCGGCGGGCTTGTCCGGCTTGGCCACGCCGTCGGCGGCGCGCCCCTGCAGACGGTCGCGGGCGTAGGCTGCCGCGCTTTGATAGGCGGTCTCGGCCTGGCTGATGCCCTGGCTGCCGACGAACAGGCGTTCCTTATTCATCATCACAAACATGCCGGCGAGGCCCTTGTGCGCCTCGCCCACGAGCCACCCCTTGGCGGCGTCGAAATTCATGACGCAGGTGACCGAGGCCTTGAGGCCCATCTTGTGCTCAATGGAACCGGCGGCCGCGGAATTGCGCTTGCCCGGCGTACCGTCTTCGTTGGGCAGGAATTTCGGAACGACAAACATCGAGATCCCGCGGCTTCCCTCCGGCGCATCCGGCAGGCGCGCGAGCACGAGATGCACATGGTTCTCGGCCATGTCGTGCTCGCCGGCGGAAATGAAGATCTTGGTGCCGGTGATGCTGTAGCTGCCGTCACCGTTCGGAACGGCCTTCGTCCGCAAAAGCCCGAGATCGGAACCGGCATGGGCTTCGGTCAGGCACATGGTGCCCTGCCACGTGCCGCCGACGAGCTTCGGCAGATAGACTTTCTTCTGCTCGGGCGTTCCCAGCGCGGCGAGCGCGAGGATGGTGCCCTGCGTCAGGCCCGGGTAGAGGCCAATCGACATGTTCGCCGAACCGATCATCTCGCTGACGAGATAGTCCAAGGTCTCGGGCAAACCCTGTCCGCCGTACTCGGGGCTGGCGGTCAGGCCGCACCAGCCGCCGTCGGCATATTGTTTGTAGGCTTCCTTGAAACCCGGCGGAGTTGTGACGACGCCGTCCTTGAACGTGCAGCCGACTTCATCCCCGACACGGTTGATGGGAAAGAGCACGTCCTCGCAAAGTTTGGCGCACTCATCGAGCACCGCGTCCATCAAGTCGGCGGAGGCGTCGCCGAATCCCGGCAGCGCCGTCAGCGTGTCGGCGGCGCCGAGAACCTCGTGAAGCACAAAGCGCATGTCGCGCAGCGGAGCGGCATAGGTCGTCATGGAACCCCCAAGGATCTCGCGAATGCGCGCGGACGTTGCCGACGTCCGTTCAAGAACGCGCGCCTGACACAAAAATACCCTAAATACTCTGGTTTTTTAATATGATAATTCGGGGCCGATCCCATGCCGGGCGCGTTGTGGAGGTATGACTCACGTTGCGCCTCCTCTTGCGCCCCACACTGCGCCCCACACTGCGCCCCACAGTGCGCCCCTCCTGCGCGGGATTTCGCGCGCAGAACACAGCGCTTACCTCACGCGGATCCGCGAATTCCCGGTCCTCAGCGAACGGGAAGAACGGCGCCTGATCCGCGGCTGGTATGACGACGGCGACCGCGCCGCCTACGACGCCCTGATCGGCAGCCACCTGCGGCTGGTGCCCAAGATCGCACAAAAATACGTCGGTTACGGCGTCCCGCCGGCCGACCTGATCGGCGAGGGCAACCTTGGCCTCTTGCAGTCGGCCGCGCGCTTCGATCCGCAAAAGGGGTTCCGCTTCTCCACCTACGCCCGCTGGTGGATCAAGGCCGCGATGCTGAACTACGTGCTGCAGACCTGGTCCTTGATCAAGGTCGGCAACGGCGCGGCCAAGAAACGCCTGTTCTTCAATTTGCGGCGCGCGAAGCAGAACCTTCAGGCCGACGGCGACCGTTATCTCGACGACAGGAATATCGAAAAGCTGGCCAGGCACTTTCAGGTCAGCCGCGAGGATCTCGTCGCGATGGATCAGCGCATGACCGCCGTCGACGTTTCGCTGCATCAGCCGGTGCC
>JAYRTJ010000165.1:0-5526 GCA_041919675.1 Rhodospirillaceae bacterium | reverse complement strand
GTACCTCGGTGCGACCGCCACAAAGCCGTCCGAGGACACGAAGGCCATCTATACGTGTCCCATGCATCCCGAGGTGCGTCAGGTCGGGCCGGGGGCCTGTCCCATCTGCGGCATGGCGCTCGAACCTATGGAGATCAGCGCCGAAGAGACCGGTAATCCGGAACTCGCCGACATGCGGCGACGTTTCCGGGGGGCGTTGATGTTGACGCTGCCGGTCGTTGCCCTCGAGATGGGAGGGCATCTTTTCGATCTGCATCATGTGATTTCGCCAAAGGCGTCGGCCCTCGCGCAGTTTTTGTTCGCGACTCCGGTGGTGCTTTGGGCCGGACGGCCGTTCTTCCAGCGCGGCTGGCAGTCGATCCTCACGCGCAATCTGAACATGTTCACGCTGATCGCCATGGGGACGGGCGTGGCGTGGATCTACAGCCTGGTTGCGGTGCTCGCGCCGGGCCTTTTCCCTGAGACGTTCCGCGGCGAAGGCGGGACCGTCGCAGTCTATTTTGAAGCGGCCGCCGTAATCACCGTGCTCGTGCTTCTCGGCCAGGTGCTGGAATTACGGGCCCGCGAGCAAACGTCGGGCGCCATCCGTGCGCTGCTTAACCTCGCGCCAAAAACCGCGCGCCGTATCGCGGCTGACGGACGCGAGCAGGAGGTCAATCTCGAGCTGGTGCAGGCGGGCGACCTCCTGCGTGTGCGCCCGGGCGAGAAGGTGCCGGTGGATGGGGCCGTGACCGAGGGCCGTTCGGCGGTCGATGAGAGCATGGTGACAGGCGAGTCCATGCCCATCGTCAAGGATGCGGGCGCGCGGCTGATCGGCGGTACGCTCAATCAAACGGGCGCGCTGGTCATGCGCGCGGAGAAGGTCGGCCGCGAGACCATGCTTGCCCGCATCGTCCAGATGGTCGGCGAAGCCCAACGCAGCCGGGCGCCCATCCAGCGGCTGGCCGATCAGGTCTCCGGCTGGTTCGTACCGTTGGTGATCGCGGCGGCTTTGGCCGCGTTCGCCGCCTGGGCTGCTTTTGGTCCTGAGCCCCGGTTTTCCATTGGGTTGGTCGCCGCCGTGACGGTGCTGATCATCGCCTGCCCATGTGCGCTGGGTCTGGCGACTCCCATGTCGATCATGGTGGGGGTCGGACGCGGCACACAATTTGGGGTTTTGATCAAAAACGCCGAAGCGTTGGAGCGCATGGAGAAGGTCGACGTCCTCGTCGTCGATAAGACGGGGACTCTCACCGAAGGAAATCCCACCGTGACCGAGATCGTGACCGCGGCCGGGTTCGCGGAGCAAGATATCTTGCGCCTTAGCGCCGGGGTCGAGCGTGCGAGCGAACACCCATTGGCGCTTGCAATTGTCAAAGCGGCCACGGCCTCGGATATGAACATTCCGTCCGTGACCGGGTTCGACTCCCCCACTGGAAAAGGCGCGATCGGGATCATCGAGGGACGAACTGTCGTGCTTGGCAATGAGGCTTTCCTTGCGGGGAACGGAATAGACGCCGGCGCGCTGCGGGCAAAAGCCGATGAACTGCGCGCAAACGGCGCCACCGCGATTCTGGTCGGCGTCGATGGAACGGCGGCCGGCGTCCTTGCGATCGCCGATCCCATCAAGGCGACCGCTCCGGACGCGGTAAAGGCGCTGACGGCGGCGGGGATCCGTGTCGTGATGCTGACCGGAGATCACGCCACGACCGCAAACGCCGTGGCGCGAAAGCTGGGCATTGCGGATGTGGAAGCCGGTGTCCTCCCGGACCGCAAAGCCGACGTGGTGGCGCGGTTGCGCGCCGAAGGACATGTCGTGGCGATGGCGGGCGACGGGATCAACGATGCGCCGGCTCTGGCCGCCGCCGATGTCGGCATTGCGATGGGGACCGGCACCGATGTTGCGATGGAGAGCGCGGGCGTCACTCTGGTCAAAGGCGATCTCCTCGGCATCGTGAGGGCACGGACGCTGTCGCATGCCACGATGCGCAATATTCGCCAGAATCTGTTCTTCGCTTTCTTCTACAACGCCGCGGGCGTCCCGGTGGCGGCGGGCGTGCTTTACCCCGTCTTTGGTATCCTGCTCTCGCCGATCTTCGCGGCCGCGGCTATGGCCGCGTCTTCGGTCAGCGTGATCGGCAACGCGCTACGCCTTCGTTATACAAAAGTCTGAATATGACCAGCCGACGTTCACTTCTTAAAAACGGCTCGCTGACCGGCCTTGCGGCGCTGCTCCCCAGGTGGGCCCACGGCGCCTCGCCCGGCATCGTCCGCGCGTTGCCGAGCGTGTCCGGATCGGACATCACGCTCACGGTCGGCCATGCATCCTGGTCCATCGACGGCCGTCAAGGCCACGCCGTGACCGTGAATGGAACCATCCCCGGGCCGCTCATCCGCCTGAAGGAAGGAGAGCGTGTTCGCCTGTCGGTGGTCAACACGCTGGATGAGGAAACGTCCATCCATTGGCACGGGCTCCTGGTGCCATTCCAGTTCGACGGTGTGCCCGGCATCAGCTTTCCCGGCATCAAGGCCCGCGAGACATTCACTTACGAATTTCCCGTCATCCAGTCGGGCACCTATTGGTATCATAGCCATTCCGGCCTGCAGGAGCAGTTGGGGCTCTACGGTCCCCTCGTGATCGATCCGAAGGACGCCGATCCGGTTGCGTACGACCGTGAATATGTGATCGTGCTGTCGGACTACAGCTTCATGCATCCTCACACGATCCTGAAGAAATTGAAGCAGCAGGCCGGTGTGTTCAATTTCCAGAAGCAGACCCTTGCGGATCTCATGGCCGGCGAGGGGCTCTCGCTGAAAGACCGCCGGCACTGGGCCGAGATGCGAATGGACCCGACGGACATCTCGGACGTCACGGGCGCGACTTATACCTATCTCGTCAATGGTCACGGACCCCTCGACAATTGGACGGCGTTGTTCAAGCCGGGCGAGCGCGTGCGCCTGCGCGTCATCAACGCTTCGGCGATGACGATCTTCAATGTGCGTATCCCGGGCGTTCCCTTGAGTGTCGTTCAGGCCGACGGCCAGAATGTGCGGCCTGTGGCGGTTGACGAGTTCCAGATCGCGGTCGCGGAGACCTATGACGTGGTCGTCGGTCCGATGCCCGATCAAGCTTTTACCTTGGTTGCTGAAGCCGTGGACCGCTCGGGCTTCGCGCGCGCGACATTGACCCCGCGCGAAGGCTTGAGCGCGCCGGCGCCGCCGCTGCGCAAGCGGCCCACGGCGACGATGAAAGACATGGGCATGGGGGATATGAACCATTCCGCCGCGCCCGCCGCCATGGATCATTCGAAGATGGATCATTCTCAGATGGACCCTTCGAAGATGGATCACGCGGCCATGGGGCACACCATGCCCGCGGCGCCGGCTGCCGCGCCCGCGATGTCGCACAGCATGTCCATGCGCGATCCCGCCAATGCGCCGCAGGTGAAAATGGGGCCCGGTGTCCAGAGTATTGCGCCGATGCCGATGGACCGCACGGGTGAGCCGGGGCAGGGTCTGGAAGACGTGGGGCACAAGGTCCTGGTCTATACCGACCTCGTCGCCTTGGCGGCCAACCCCGACCCGCGTCCACCGGCGCGCACACAGGAAATCCACCTCACCGGCAACATGGAGCGCTTCATGTGGTCGTTCGACGGCGTGAAGCTCAGCGAGGTGACGGCGCCCATCGCCTTCCGCAAGGATGAACGCGTCCGCATCGTGCTTGTGAACGACACGATGATGGCGCACCCGATCCATCTGCACGGCCACTTCTTCGAGGTGGTAAACGGTCATCCCGGCCACCATCCGCGCAAGCATACGGTCAATGTATTGCCGGGCGGCAAGGTGACGCTCGATCTGACGGCGGATGCGGCCGGCGATTGGGCGTTACATTGTCATCTGATGTTCCACATGCATGCGGGGATGATGCAGGTGGTCAGCGTGCGGCCTCTGGACGGTGACGCATGATGCGTATGCTCGCTGCGGCGCTCGTTGCGGTGAGTACGTCCGCCTTCGCGGCGGAAGACCCTCACGCTCATCACCGGATGCCCGCCAAGCCCGCCGCCGACCCGCACGCCGGACACAACATGCAAGCTGCGCCGGCAACGGAGCCCGCGCCGCCCACGGATTTCGCGGCCGACAGGATCTACGATCCCAAGGCCATGGCGGCGGCGCGCCACATGTTTCGCCACGAACACGGCGGCCATGTGTTCTCCAAGGTGATGGTGGACGAACTGGAGTTCGCCGGAGGCCGTGGCGACGACGGCTATCGGTGGGATGCCGAAGCGTGGATCGGCGGCGATCTCGATCGTTTCGTCCTCAAGACGGAAGGCGAGGGCGCCCGCGCGCTTCACGAGGCCGAAGTGCAGGCGCTGTATTCGCGCGCCGTCGGTCCTTACTTCGATGTGCAGGCCGGCGTGCGCCACGATATCGAGCCGGACCCGTCACGCACCTACGCGGTTCTCGGGGTGGAGGGGCTGGCGCCTTATTGGTTCGCGCTGGAAGCTCACGCCTTTTTGTCCGACAAGGGCGACCTGTTCGCGCGGTTCGGCGCGTCTTACGATCAATTGCTGACCCAACGGCTGGTGCTCCAGCCCCATGCGGAACTCAATATCGCGGCGCAGGATGCGCCGGGCGTCGCAGGTGGGCCGACGGACGTCGATTTGGGCCTGCGGCTGCGTTACGAGATCAAACGTGAATTCGCGCCCTATGTGGGCGTGTCCTATGAGCGTAAGATCGGCGGTACAGCAAACCTCGCGCGGCGCGCCGGTGAGGACGCCGGCGGCGCGCGTTTCGTGGTTGGACTAAGGGCCTGGTTCTAAACGGGGGAGGCTTATGCCGAAGATGTACGGGATCGCGGCGGGCGCATTTCTGATGATGGGCGATCAAGCCCTGGCCCATACACACCTTGTTTCTTCATCCCCCGCCGAGGGCGGCGTGCTCGCCGCCGGCGCGAAGGAACTGACTCTCACCTTCGATGGCCTGATGAAGGAAGCGACGTGCAATGCAGCCGATGCGTCCGGCAAGGCCGTTGCGCCGCTCGGTCAGGCGCAGGTGGACCGGGAGAAGGTGCATGTGCCGGTGACCGGTAAATTCGCCGCCGGCGCCTATGCCATGACCTGCCGCTATAAAGGCGTCGACGGTCACGAAATGAACGCGACCGTGAAATTCACGGTCGCGCATTAGCGTCTGAAAGTCAGGCCGGCGCCTGTGTCGTCAAGGCGAGGGCATGCAGCTGGCCGCCCATCTTTCCCTTGAGCGCGGCATACACCATTTGATGTTGCTGCACGCGCGACTTGCCCTTGAAGGCCGACGAGGTGACGAGAGCGGCGTAGTGGTCGCCGTCGCCCCGCAGGTCCTGGATCTCGACGGTCGCGTCCGGGAACGCGTCCTTGATCATCCGTTCAATTTCGTTCGCGGCCATCGCCATGGTGATGCTCCTAGGCCGGCTTGGCCATGTACTTCGGGAACCAGTCCTCGTTGAGCTTGCGAAGTTCCGCGAGAGACACGCCGGCGCCGCCCAGGGTGACGGCGTTGCCGCCGGTCACG
>JAYRTJ010000164.1:0-5657 GCA_041919675.1 Rhodospirillaceae bacterium | reverse complement strand
CGCAATTGAAATCGATGGCGATGGAACGCTTGCCGCGGTTGGCGGAATGGAAATAGGTGGCGCTCAAGTCGCCGCCGCCTTCGCCCGGCACGAACGGCGGACCCCACGCGCGGGTATCGTCGCCCTCGCCGCTGCGCTCAACTTTAATAACGTCCGCGCCCATGTCCGCGAGAATCTGGCTCGACCAAGGCCCAGCCAGAACGCGTGACAAGTCCACAACGCGAATGTCGTGCAGTGGCTTCATGAACACTCCACCGGACGCCCTACGCCTACCCGCGCCCGTACACCTTTAGAGGATCAGTTAGAAGCAATTGAGAATATTATCACAAACCATTTTATTGATTGAAACTATGAGCAGAGGTAATTACTACCAGCGCCCGGCCTCTGGACATTTAACCCATTGATTCAGCAGAAAAATATTGGCTGACCAACCGGCAAAGTTGAATCTCAATCGTCGGTTCGTGCCGTCGCTGCCCGCGTTGATGGCGTTTGAGGCCTCGGCCAGGCTGAGCAGTTTCACCCGCGCCGCGGAGGAGCTGAATCTGACCCAGGGCGCCATCAGCCGGCAGATAAAAGTCCTTGAAGATCAGTTAGGTGTGACGCTTTTCGAGCGTATCCGGCAGCGCCTTGTGCTGACCGAGGCGGGCACCTTTTACGCCAACGAAATCCGCCAAACCCTCGACCGGTTCGCCTCGGCGACGGCTCAAGCCATGTCGTTCCGCGCCCGCGGCGGGATTCTCCGCCTCGGCATGCTGCCGACGTTCGGCACACGCTGGCTGATCCCGCGCCTGCCCGACTTCTTTGCCGCGCACCGCAGCGTCACGATCAACTTCTCGAGCCACATCCGCCAAGTCGACTTTCAGCGCGATTTCCTTGATGCCGCGATTCACTTCGGCGAGCCCCATTGGCCGGGCGTTTTCCTGCACAAGCTGACGGGTGAAGAGCTTTTCGCCGTCGCCTCGCCCAAGCTGATCAAACGCGAAAAAATCAAGAAGCCGGCGGATCTCGCGAACACCACCCTGCTCGTTCAGGCGACGCGTCCCGAAGCGTGGAAGACGTTCTTCGATACGGTCGGGATGTCGGAAGTCGAGCCGCGCCAAGTCCTCGAGTTCGAGGTGTTCGGCATGGTGCTGCGCGCCGCGGTGGCCGAGCTTGGTGTCGCACTTGTGCCGAAGGTGCTGGTGCAGCAGGAACTCGACGCCGGCGAATTGGTCACCCTGTTCGACAAGTCGATCATGAACACCAAGGCGTACTTCCTCGCCTATCCGCGCGAGCGTGCGAATTATCCGCCGCTCGTCGCGTTCCGCGACTGGCTGCTGTCCCAGGTCCGCGCTTAAACCTTAAGCCTTGATCGTACGGCCCGGCGCGATGTCGGCAACGCTCGTCTTGATATGGATGAGCGCGGGTTTGCCCGCCTTGCCCGCTTCTTCAAGCGCCGCCGGGAATGCATCCGTGCGATCGATCGTGATCGCCCAGGCGCCGAACGAACGCGCGAAGACGGCAAAGTCCGGGTTCTTGAGATTCGTCGCGGACACGCGCTCGGGATAGTCGCGCTCCTGATGCATACGAATGGTTCCGTACGATCCGTTATCGACCACGATGATGATGAGGTTCGCGTCGTACTGCACGGCCGTCGCGAGTTCATTCGAGGTCATCATGAAACATCCGTCGCCCGCCACCGCGACGACGGGGCGCGACGGATACATGATCTTCGCGGCGATGGCGGCCGGGAAACCAAAGCCCATCGCGCCGCTGGTCGGCGCGAGCTGCGTGCCGAATTTACGATGACGATAGAAGCGATGCAGCCAGGCCGCGTAGTTGCCGGCGCCATTTCCAACAATGGCTTCCGGAAGCGTCTTTTCGAGATGCTTGAAGACTTCCGACAAATTGACGGAACCCGTCACCGCGACCGGCGCGAGGAAGGCTTCGAGATCGGCGCGGCCTTCGGTCGCCCACGGCGTATTGGCCCACGAGCGGCGGATGGCGAGTTTTGAAAGCGAGCGCGCGGCGGTGGACGTTTCGCACGCGGCCGCGAGCGACGCCGGCCACACGCGGTTGAGCTCTTCCGGATCCGGATGGATGTGCACGAGCCGCGCCGCGCTTTCTTCCGGCGTCAGCAGCGTATAAGCCTGCGACGGATTTTCGCCGAGGCGCGCGCCGATGGCGACCACAAGGTCGGCGGACTTTACGCGCTGGATCAGCTTGGGGTTCGGACCGAGACCGAGATCGCCGATATAACAAGGATGCGTGTTGTCGATGAGGTCCTTGCGCCGGAAGGAGAGCGCAACCGGCACGCCGAGCTTCTCGATCCACTGCGACAGCGCGGCAAGCGAGTCGTCCGACCAGCCCGTGCCGCCAAGAATAAACACGGGACGTTCCGCCGTCTCCAGGCGCGCGGCGAGCGAATCGAGGAAGCCCGGCTCCAAACCGCTGTGCGCAACCGTCACGGGCGCCGGCTTGCGCGTACCGGCGGGTTCCGCGAGCATATCTTCCGGCAAGGCGATGACCACCGCGCCCTTGCGGCCCTGCTGGGCGACGGCGAAAGCGCGCGTGCAGACTTCCACCATGCGCGTCGGGTCTTCGACTTCGAGGGCGAGTTTGCAGAGAGGGCCAAAAGCCTGGCCGTAATCGACTTCCTGGAACGCCTCGCGGCCTTTGTCCGAAAGCGCCACCTGGCCGATGAAATAGATCAGCGGGACTGAATCCTGCTGCGCGGTGTGAATGCCGATGCTGCCGTGCGTGGCGCCGGGGCCGCGCGTGACCATGCAGATGCCGGGCTTGCCGGTGAGCTTGCCGTAAGCGACAGCCATGTTGGCGGCGCCCGCTTCATGGCGGCAGGTGACGACCTTGATCTTGTCGCGCGCGTCGTAAAGCGCGTCGAGCACCGAGAGGTAGCTTTCGCCCGGCACGCAGAAGACATGCGTGATGCCGTTGACGACAAGGGTTTCAACGAGACGTTGGGCCGCTGTGATCTCGTGAGTCATGGATTTAGGCCGTCACGTAAAAGGTTTTGATGCGGGTGAAGAACTCGCGGGCGCCGCCCTGTTCGCGCGGTCCGAAGCTCGAAGCCTTGGAGCCGCCGAACGGCGCCTGCAGCTCGACGCCGGCGGTCGGCAGGTTGACCATCACCATCCCCGCTTTCAGCTCGGCTTGGAAGAGCCGCGCGTATTTAAGCGAGGTGGTGCAGACACCGGCGGAGAGGCCAAACGGCGTATCATTGGCCATCGCGAGCGCTTCTTCCGGCGAGGCCGCCGGGATCACGGCCGCGACCGGTCCGAAGATTTCTTCCTGCGAGATGCGCATCTTGTTGTCGGCATCGGCGAACAAAGCCGGGCGCATGTAGTAACCGTCCGTCAGGCCTTTGAGACGCTCGCCGCCCTTGACCAGACGGGCGCCTTCGCTGCGGCCCACCTCGACGTACGACAGATTTTGCTTGAGCTGATCTTCGCTCACGACCGGGCCAATGTTGGTCTTCGGATCGAGCGCATCACCGACCGTCAGGGTATCGATCCGCGCCGCGAGCTTGTCCACGAACGCCTTATAGATGCCCTTGGTCACGATCAGGCGGCTCGAGGCCGTGCAACGCTGGCCGGTCGAGAAGAAGGCGCCCTGTGCGGCGATTTCGACGGCGGCGTCGACGTCGGCGTCATCGAGCACAACAAGCGGGTTCTTGCCGCCCATTTCGAGCTGAAACGGCCGGAAGCGGCCCGCGCAGACGCCCGCGACACGGGCGCCGATGGTCTGCGAACCGGTGAAGGAAATGCCGTCGATGCCGTCGCTGTTCAGCATCGCTTCGCCGACGACGGAGCCGCGTCCCATGACGAGATTGAAGACACCCGCCGGACATCCTGCTTCGGCGATGATTTCCGCGAGCGCCCAGGCGCTGCCCGGCGCGATGTCGGCCGGTTTCATCACCACCGCATTCCCGTAAGCCAGCGCGGGTGCGGCTTTCCAGGCCGGGATGGCGATGGGGAAGTTCCACGGCGTGATCAGGCCGACGACACCCAGCGGCTCACGGCGCGTTTCCACGGAAACATTGGGCCGTACGGACGGAATGACGTCGCCGTTCGCGCGCAGCGCTTCGGCGGCGAAATACTTGAAAATACGTCCCGCGCGCTGCACTTCGCCTTTGGCTTCGGCGAGGGTTTTGCCTTCTTCGCGCGCGAGGAGCGTGCCGAGATCGGTTTCACGGGACAGCAGCCGTTCACCGATCTTGTCGAGAAGATCGCCGCGCGTCTGCGCGGTCGCGCGGCGCCAGCCGGGCTGGGCTTCCTGCGCCGCGGCAACGGCCTGCGCGACTTGATCGGCCCCGCCTTGCGCGAAATTGCCGACAACGTCGGTGAGATTTGAGGGATTGATATTCGGCGCATCGCGGTCCGCTTTGACCCACGATCCACCGATCAGGTTTTGATGCTGCTGATGTCCCATACGCCCCTCCCTCGCGCCGAATACAAATCTTAAGTACCGGCCAGTCGCCGGGACAATGGCGGAAAGTAACCGGGCCAGATAGCGAAAGATTTCAATCGGTTCATGAATTTTGCGAACCTCGCCACCGGCGGTGCGTCACGGGAACAGCCCCGCGGATCACCGATCATCACAGGTCCATTAGTTTATATCGTTTTAGTCACGCCCTTCCCTCCGTACACTATAAGTACTGGACCTTGGAACGTTGGGAGAGGGGACCATGAGTGTTGCGGAAGAGGCTGCGGCTGTGGGGGGCACGGCGGCGGCCACAAAGACGACGAGCGGACGCCTGAAGGCCGTGATCGGCGGTTCGGTCGGCAACCTGATCGAATGGTACGACTGGTACGTCTACTCGTCCTTCTCGCTGTACTTCGCGAGCGTCTTCTTCCCCGTGGGCGACCAGACCACCGAATTCCTGTACGCCGCCGTGGTCTTCTCGGTCGGCTTCATCGTGCGCCCCGTGGGCAGCTGGCTGATGGGTGTTTACGCGGACCGCTACGGCCGCCGCCCCGCGCTCGTTCTTGCCATGGCCGTCATGGGCGGTTCATCGCTCATGATCGCCTTCACGCCGAGTTATGCCAGCATCGGCATCGCCGCGCCGATTCTGCTGATGGTCGCACGCATCGCGCAGGGTCTCAGCGTCGGCGGCGAATACGCGGCCGTTGCGACGTACCTCAGCGAAATCGCCGGTAAGGAACGCCGCGGCTTCTACGGCAGCTTCCAGTACGTGACGCTGATCGCGGGCCAGCTGCTGGCGCTTCTCGTCCTCGTGGCTCTGCAGCACAACCTGACGCCGGAAGAACTGTCGGATTGGGGCTGGCGTGTTCCGTTCGCCATCGGCGCGGTCGGCGCCCTGGTGGCCTTCTGGATCCAGAGCTCGCTGGAAGAAACAGAATCCTTCAAGAACATGAAGAAAAAGCGCGAAAGCGCCGCCGACACATGGCAGCTCATGCGCAGCCACCCGAAGGAACTGATGTTCGTGCTCGGCATGACCATGGGCGGCGCCCTCGGCTTCTATGTGTTCAGCAATTACATGCAGAAGTTCCTGGTCAACACCTCGGGCTTCACCAAGGACGACGCCAGCTTGATCATGGCGATGGCCATGATCGTGTTCATGGTGGCGCAGCCCATCATGGGGTGGATCTCGGACAAGATTGGCCGCAAGCCGATGTTCGTGTTCTACGGCATCGGCG
>JAYRTJ010000163.1:0-5703 GCA_041919675.1 Rhodospirillaceae bacterium | reverse complement strand
ACACCGACAATACGCGTATCGTGAGCCGGTGGGTCGCGGGCGCCGACGGATCCTTCGACGCCTTCGGCACGGATTGGAACTGGGATGCCTATTACCAGATGGGGCTGTCGCGCAGTAAGGAGGTGGTGCCGCAGACCTACCAGCGCTCGCGCTTCAACCTCGCGATCGATGCCGTGCGCGGTCCCAACGGCACGATCGTTTGCCGCTCGACATTGACCGATCCGACGAACGGCTGCGTTCCCTACAACGTGCTCGGCGTCGGCGTGAATTCGCAAGCCGCCCTCAATTACATCATGCCGGGCGGCATCTACGGTCCGTGGCGTAACCAGCATCTGGAACAGAACGTCGGGGCCATCAATTTCTCGGGCTCGCCGTTCTCGCTGCCCGCGGGCGAGGTCTCGCTGGCCTTCGGCGGAGAACATCGCACCGAAGCGGTGCGCGGCATTTCCGACGCCGGCTCGCAGGCGAACGACTGGTTCGTCGGCAACTACCGCCCGAACATCGGCAAATACAATGTGACGGAAGGCTATGTCGAAACCGTCGTGCCGCTGCTGCGCGATTCCGCGATGGCGGACTCTCTCGAGTTCAACGGCGCGGTGCGCGCGACCGACTACTCGACCTCGGGCTATGTGACGACGTGGAAAGTGGGCGCCACCTGGGCGCCGGTCCAGGACATCCGGTTCCGTGCGACATTTTCCCGCGATATCCGCGCGCCGAACCTGAACGACCTGTACGCAGCCGGCACCGCGAACACGAACAGCGTGCTCGATCCGTTCAACGGCAACACCTCGGTGACGTACCAGGGCTTCCAGGTCGGCAACACCGCGCTCCAGCCGGAAAAAGCGAAGACTCTCGGCCTCGGGGCGGTGTTCCAGCCGACGTGGCTGCCGGGCTTCAGCACCTCCTTCGACTACTACAACATCGATCTGAAGGACGCGATCGACACGGTGAGCGCCCAGAACATCGTGAACTTCTGCTTCCAGGGTAATAACGTGTTCTGCGACGCGATCACGCGCGGCCTTGTCAACGGGACGAACGTGATTACCCGCATCCGCATCTCGCCTTTCAACACGTCGCAGCTCATCGCGCGCGGATATGACATCGAGGCGTCGTACCAAATGGCGATGGCCGACCTGGTCGACAGCTGGGATGGCCAATTGACCGTTCGCGGCCTCCTGAACCGCACGTTGAAGGATTACCGCGACAACCGCGTCAACCCGCCCACGAATTGGGCCGGTGCGGGCAATGGCACGACCGGCGTGCCGAAATGGAAGTACAACGCCACCATCCGCTGGACGGCCGACCCTTACGCGGTGGCCTTGTCGGTCCGCGGCCGCAGCGCCGGCAAGCAGAACAACGACTGGATCGTGTGCACGACAGGATGTCCGGTGTCGAACACCGTCAACGTGACGATCAACGAGAACCACCGCGACGGAACCTTCTATACCGACTTCTCCTTCGACTACGACATCCGGACGGCGGAAGAGTCCGGCTACGGGATCTCGGCCTTCCTCAACATCACCAACATCTTCAACGGCGATCCGGCGCGCACGTATCCGGGTCCGGGCGGCAGCCCGTTCTATTCGCTGCTCGGCGAATGCGGCAACGGCTCGGACTGCCAGGGCCGGGTGTTCCGTACGGGTCTGCGCTTCGAGATGTAGTCTCCGCGCGGCCGATGCCGGAGAAGGGGGGCGAAAGCCCCCCTTTTTCATGCGGGCGGTGGGCCCGCCCAGAATCTCCTACTCGCCTTATGTTGACATTAATTCGCATTATTAATAATAATGCGAATTATTCGCATATGCGGATGTTGGCGGGCAAATAATTGGGGATATCAATGTCTTACTACAAACGTGCGCTTTTGCTTTCAGTGGCGGCGGTCTTGTTTCCGCAAATTCCCGCCCTGGCGCAGACCAGCCAAACCACCCAAGCGGCCGCCGCCGATCTCGAGGAAATCGTGGTCATGGGCCGTGTGCAGAAACTTTACCGGGCCGAGGAAACGACGGTCGGCAAGATGCCGGGCAATCCGCTCGACATCCCGCAAGCGGTCCAAGTGCTGACGAGCCAGTTGATGGAAGACCAGGGCGCGCGCGACGCGACCGACCTGTACCGCAACATCTCGGGGATCAGCTTTTTCTCCTACGCCGGCGTGACCTTCCGCGGTTTCCGGCAAGAGGGCGTGTACTACGACGGCATGCGCGGGGACCCGTTCATCGGGTTTTCCGTGCCGCAGCTGTTCAACATCGAGCGCATCGAAGTTCTGAAGGGCCCCGCCGGCATGCTGTATGGGCCGGCGTCGCCCGGCGGCACCATCAACTATGTCAGCAAGACGCCGAGCGATACGTTCAGCGGCGAGCTGAAACTGATCGGCGGCGACTATAACCGCTACGGCGGGTCGGCCGAGGTCACGGGAGCGGTCGTCGCGGGCAAGCTCGACGGCCGCGCCGGTTTCTTCTACGAGAAAAAAGACAGCTTCCGCGTGAACGCGGAAAGCCGCGCGCTGATCGGCGACGCGGGCCTGACCTATCACGTCAATGACGATATCGACGCCGTCGCGCAGTACACGCACTACGACCAGAACCTTCCCGGCAACCGCCTGCGCGGCGTGCAGGTGAACATGAACGGCGATTTCCTGTCGCCGATCACCTGGAACCACAACGAGCCGACGGACTTCCTGACGACGAAATCCGACGTCTACCAGGGCCGCGTGACCTGGCGGCCGGACCGCGGCTTCGGCGCCGAAGCGGCGGTGCGGTATTTCGAGGCGCGGGAGGCGCAGGAGTATCATGAGCAGCGCGATCTTTTAGACACCAACGCGGACGGCGTGGCGGACACCATCACGCGCGAGTTCCGCGATCAGCGCCGCACGGCCGACGGCTTGGCCTTCAGCGGCAATGTGCGCGGCGATGTCCCGATGGGCGCGGTGAACAACCGCATCCTGCTCGGCGCCGATTGGTACGAGGAAAACACCAGCCAGCTTTCGCGCACCTTCCTCGACCCGACGCGCGGCGGGCCGGTGCCGAACCTGTCGCTGACCAACCCCGTCTATGGCGTCGGCGGCGGTTCGAAATACAATGTTTCGTCGCGCCCCTATACGCTGTCGGCCGCGCAAAGCCGCCGTTGGGGCATTTACCTGCAGGATCAGGTGCTGATCGGTGAACAGTTCATCGTGGTCGGCGGAATCCGTCACGACGGGTTCTATGACGTCAACAAGGTGAACAGCGTCAACTTCAAGAACAACGATCAAACATACCGCGTCGGCGCCATCTACAAGGTCCAGCCGGATATCTCGGTCTATGCGAGCTGGTCGGACACGTTCGAAACGCAGCCGGCGGCCAACCAGGATCCGGCCGTGGGCGGGCCCTTCGATCCGGTCCGGGGATCGCAGATCGAAGGCGGTGTGAAGACCGCGCTGATGGACGGGCGCATCCAGGGCAATGCGGCGATCTATAGGATCGTCAGGAAGAACATCCTGCAGACGGATACGACGCGCCCGCCGGTGAACGGCCGCAACCAGCTTGCGCCCATTGGTGAAGTGACGGCGAAAGGTTTCGAGTTCGATCTCGCCGCCGACGTGACCCCGGATTGGGTCCTGACGTTCAACTACGGTTACAACGATACCCGCGTGACCGATACCGTCACGGGGCAGGCGATCACCAACGCGGTCGGCGACCGTTTCGTGAACACCCCCAAGCATAAACTCGGCTTCTGGTCGCGCTATCAGGTGGAATCGATCCGCACCGCCTTTGCATTCGGGGGTGAGCATGTCTCCGAGCGTGTCGGCTTCGACCGCGAACGCGTGAAACCCTACACGGTGTTCGACGCCACCATCATCAAGACCTTCGACTTCGCCGAGGTGATGCTGCGCGTGGAGAACGTGTTCGACAAGGTCTACGCGGCGTCGGGCTTCGGTTTGCGCAATGGGTCGTTCCCCGGTGAGCCGCGGACCTTCTTTGTCGAAATCCGGAAATCGTTTTAAGCGTCATGAGCGGCGCCGCCGGCACATTCGAGGATCGCGCCGCGTCCCTCCCGGCCAAAAAAGCCGGGAAGGATGCGGGACGATCGCTGTGGTGGGTCGTCCATAGCTGGGTGGGCTTGAAGCTCAGCCTGTTTATGGCATGGGTGCTGCTCACAGGCACTTTCGCGGTGTTCGCGGTGGAGTTCGACTGGCTCGCGCGGCCGGCTATGCGGGTGACGCCGAGCGAAGCGCCTCATGCGTCGTGGGGCACGATCGCGGACGCGGCGGTGAAAGCGGTTCCCGATGCCAGCGTGACGTTCATCTACGCGCCGCCGCATGCCTGGTTCGTGGCGGAAGCCATCGCCGAGACCGGGCCGAATTCTCGGGTGCGCGTCTATCTCAATCCCTACGAGGGTACCGTGCAGGGTGTGGCGCCGTGGATGAGTTTCCTGCGCTTCTTCCGCGAGATGCACCGGCATCTCCTGCTGCCGATCAGGTACGGCGTGCCGATTGTTTCCTCGATGGCTTTGCTGCTGATCCTGTCGGTGGTGACGGGGCTTGTCTCGTACAAGAAGTTCTGGCGCGGGTTCTTCAGGAGGCCCCGCGCCGGAAGCGCGCGGAAAGTCGCGGGCGATCTGCACCGGCTGGGCGGGCTGTGGTCGCTGTGGTTCGTGATTCTGATCGCCCTGACGGGGCTTTGGTACCTGGTGGAATCCCTAGGCGGAGGCGCGCCCATCCCACGGGCGCCGAAGATCGAGGCAAACCTCACCGCGCCTTTAAGCGCGGCGCGGATCGATGAACTGGTGCGAACGGGGCAGGAGGCTTATCCCAACCTGCGCATCACGGAGCTGAGGTTGCCGTCCTTCACCGGCGGACCTTTGGGAATTTTCGGACAGGCGGATGCCTGGGTGGTGCGCGACCGCGTGAACGGCGTGTGGCTCGATCCGGTCTCCGGCAAGGTGCTGGAGGTGTGGAAGGGCGAGACGCTGACGGCGCATCAACGCATTTCGGAAGCCGCCGATCCGTTACACTTCGGAACCTGGGGCGGGATGACGACCAAGATCGTCTGGTTCGTGTTCGGCGCAGTCATGACCGCGCTCGCGGTGACGGGCGTCATGATTTACAGCCTGCGGCTTAAGGTGGCGTATGCAACGGAAGAAGACGCGAAGCCGCAAGGCGGATTCATGAGAGCCTGGCGCGGGATGGGCGTGTGGGCCTATCCGGGTGCGGGGCTGGTGTTGATGAGTCTCGCGCTGCTGCCGGGATGGTTGGCGCGGTAAGTTAAGTATACTGTCCCCGAAACTAGTTGCGGGGACAGTATACTTAATTGACTCGCCGGTCCTTATCGTTTAAGTTTTGTCCATGGCCCGGCTCGCACGCGTGGTTGCGCCAGGTGTGCCGCATCACGTCACGCAACGCGGCGGCCGGCGGCAGCCTGTTTTTTTCGGCGACGATGATTATCTCGCCTATCGTGCGCTGCTTGCGCAAGGATGCGAAAGCGCCGGCGTCGAGGTGTGGGCCTATTGCCTGATGCCCAATCATGTTCATCTGATCCTCGTTCCGTCCGATGAAGACGGCCTGCGCGCCGCGCTCGGCGAGACGCACCGGCGCTATACCCGGTTCATCAATGAGCGCGAGGACTGGCGCGGGCATTTATGGCAGCAGCGCTTTGCCTCGTTTCCCATGGATGAGAGCTACCTTTTGGCGTGCGCCCGTTATGTCGAACAAAATCCCGTGCGCGCGAAACT
>JAYRTJ010000162.1:0-5840 GCA_041919675.1 Rhodospirillaceae bacterium | reverse complement strand
GCGGCTTTCAATGTTGTGGAAGCCTCGATCCCGGAGATGCAGAAAGCGATGCAGGACGGCCGCGTGACGGCCGAGGATCTGGTGCGCCAGTACCTGATCCGCATCGCGACCTATGAGAATGTGATCAATGCCGCCATCGCGGTAAACCCCAACGCGCTGGCCGAAGCGCGCGCGCTGGACGAAGAACGTAAAGCGGGCAAGATCCGCGGGCCGCTGCACGGGATTCCTGTCGCGCTGAAAGACAATATCCAGACCGTCGATATGCCCACGACCGGAGGCACCCTTGGCTTAGCCGGCTTCATGGCGCCGTGGGATGCGCCGCTGGCGAAGAACCTGAAAGACGGCGGTGCGATCATCATCGCCAAGACCACCCTCACCGAACTCGCCAACTATTTCGGCAACGGCATGCCGGGCAATTACAGCTCGATCTCGGGCTATTCCTATAACCCGTATGATCCGCGACGTGATCTTCGCGCCGGCCAGAACGACGGCCGTCCGGTGATGGGCACGGGCGGTTCGAGCTCGGGCGCCGGCACGGCGGCGAACTTCTGGGCCGTCAACGTCGGCACGGAAACCTCGGGTTCCATTTTGTCGCCCTCCAACCAGAACATGCTGGCGGGCATCAAACCGACGGTGGGGCGCATCAGCCGCACCGGCGTGATCCCGATCACCGCCGATCAGGACACCGCCGGCCCCATGGGCAAAAGCGTGACGGACGTGGCGATCATGTTCGGCGTGCTGGAAGGCAAGCAGCCCGATCCGAACGACAGCGCCACCACGCGCTGCACGCCGCCGGCCGACAACGACTATACGCCGCACCTGAAGGCCGACGCCTTGAAGGGCGCCCGTATTGGTGTGCCGCGCATCGGCTACGGAACGGCGGTGACGCCGCCGGGCATGAAGGAAACGCGCGGCGAAGTGCCGGAAGACCAGATGAAGGCCTTCGAGGAAGCCGTCGCGATCCTGAAACAGGCCGGCGCCGAGATCGTCGATCCGGCCGACTTCCCGAGCTACAAGGCGGCCGAACAGGACAAGAACCCCTTGTCGATCGGCGCCTGCGACCGTCCGGGCAGCGAAGCCAGCACGGCGTGCACGTCGGTTCTCGCTTATGGCATGCACCGCGACTTCAACGCCTGGCTGGCGGCCCAGAACGGCAAGGCGCCGTTCAAGACGCTGGATGAACTGGTGGCCTGGAACGAGGCCAACAAGAACCTCGGCACGATCAAGTACACGCAATCGTCCCTGATCGGCGCGCTGGCCAACGACCTGGAGAAGAGCAAGGCGAAGTACGAGGCGGACCGCAAGCGCGACATCGAGCTGAACGGCGCGCAAGGCATCGACGCGGCGATGACGGAGAACAAACTGGACGCGCTGTTGTTCGCGGGCGCGCGCGGCGCGGCGGTGGCGGCGAAACCCGGATATCCCACGGTGATCGTGCCGTTCGCGATGGTGGCGAACCCGCCGACGCCGGCGTACCCGGAAGGCTTCAACCCGTTGCCGATGCCGATGGGCATTTCCTTCACCGGCATGGCGTGCAGCGAGCCGCGCCTGATCGAGCTCGCCTACGCGTTCGAACAACTGACGAAAAAGCGTCAGCCGCCGCCGAACATGCCGTAAGAACACACGCGATAATGAAGGCCGGATCACGAGATCCGGCCTTTTTTATTGGCGCGGACTTCGCGCATACTGACGCGCAATCCTGGGGAGGATTCTCATGAAGAATAAATTATGCGCGGCCACGCTGCTGACGGCGGCGGCGCTTGTCTTGACGTCCTGCGAGAAGGCCGCGCCGCCGGCGGAAACAAGAGCGCCGTTCGATGTGGTCGAGGCGAGCATCCCGGACATGCAAAAAGCGATGCAGGAGGGAAGGGTCACGTCGGAAGAGCTGGTGAAGCAGTATCTGATCCGCATCGCGACCTATGAGAATGTGATCAACGCCGCCATCGCGGTGAATCCCCGCGCGCTGGAACAGGCGCGCGCGCTGGATGAAGAGCGGAAAGCGGGCAAGGTGCGCGGGCCGATGCACGGCATCCCCGTCGCGCTCAAAGACAATATCCAGGACACCGAGATGCCCACCACGGGCGGCAACATCGGGCTGGCGGGCTATATGGCGCCCTGGGATGCGCCCTTGACCAAGAACCTGAAAGACGGCGGCGCGATCATCATCGCCAAAACGACCTTGAGCGAGTTCGCCGGTTATTTCGGCCAGGGCGCGCCGGGCACCTACAGCTCGATCTCGGGCTATTCGTTCAATCCCTATGATCCGCGCCGCGACCCCCGCGCCGGGCAGAACGACGGCCGCGGCGTGATGAACACCGGCGGCTCGAGTTCGGGCACCGGCACCGCGTCGAACTTCTGGGCGGGCAATGTGGGCACGGAAACCGGCGGCTCGATCCTGGGCCCTTCGAACCAGAACATGCTGGCGGCGATCAAACCCACCATCGGGCGCATCAGCCGCTGGGGCATCATCCCGATCACCATGGATCAGGACACGGCCGGGCCCATGGCCAAGAGCGTGTCCGATGTCGCGGTGATGCTGGGCGTACTGGAAGGCACGCAGCCGGACCCGAACGATCCGGCCACAAGCAAGTGCGCACCGCCGGCCAACAACGACTATACGCCGCACCTGAAGGCCGACGCCTTGAAAGGCGCGCGGATCGGCGTGCCGCGCCTGGGCTACGGCGTGGAGGTGACGCCGCCGGGCGAGAAGACGCCGCGCGGCGGCATGCCGGCGGATCAGCGCAAGGCCTTCGACGAGGCCATCGACGTCTTGAAGGCGGCGGGCGCGGAGATCGTCGATCCGGCCGATATCCCGAGCGCGAGCGAGAAAGACCCGATGCGCAATGTGATGCTGGCGGGTGAGTGCGACCGGGAAGAAACGCCGCAGTGCATGTCGATCATGAACTACGGCATGCACCGCGACTTCGACATCTGGCTGGCGGCGCAGAACGGCAAGGCGCCGTGGAAGAACATCGGGGAGTTCATTGCCTGGCAGGAAGCCAACAAGGAGCTCGGCACCATGAAGTACGGCGTCGATGCGCTGGTGGATGCGCGCGATACGGATCTCGAGAAAGCCAAGGCCAAGTACGAACTGGACCGGAAGCGCGCGCTCGACATCGGCGGGACGAACGGCATCGACGCGGCGATCAAGAACAACAAGCTCGACGCCATTATCTATATGGGCTCGCGCGGCGCGAGCATCGGCGACCGCGTGGGATACCCGGCGATCACCGTGCCGTTCGCGATGGTGAACAACCCGGGCCCCGCTTTGCCGGAGGGTTTCGACGCCAAGCCGATGCCGATGGGCGTGATGTTCCAGGGGCTGGCCTGCACCGAGCCGCGCCTGATCGAACTGGCCTATGCGTTTGAACAGGCGACGAAGAAGCGCGTGCCGCCGCCGGGGATGCCGTAAAAAACAAGGAAACGACCCCTGCCCTTTCAGGCAGGGCTATCGCCTATGCGCGCCGGCGCCGCCGCACACGCGGGATCGCTTATTTCTTTTCCGCGGGATCGGCTTATTTTTTCTCCGCGGGATCGGCTTATTTTTTCTCCGCGGGATCGCGGTGGACCGGATCGATCCAGAGCACCGTCTCGGGCTTTTCCACCGGTTCGATCTCGAGATTGATGGCCACGGCCTCGTTGTCGCTGCGCACCAGCACGCATTCCAATGTTTCGTCGCTGGACGCGTTGATCTCCTGGTGGGGCACGAAGGGCGGCACGAAGATGAAATCGCCGGGGCCGGCCTCGGCGGTGAATTCGAGCTTGTCGCCCCAGCGCATGCGCGCGCGGCCCTTCACGATGTAGATCACGCTTTCCAAGTGGCCATGGTGATGCGCGCCGGTTTTGGCGCCGGCGTGAATATGCACGGTGCCGGCCCATATTTTCTGCGCCCCGACGCGGGCAAGATTGATGGCGGCCTGCCTATTCATACCGGGGGTCTGCGCGGTGTTGGGATCGAGCTGATCGCCGGGAATCACCTTCACGCCGTTGTTCTTCCAGTCCACAGGGTTATGGCCGTGGTCGTGGTCGTGAGGATGATGGTGATCGCCATGCGGCATCGGAGTCCCCCTTCTGTCCGGAGCCGAGCTTAGCCGATGCTCCCGCCGCCGTCCAAGAGAGGCGAGCTTCGCAGGCTTCACATCTTCACGTCGCAAATTGCAACCCTCCAGTGCGTGAAGGCCGGGTTTTACAGGCGAAACCGCTTACTTCTCTGAAATCCGGGGAACATTTGTCTGCCGCGCCTTTCGCCGCGCGCGTATACCCGTCGCGAAGGCTGGGACAAAACATGATCGCCAAAATTATCAGCCGCGGGCTCACGCTGAGCCTGGCGGCCCTTACCATGCTGAGCGTTTCCGCCGGCGCGGCGCAGGCGCGCTGGTTGAAGGCTTCGAGCGCGCTGTTCGTCGTCTATAGCGACGGCAAGGAAGACGAGCTGAAGAGGTTCGTCGGCGAACTGCACGAATACGACGCGATGATGCGTATGTTCACGGGCACCAAGACGGACCTTCCGCCCAACCAACTTTCGATCTTTCTTGTGAAGCAGAGCCAGCTCGACGACGCCATTCCAAACGTCGGACGCACCGTTGCGGGCATGTACGTCAGCTCGCCGCACGGCACGCAGGCGATTGCCTTACGCGAAGAGGTCGGCGGATTGCCGGCGCGCGCGATCCTCATGCATGAATACGCCCATCACTTCATGCTGCAGTACCACCCGGCCTTCTATCCCGCCTGGTACGTGGAAGGCTTCGCGGAATATTTCGGATCGACCGAATTCAAGGATGAGTCCATCAACGTGGGCACCGCCACGCCGGGACGCGCCTGGGTGCTGCTGAACGCCCCGTGGACGCCGATCGGAAAAATCCTGGCGCCCGCCGATCCGGAACGCCTGCCCGGCACCTTCTATGAACAGAGCTGGCTGACGGTGAACTGGTTCATGTCGAGCCCGGATCTTCGCCAGAAATTTCCTAAATTCCTGAATGCTCTCGCGGCGGGCGAAGCGCCGGAGAAGGCGCTGATCGCCGCGACCGGCATGGATTTCGACGCCCTCAACAGCGCGCTGAAGCGCTACCTGAAGGGCCGCAAACTGCCGGGCTTCAAGCTCACGCGCGATAACAAGGACCGGACCGAGATTACGATCGAAACCTTGCCCGACGCCGAGGGTGAGTTCCTTCTCGACAGCGCGCGCCTGACGGGCGATTACGACGACGCCAAGGACGCGGCGAAATACGCCCCCGCGTTACGCCGCCGCGCGGCGAAGTATCAGGACAGCGCTTTTGCCTTGAAGACCGAGGCCATGGCGGAAATCCGGGCCAATGATTTCGACAATGCCGATAAGACACTGGCGAAACTCGAGGTCCTTGCGCCGAACGATGTGAACACGCCGTACCTGCAGGCGCTGCGTTATATCGCGGACGGACGCACGCGGCCCATGGAGCGGGCGGCCCTGTGGAAGACGGCGCGCAGCTTCGCGACACGCGCCTTCAGGATCGATCAGAATCACTATCCGTCGCTGTATCTGTATTCCATCGCGGCGATGGGCGCTCCGATGGATGAGGGTCAGCCGCCGAACGAGAACACGGTGAATGCGCTTTTACGCGCCTACGAACTGGCGCCGCATGTGGAAGAGTTCCGCCTCGAATCGGCCATCGCCCTTCAGCGCGCGGGCAAGACGAAGGAAGCGCGGCAGCTGTTATTGCCGCTCGCCTACGCCCCGCATTCCAAGAGCGGGGCCAAGAGCGGAGCCAAGTTCGCGCGCAAGCTGATCGAACGCATGGACGCGGGCGAAGAGCTCGCGCAGGCCTTGGGCGATTTCGACTGCCGCTGCGACGAAGACGCGGACG
>JAYRTJ010000161.1:0-6219 GCA_041919675.1 Rhodospirillaceae bacterium | reverse complement strand
AAAGCTACGGTGCGTTTCATGATGCTCTCCTGTTGTGCGTGACGTTTCAGTTCGGCGCGTATTTGAACTTTTGAACGCGGCGGTCTTCCGAAACGTAGATATTCCCCTTCGAGTCCACCACGGCCTCATGGTTGCGGTCGAGTTCGCCGCCATAGGTCCCGTAATGGCCGAAGGAACTTAACACCTGACCGTCCTCGCGGCGAACGAAATGGATCCGGAAATTACCCGGATCGTTCATGATCATGAGGCTTTGTTTCGCATCCGGCCAAAACTCGATGGTGCCGACGGCGCCCGAACCGCGGGTTTCCTTGCGGTAGATGTATTCCTTGACGAACGTGCCGTCCTTCTTGAACACCTGCACACGATTATTCAGGCGGTCACAGACGTAAACGAGACCGTCTTTTGCGATACGGACGCAGTGCACGATGCGGAACTGCTGCGCCGGCGGGGCGGCGGGATCGTAGCGGCCGATATCGTTGTCCGTCGGCGGCTTTCCATAAGCGCCCCACTGGCGCTTGAACTTTCCTGAATCCGCGTCGAACACGATGACGCGGTGATTGCCGTAACCGTCGGAGATGTAGACCTCGTTCGCCTGCGGATCGACCACCATGTTGGACGGGCCGGAAAGCTGCGTCGTATCGAGGCTGCCCTTGGACGGACCGGCGGAGCCGATCTGCATCAGGAATTTGCCGTCATGCGTGAATTTCAACACCTGGCCGTCGGCCGGCGATTTGTCCTGCCCCTCACGCGTCTGGCTGCCGCCGATCCAGACGTTGCCTTTGTGATCGACATACAGGCCGTGGGCATAGGACGGCCACTGGTAGCCCTTCCCCGGACCGCCCCAGCCTTGAACGACATTGCCTTCGGCATCGAACTCGATGACCGGCGGCGCGGCCACGCAGCAATCCCCGGCCGGCGGCGACTGCTCGGCGCCGCGCGCATAGTTCGGAACGTCGCGGGTCGCGGCATGGACCCACACATGATCGCGGCTGTCGACAAAGATGCCGCCGACGCCGCCCATGGCCCACTTGCCGGGCAGCGGCAGTTTCGGCCACGCGGCATCGAACGTGTAGCGGGCCGCGTCGGGCGCCGCGGGAAGCGTATCCGCAGCCAGCGCGGGCGCCGCGGCAAGGCAGGACATCAGCGCGAGGGCAGCGAATCCCGTTTTAGGCACGTTGGCTCTCCCGTCAAAAGTTCACAGATGATTGAAAAATATAGAAAATATAGACCCCTAAGGGTCCCATGATCCCTTTTCCGCCCCCGTCCCGGCAAAGGGTATTTTCTCAATGCCGGGCGTGAGGATTTCTCAAGGGATCAGTCGGGCAGATGGAGCTCGGCCTTGTGCTTGATCGTAAAGGTCGCGCCCGCCGACGCGAGCACAATGATCACAATCGCACCGATATGCAGCGGCGCGAGGGTCTCCTGCATCAGAATGAATCCGGTGACGGCGCCAAGCGCCGGTTCGAGACTCATCAAGGTGCCGAAGGTGTGCGTCGGCAACCGCCGCAAGGCGTACATCTCGAGGGTGTAGGGAAGCGCGCCGGAGAGGATCGCAACGGCGATTCCGGCCGGCACGAAACTCCAGGAAAAGAGCGCCGCACCCGCAGTCGACAGCCCCACGGGCGTGATGAGGGTTGCCGCGATGAGAAGCCCGAGAACGGCGGTCAGGGGGCCATGATCGCGACCCGCCTTCTGGCCGGCGACGATGTAAATCGCCCAGCAGACGCCGGCGATCAGCGCATACATCACGCCCGCCGGATCGAGCGCGCGGCTGGCCGCGCTGATGGGAAGCAAGAGAAGAAGACCGACCACCGCAAGCGTAACCCATAGGAAATCGATGGGGCGCCGCGACCAGATCATCGCGACCGCCATGGGCCCCGAGAACTCCAGGGCCACCGCGATGCCAAGCGGGCTCGTCTTCAGCGCGGTGTAGAAGGCGAGATTCATGCCCGCCAGAGAAGCGCCATAGACCGCCACGGCCCGCCAATTCGACTTCGTGATCCGCGCGCGCCAGGGCCGCAGCACGGCCGTGAGCAAGACCGCCGAAAGAACAAGACGCAGGGTCGTCGCGCCCTCAGGGCCGATCGACGGGAACAATGTCTTTGCAATGCTTGCGCCCACCTGCAGCGAGAGCATCGCGACGATCAGGCCGGCTAGGGGCACGAGGAGAGGAGAGCGGAGCGAGAACATGGGAAGTTGGCGATAAGAATAAGGCGGGCCCGTCGCCGAGCCCGCCCCTTCACTTCTATAGAGAGATGGCCGCCTAGACCAGCATCTCGCCGACTTCCTTGGAGGTGTTGTTGCTTTTTTCGCCCCAGTACGGGACGTCGATGCCCATCACGCGCAAAGCGGTATAGGCCACCCGCGTGCCGGCTTCCGTCTTCAGATCGATATGAAGGCCATTCTTCACCTTGCCGCCGGCGCCGCCCGCGGTCATGAGCGCCATCCCGTCGAGCGAGTGGGTGCGCGCGTAGCCGTGATCGCTGGTGGCGTAGATCAAGACGTTGTCGAGCACGGTGCCGTCGCCTTCCTTGACCTTGGTGAAGCCTTCGACGAACTGCGCCCAGGCTTCCATCGAACGGCGCGTGAACCACGACACCATGGGCTGATAGCCGAGCTTGTCGTCGATGCGTTCCTCGTGCGTGGCCGTGTGATGCGGCTTGTCGTAGCCGGCCTTGCTGGCGCAGCCGGAGCGCGTCGTGTAGCACATGTTGAAGACGCGGGTCTGATCGCAGGCCACCGCCATGACCATGAGATCGGTCATGACTTTGTGGCGCGCGTGCAGAAGCTCGACTTCCTTGCCCGCCGTCGGCTCCCTGTCGACTTCCTTCGGCCTCACGCAAGCCGCGATCGGCTCCGGCTTCGTCAGTTGCTGATCGAACTGGCGCTCGAGATGACGAAGGCCGGTGAAGTACTGATCGAGGCGCGCCTTATCTTCGGCGCCGACCTTTTGATTAAGCGCCTTCACTTCATCGAGGACGCCGGAGAGTACGCTCCGGCGCACCATGGTTCGCGGGTTGGGCGTGAAGGTGGTCGCGTTGGGATCTTGGAAATCCGGGCCGAAGAGGCGGGTATAAAAGTTGACCGGCGAGATCTCCGGGACGTTCGGCGTATTCGCATTCTCGAAGCTGAGGGTGCTGCCGGTTTCGCCCGTGTCGGTCGCGGTGAGAGATTTGAACCGCGTGGTGCGGCCAATCTGGTTGGCGATGGTGACATCGATCGTTTCGCCCGGCATATCGTTCTGGCCGCGCGGCGGTCCGCCGGTGCGCAGGATCACCCAGCCGGTGTAGTGGCATTGCCCGGGCGTGCCGTCGCGAAACGCGGTGGTGTTCGTGATGAGGTTCATATGCTGCTGGATCGGCTTGAAGGCCGCGATCTCTTCCGGCAGGTCGTAGTTCGCGCCGGTCTTCTTCGGCACGAAGATGTTCGCCGTCATGCCGAGGCCCCAATGCCAGGTGCCGAAGCGCACCGGCATCGGCTTACCGTCGGCCAATGCGTTTCCGTTGCCGTTGAGAAAAGTATTGAGCAAGGGCAGCGCCACGGTGACCGCGCCACCGTTCACCATCCCTCGCAACACACGCCGTCTGTCCAATCCCATCGCGAGATCCTCCCCGGACAAAAACAAGGCAAGTCGCCGGAGCGTACAATACACCTGTACGCGGCAAAGTTCTTGGGATTTTGCACCCTCTCAAGCCCGGAGGAGCGACAAATAGCGGTGTTAAATCAACCTTTTCTGGCCTTCCACGCGGCCACCGTCATGCGGTCGACCTGAAAGCGGTCCCGGGTGGTTGTGTACCAGCCGGTGCCGTGCATGCGCCCGACCAGGTCCAGGCCGTCGACGTTCACATGCATCTTCTCATCGATCAGATCGTCGCGAACGTACATGTGGACGATCTCGCCGGTGATCAGGCTGCGATTGTGCGGCAGGCTGCGCACGTCGAACAGGCGGCACTCGAAACCCGCCGGCGACTGCGCGATGCCGGGCGCGGCGATTTTGCGGGAAGGCCGCGGCGTAAAACCGGCTTCCTCGAACTCGCTCACATCTTCCGGAAAATCGACGGCGCAAACGACCATGCGTTCCGTGATCTCGCGGCTGACGAGGTTCACGACGAACTCGCCGCCGTCGATGATATTGCGCGCCGTGTCCTTGTGGGGCTTCGCGTCGCGGCGGTTGCCTTCAATGCCGATGACCAGCAGCGGCGGCGCATTGCTGAACACGTTGAAGAAGCTGAAGGGCGCCGCGTTGGCGCGGCCGTCGCGATCGAGGGTCGAGACCAGGGCAATCGGACGCGGCATCACCGTGTTGACCAGGAGCTTGTACATCCGGTCCGGCGACAGGCGGGCGACGTCGATATCCATGGCTACCAGCCGAGCCGCACGCGGCCGAGCGCCATGGCGGTCGCGGCTTGCGTCGGCTCGACGACCGGGATTTGCAACGCGTCCTGAAGGGCGCCGCGCAGCGGCGCCATCCCGGCGCAGCCCATGACGATGACGTTGGCATCCTTTTCATCACGCAGATGCGTGCCGACCTCGATCATACGATCGAGCGTCTTCTCGCGGTCGGACAGCTCGGCGACACTCATATCGATCGCGCGTTCGCCCGCGAGGCGGTCCATGACGCCCATGGCGCCCCAGAGGCGCATATGGCGGGCGATGGAGGTTTTGAGGATGGCGATGACCCCGAATTTCTGCCCCATGGTCAGCGCGGTCAGGACGCCGCTTTCGGCGATGCCGAGCACGGGCTTTTTCACCGCTTCGCGCACGACATGCACACCGGGATCGCTGAAGCAGGCGATCACGAAGGCCGCCGCCTCATGCTCCAGGGATTTCGCCAGCGCCGCGAGCGGCAGCGTGACCGATTCGACGTCCGCCTGGCTTTGGATGCCGGGCGGGCCTTCCGTCAGGGTCAGGCACCGGATCTCCGGTCCGCTCGGCATGCGCAAAGGCTCAAGGGCCGTATCGAGTCCCGACGTAACAGTCTGACTGGAATTAGGATTTATGACGATGATGCTGGAGGCCATGGCGCGTTTTAGGGCACACTCCGAAGGCCCTCACGGGCGGGGCCTGAAGCCCGAAATGTCCCATATGAGTGACGTGTATGGAAGAGTTCGATCTGGTGGTCCGCGATGGCTGGGTCGCCACGGCCAGCGAGGTGGTCGAGGCCGATGTCGGCGTGAAGGACGGCATCATCACCGCCGTCGGAAAGGCCTTGCCGCGCGGCACGCGCGACATCAGCGCCTCCGGCCGCTGGGTGCTGCCCGGCGGGATCGACAGCCACTGCCATGTGGAACAACTGTCCGGCATGGGCATCATGTGCGCCGACGACTTCTACTCGGCGACGGTGGCCGCGGCCTTCGGCGGCACGACCACGATCATCCCCTTCGCGGCCCAGCACCGCGAGATGAAAATTCCCGACGTTGTCGCGGACTACGCCAAGCGCGCCCGCGAGAAAGCCGTCATCGACTACGGCTTTCACCTGATTCTTGCGAACCCGGATGAGACCGCGCTGAACGTCGACCTGCCGGCGGCGATCCGCGACGGGATCACGTCGCTCAAGGTCTATATGACCTACGACAAGCTCAAGCTCGACGACTATCAGCTCCTGGATGTGCTGGCCCTGGCGGCCGGCGCACAGGCGCTGGTGATGATCCATGCCGAGAACCACGACATGATCCGCTGGCTGGCGAACCGCCTGCTGGCGCGCGGGCACAAGGCCCCGAAGTTCCATGCGGTCGCACACGATCCCATCGCCGAGGGCGAAGCGACCAACCGCGCCATCGCGCTCTCGCGCCTCGTCGGCGTGCCGGTTCTGATCGTGCACGTATCGGCCCGCGAAGCCATCGACACCATCCGCACCGCCAAACAGCGCGGCGCCGCGATCTATGCGGAGACGTGTCCGCAGTACCTGTTCCTCACCGCCGACGATCTCGACAGGAACGGCCTGGAAGGCGCGATGTACTGCTGTTCGCCGCCGCCGCGCGACAAGGATTCACAGGAGGCCGTGTGGGCGGGCCTGAAGGACGGCACGCTGCCGATCTTCTCGTCCGATCACGCGCCCTACCGCTTCGACAAAACCGGCAAACTGCCGAAGGGCGACGCGACGACGTTCAAGGAAATGGCCAACGGCCTGCCGGGAATTGAACTGCGCATGCCGCTCCTGTTCTCCGAAGGCGTGATGGCGGGCCGGCTGTCGCTGCAGGAGTTCGTCGCGCTGACGGC
>JAYRTJ010000160.1:0-6393 GCA_041919675.1 Rhodospirillaceae bacterium | reverse complement strand
GAGGGCGACGATACCCGCGCGTGGGGTCCGCCGTTCGTGCCGGGCGAAGGCGGCGGCGACTTGAGCGCCACCTATTTCCATTCCGCCAACCGCGGCAAGCGTTCCATCGCCATCGATTTCAATTGCGTTGAAGACCTCGAAGTCGTGAAGCGGCTGATCGCCGACGCCGACATCGTGATCGAGAACTTCAAGGTCGGCGCGCTGAAGAAGTTCGGCCTCGACTATGCGACCTTGAGCGCGCGTCATCCCGGCCTGATTTACTGCTCCATCACCGGGTTCGGCCAGACGGGCCCCTATGCGCATCTGCCCGGCTACGACGCGATGATCCAGGCGCTCGGCGGCTTCATGGCCGTCACGGGCGAACCGAACGGCGAACCGATGAAAGTCGGCGTCGCGGTGGTCGATCTTTTCACCGGTGTTTATGCGACGACGGGCATCCTTGCCGCGCTCCACGCGCGCAAGTCGACGAACCGCGGCGCTCATATCGACATGAGCTTGCTCGATGTGCAGGTCGGCGTTCTGGCCAACCAGGCCGCGTCTTATCTGATCTCCGGCCAGGCTGCGCCGCGCCTCGGCAACGCGCATCCGAACCTCGCGCCGTATCAGGTATTCGCGGCCGCCGACGGTCATCTCATGATCGCCGTCGGCAACGACGGTCAGTTCGCCCGTCTGTGCAATGTGCTTGGTAACGACGCGTTGGCGTTCGACGCCTCCTATCGTCAGAACCCCGACCGCGTGCGCAACCGGGAAGGCTTGATCGCCCTTCTGAGCGAGAAGATCGCGAAGTGGAAGAAGGCTGATCTCGTCGCGAAACTCGAAGGCGCCGGCGTGCCGGTGGGCCCGATCAATACCGTGCCTGAAGTGTTCGCCGATCCGCATGTGATCGCGCGCGGCATGCGTGTCGATATCGCCTCGCCCGCGGCGGCCGGCGGCAGTGTTCCGGGCGTGCGTACGCCGATCATGTTCAATGGTGAACCGTGTGTCGCGGAATTGCCCGCACCGGCCCTCGGCCAGCACACGGAAGAAGTCAAACAGTCCCTTGATGCGCCGGAGCGCAAGAGGGCCCGCCTGCGGCTGAGCGTCGGCGCCTAAGCGCTGCGCAAGGCACAGGAGCGCGGACGAGATGAGGATTGAGTGGAGGAGAGCGTTCGGCTGACGGCCGCGATATCGCGGTCATAACGGCTGGCAGCGCGCTCTGGAGGAGGAAGGTGCACGTGAGTCCGGTTTCTAACTTTAAGTCCAAATCCCGCCGCAAGTTCGGCTTGGCGCTGCGTGCGAGCGTGGCCAGCCTGCTGACCCTGGGCGTCGTTGCCTGTTCAGACGGCGGCTCCGAGCACGCCGCGCCGGCCGCTAAAGCGCCTGCGACCGCGGCTGTCGCCGATTTCGACGGGACGCCCGCGCGCGTGCGCCGGATGAGCCCGGAGCAGTACGCGAACACCATCCACTACATCTTCGGCGATGACGTGCGCGTCGTTGCGGCGCTGACGCCGCTACCGCGCACCGATGGCCTGCAGGCCTCCGGCGCCGCCTCCGTCGGTATGACCATCGGTGAAATCCAGCAGCTGCAAAGCGCCGCGTCGTCGATCGCCGCGCAGATCCTGGACAAGGGAAATCCCGGCGAGCGCATCGCGCCGCGCCGCGACTACCTCGTGCCGTGCAAACCGGCGAACCCGGCCGCCGCCGACGACGCCTGCGCCGCCAAGTTCATCAAGCAAACGGGCCGGCTCCTGTATCGCCGCGCGCTTCCGGAGGCCACGGTTGCCGGCCTTGTCGCCGATGCAAAACGCGGCGCGAGCAACCTGAAGGATTTCTACGCCGGTCTCGGCTCGGTGATCGAAGGGATGCTGATCGATCCCAACGTCCTGATGATCGCCGATGTGACCGAGCCGGATCCGAACAACCCCGGCAAGCGCCGCCTCGACAGCTACTCCGTCGCCGCGCGCCTCAGCTTCTTCCTGTGGAACGCCGGCCCGGACGAGATGCTGCTCACCGCCGCCGAGAAGGGTGAACTGCAGACGACCAAGGGCCGCGCCAAAGTCGTCGCCGCGATGATGGCGAGCCCGCGTCTCGAGCACGGTGTGCGCTCGTTCTTCGACGACATGTTCGGCTTCGAGGAGTTCATCGGTCTCGCCAAGGATCCGGCCACTTATCCGATGGTCACGGGCCAGACGCTCATCGATGCGCGCGAGCAGACTTTGCGTACCGTTGTCGCGCATCTTGTCACGCGCAACGAGGATTATCGCGATCTGTTCACGACCCGCGCGACCTTCATGTCCGCCGCGCTGGCGCCGGTCTATCGGGTGCAGCCGTCGCTCGGCTGGGTGCCTTACGAGTTTCCGGCCGGTAGCCCGCGTGTCGGTCTCTTGTCGCAAGTCAGCTTCCTCGCGCTGCATTCGCACCCGGCCCGTAGTTCGGCGACGAAACGCGGCAAGGCGCTGCGCGAGCTTCTGCTTTGCCAGAAGGTTCCCGCGCCTCCGGCGAACGTCGACTTCTCCGCCGTGGAAAATCCCGATGCACGCCTACGCACCGCGCGCGAGCGTCTGAACTTCCACAGCCAAAATCCGGTCTGCGCCGGCTGCCATAAGATCACCGATCCGATGGGCCTCGCGCTCGAGCAGTTCGACGGCGCCGGCCGTTTCCGGGCGAGCGAAAAGGGCGTTCAGCTCGATGTGACCGGCACGCTGGACGGCAAGGCGTTCTCCGATGTCGCCGGCCTTGGCCAGGCGCTGCATGACCATGCCGCGCTGCCCACCTGCTTGGTGCGCCGCATGTATAGCTACGGCACGGGCGGCCCGCTCTCCCGCGCCGACGATCCCGCGATCAAGGTGTTGAGCAGCGCCTTCGCGCAGGACGGCTACAAGGTGCCGGACCTGATGCGAATGATCGCAACCAGTGATGCATTCTTAGAAGTTGTTGAACGTGTTCCGTCGCCGGCGCGGACCGCCGGCCTGACGCCGCATAGCGCCGTCGAAGCGAACTGAGGAGGCTCTTATGGCATCTTTGAAAGATCTGTCCCGGCGCCGCGTCCTGCGCGGCATGTTGAACGGCGGCGCCGTCACGGTGGGGCTGCCGCTGCTCAATGTGTTTCTGAACGGGAACGCGACCGCGATGGCCGACGGCGCGCCGTTGCCGGTGCGCTTCGGAACCTGGTCCTGGGGCCTTGGCCTCAACAAGCAGGTGTTCGTGCCGAAGAAGACCGGCGTCAACTTCGACCTGCCCGAGGAAATCGCCTCGCTCAAGGATGTCCAAAAGCACGTCAACCTGTTCACCAACTTCGACGGGTTCAAGGACGCCAATCCGAACCTCTGCCACAAGACGGGGTGGGTGATCATGCGCGCGGGCGCCGCCCCGGCGACGCAGACCGATCTGCCCGGCCAGAGCATCGACGTCACGGTCGCCAAGGAAATCGCAGGTCCGACGCGCTTCCAGACGCTGACCGCGACCTCCACCGGCAACGTGCGCGACAGCTTCAGCTACGAAAGCGCGACCTCGATCAACCCGGCGGAAGTCTCGCCGCTGCTGCTCTACGCCAAGCTCTTCGGCGAAGACTTCCAGAACCCGAACGCTCCGGAATTCAAGCCCAGCCCGCGCGTCATGGTGCGCAAGGGCGTGCTCTCCGGCGTGATGGACCGTACCAACGACCTCACGAAGAAGATCGGTTCGGAAGACAAGGCGCGTCTCGATCAATACTTCACGGGCCTGCGTGAGTTGGAACGCCAGTTCGATCTCGCCCTCACGAAGCCGGAGCCCCGCGCGGCTTGCGTGGTCAATCCGGGACCGAAAGACGAAATCGCGCCGGGCCTCGATTACACGCTGGTCGGCGAGCGTCACAAGATGATGACCGATCTGTTCGTGATGGCTTTGGCCTGCGACCAGACCCGCGTCTACAACCTCGGCTACGCGGCCGCGTTCTCCGGTACGATCAAGCCGGGCTACGAGAAGCCGCACCACACGGCCACGCACGAAGAACCGCTCGATCCGGTGCTCGGTTACCAGGTGAACTGCTCGTGGTTCATCCGCCGCCAGATGGAAGCGTGGGCTTATCACGTGAAGGCGTTCGCCGACTTCAAGGAAGGCGACGGCTCGCTGCTCGACAACATGCTGATCTACGCGACGACCGACCAGTCGCTGGCGCGTCTGCACCAGATCGACGGTCTGCCGATGTTCCTTGCGGGCCGAGCCGGCGGAAAGATCAAGACCGGTTACCACATCGACGGCAACCACGAAGCGGCGACGCGCGTCGGTTACACCGCCATGAAGGTCTTTGGATTGGATGTCCCGCACTGGGGCGAGCAGTCCAACAGAACGTCGAAGGAAATCGGCGAGGTTCTCGCTTAAGGGACGGCGCGCTTCTTCGGAAGCGCGCCTCTTCTGCTCTCAAGGACGAATATGATGCGATACAGCCTTCTTCTCGTCGGCGCCCTCATGGCGGCTCCCGCGGCCTACGCGGCGTCGAGCGCCGTCACCGCGCAGGGCGGCGTGAAAACCGAGACTTTCGTGACCGAGCCCATGCCCGCCGGTTTCAGCATTCAGGCGAGCGAACTCGAAGGTCCCGTGTTCGCGAACGAACGGGGCATGACGCTCTATCGTTGGCCGTACGACACCATGCGTGTCGGCACGACCGGCGACGGCGACAACAGCTCGGCCTGCGAGAACGAGGTCACCACCAAGACCGCGGGGATGATGGCGCCGTATCCGCCGGGCCTCGACCTGCCGGAGCTTGAAACGCGCAAGGCCTGCTCGCAGGTGTGGCCACCCGTGCTGGCGAAGGATGGCGACAAGGACGTCGGCAACTTCACGATCTTCACGCGCAAAGACGGCCGCCGTCAGTGGGCTTACGACAAACACGCACTCTACACGTCTGATCTCGATCAGCAGCCGGGTGATGTTTTTGGCGCCCGCACCAACGGCAACGGCGGTGACGGTCCCGCCGAGCGCCGGCCTGTCGGCCCGGCCTCGTCGGTGCCGCCGGCTTTCTCCGTGGAAACGACCCGCAAGGGCCGCCTCGTCGTCACGGAAACCAAGTTCTCGATTTACACGTCGGACCGCGACGGCGCCGAGAAGTCGAATTGCACCGGCGCCTGCACGCAGACCTGGGTGCCCATGACGGCCGGCGCGACCGCGCAGCCGCAAGGCGAGTGGACGATCTTTGAACGCGCTCCCGGCGTACGGCAGTGGGCCTTCCGCAAGAAGCCCGTCTACACCTACGCCAGGGACGTCGACACGCAGAGCCAGCAAGGCGGTGACGTGCCCGGTTGGCACAACGTCTATATGCAGGTCGTTCCGCCGCTGCCCAAAGGCTTCGGCTTCGCGAATAACGAAGTCGGTGAATCCGTCGTCAGCCCGGACGGCAAGACGGTCTATACCTATCAGTGCGGCGACGATTCCAAGGACCAACTGGCGTGCGATCATCCCGGCGCCCCGCAAGTGTACCGCATCGCGGTGTGCGGCGGCGGCAATGTGGAACGTTGCCTGCGCCGTTGGCCCTACATCCCCGCGGCCGCCGACGCTGTGAGCACCAGCCGCTCCTGGAGCGTGATGTGGATCAACCCGAAGACGGGGCGTCATGCGGCCAAGGGTGAGGCGGGTGCGGTCGCCGTGTGGGCGTTCCGCGCCCGTCCGGTGTTCACCTTCGAAGGCGACAAGGAACCCGGCGATATCAACGGCAACCGGACCGGTGAATACAACGGTCGCCGCAACGGTTTCAGCGCACTTCTGGTGCGTGACGATTTCTTCGACAACGCGCGATAAGCCCCGGTTTAGGGAGAAGATCATGAAACATCTTTTGCATGCGACTTTAGGTGCGTTGGCTCTCGGTGTGATCGCGCTGCCCGTGGCCGCACAAGACACGCCGGCATCGGGCCTTCGCAATCGTACGATCGCTTACGCATTGTCGGGCGGCCACTGGGCCATTCATCAGACCCCGGACGGCAAAGCCGAATGTCCGCAAGGCGTGAATCCGATCGGTCCGCGTGAAAGTTTCAAGGCTCTGTTCCCGAATCTCGGACCTGTGGGCGAAACGCAGCTCGCACGTGAATCCGCCGCCCAGTTCCCGATGGATAAGGATGAGCCGTTCCCGTTCAACGAAGCGGGCGGCAAGGTCGGCCTTGGTCTCAACCTCGACGGCAAGGTCGATGCCAACGACTTCACCAGCCCGGACGGCAAGGTCACCGGCATCGACAACCAGCTCTTCCGCGTGCTCGGTTGCGTGCGCTTCTTCCGCGGTCCGGATGGCATTGGGTATCACTTCACCGATGTCTATCTCCGCCAGAACAACTTCAACCGCGCGCTGATCGAACTCACGAATGTCGACAGCCTGACGGATGATCCGGATGTGGATGTCGCGGTGTACCGCGGCATGGACACCCTGATGACCGACGCGACCGGCGCGAA
>JAYRTJ010000159.1:0-6672 GCA_041919675.1 Rhodospirillaceae bacterium | reverse complement strand
CGATTGGAAGTCCCGCTTCGCGTCGTTTGAACGCGATGCCGCCAAGGCCGCGTCTCTCGGCCAGGTCCACAAGGCGCAAACCGGGAAAGGCGGGGCGCTTGCCTGCAAGCTTCAATATCCGGATATGGAATCGGTGGTGGAGGCGGATCTCCGCCAGCTGAAGCTCGTCTTCGCGGCCTACCGCCGTTTCGATCCCGCCATCGACCCCACCGAGATCCACAAGGAGATTTCGGAACGCCTGCGCGAGGAACTCAATTACGAACACGAAGCCAAGAACCTTGCGCTCTACCGTCATATGCTCGCGAAAGAGACGGGAGTGCATATCCCCGATGTGCACGAGGACCTCTCGACGCGGCGCTTGCTTACCATGTCGTGGCTCGAAGGCCGGCCGCTCAAAGATGTCGCCGCCGAGGCCGATCAGAAGACCCGTGACGCCGTCGCGGTGAATATGTTCCGCGCCTGGTATGTGCCCTTCTACCAATACGGCGTCATCCACGGCGACCCGCACCTCGGCAATTACACCGTGCGCGCCGACGCCTCCGTGAACCTCATGGACTTCGGCTGCATCCGCATCTTCCCGCCGTCTTTCGTGAAAGGCGTCATCGATCTCTACCGGGCGCTTCAGAAGAACGAACGCGATCTCGCCGTCTCGGCTTATGAGACGTGGGGCTTCAAGGGCCTCGGCAACGAGATGATCGACGTCCTCAATATCTGGGCCGCGTTTGTGTATGCGCCGTTGATGGAAGACCGGCCGCGCCTGGTCGAGGAAACCAACGCCGCCGAATACGGCCGCGACGCCGTCGCCAAGGTGCACAAGGAACTGAAACGCCTTGGCGGGGTAAAGCCCCCGCGCGAGTTCGTGCTGATGGACCGCGCCGCTATCGGCCTCGGCTCGGTCTTCATGCATCTCAACGCCAAAGTGAACTGGTACCGCCTCTTCCACGAAACCATCGAAGGCTTCGATGTGAAGAACCTGGCGAAAGTGCAAGGCGCGGCGTTGAAGAAGGCGGGGTTGGCCTGAAGGCCCTCACCCCAACCCTCTCCCGCAAGCGGGAGGGTGGGGGGGCTTGCTTAATTCTGACTCTTCGCTTCCTGCGTCGCCGGCCCGCAGGCTTCCGGCGTCACGTTGCAGTCGCCCTTCAGGTTCATCGCGCCGCTGAGGAGATCGTTCTCGATCGTCACTTGCACCGGGATGAAGCGGTCGTCGGCGGTGAACAGGATCTTGCCGCGCGACTCCCGCATGCGTTCTTCGCCGCGCTCCGAGAAGCCGGCGACGGGCACAAGGGTCGTGTTGACCGTGATCACGTTGTACGGCGTGTCGTTGATGGTCACGCCGCGCGGCGCGCTTGTGGTGCCGATAATGTCGTAACGGCGCTGACCGTCGTACACCGGCACGCGGAACTTCACCGGCGTCTTGCTCGCGCCCTGCGCCATCACCTGGTGACGTGCGGCGATGAAAGCGGCCATCGGATCCATCGCGCCCGCGCGCTGGTTGTCCGGCACGGGTTTTTTCTTGTCGCGGCCCCGGTCGTTTTTCGTCCACGGCAATTCGTCGTAGCGCAACTCCTCGCCGCTCTCGCGTTCGATATAGCGCTCCTCGGTCGAGGCGAGGCGCGTCGCGGGGTCGTAGGTCATCAGCAGGCTCGAATCGATCTCCGAGCCGGACCAGTCGCGCCGGTACCGCGCCGGCAGGGGCGTCACGACATTCTCTTTGGTTGTGAAAGTCCCTTCGCCGCTCAAGTCGGCGCGGAATTCCCGCACCCATTTCGCCACGCCGCCGGCCGTCAGCTTGAGACCGGTCATGTAGCTGTCCGAGTCTTGCGAAAGGGAAACGACGGCGTCGCCCACGTGCAGGCCGCCGACCATCATGGAATAAGCAAGGCGCTCGTTTTGCGGAGCGTCCTGAGCCCAACTCGGCATATTCACGGCCGCCAAAGCCAGCAGTCCGCCTACGCCACCCGCCGTCAACCGGCGGCAGAAATCGTGCATCGGCAATCCTCCGGTGCCCTCCCGGAAAGAATCTATAGGGATTCCCCGTCCTTTTTCTAGGGGGCGCGGGCCCCCTGCCACGAAATGACCTTTTTCGCTCCCGCAGCAATTGTCGGAGGAGTTGGCAACATCGCGTGAACTGTGTCAGGTTTCCCGCCTACAGGTTCTCGTCGTTACAAAGGGTGGTCCGTAAAAAGTGTTAGCCCCTCCAAGTTCTTTGGAGGGTTCATGTGGGGGATTTCTATGCAGATTGGCGTACTGAAGGAGCGCCGCGCGGGCGAAACGCGCGTCGCGGCCACACCCGATACTGTCAAAAAACTCGTCGCCGCCGGCTGCAAGGTTGCAGTGGAAACCGGAGCGGGCGCGGGCTCCCAGATCAGCGATGCACTGTTTCAAGAGGCCGGCGCGACCATCGCGCCCGATGCGGCCGCCGCCGCGGCCGCCGACGTCGTTTTCAAGATCCAGAAGCCCATGACCGCCGCGGAAGGCGTCGACGAAGTCGGCTACCTGAAGTCCGGCTCGATCCTGATGGCGCATCTGTCCGCGCAGACCAGCAAGGACTTGATGCAGGCGCTCGCCGCGCAGGGCGTCACCACCTTCGCGCTCGAGCTGATGCCGCGCATCAGCCGCGCGCAAGCCATGGACGTGCTGTCCTCCCAATCCAACCTCGCCGGCTACAAAGCGGTGGTCGACGCCGCCGCCACCTTCGGCCGCGCGATGCCCATGATGATGACCGCCGCCGGAACGATTGCCCCGGCGCGCGTGCTGGTGTTCGGCGCCGGTGTCGCGGGGCTGCAGGCCATCGCGACCGCCAAACGCATGGGCGCGGTGGTTTACGCGACCGACGTCCGTTACGCGACGAAAGAACAGGTCGAATCCCTCGGCGGCAAGTTCATCGTCGTGGACGAGGAGAAGATGAAAGCCGCGCAGACCGCCGGCGGATATGCGAAAGAAATGGACGACGACTTCAAGCGCAAGCAGGCCGAGGCCGTGCGCGCCGAAGTCGCGAAATCCGATATCGTCATCACCACGGCGCTGATCCCCGGCAGGCCCGCGCCGCGTCTCGTGGCGGGCGACGTGGTCGCGCTCATGAAAGCGGGCTCGGTGATCGTCGATCTCGCCGCCGAAGCGGGCGGAAACGTCGAAGGCACGGTGAAGGACCAGGCTGCCATGACGGCCAACGGCGTCACCATCCTCGGCTACACCAACATGGCCGCGCGCCTCGGGCGCGACGCGAGCTCGCTCTTCTCGAAGAACATTCTCAACTTCATCACGCTGATGCTCGAGAAGGGCACCGGCAACCTGAGGATCAATTGGGAAGACGAACTGGTCAAAGGCACCTTGGTGACGAAGGACGGAAAGGTCGTTCATCCGTCGCTCGCGGGTTAACACAATATATTCCTCCCCTTGCAGGGGAGGGAACCGGAAGGGGAAACCTCGAATGGAACCGATGACTCATATGGCAGCCAATCCGGATACCTTCTGGTACCTGATCACCATCTTCGTGCTCGCGGTGTTCGTCGGCTTCTACGTGGTGTGGAGCGTGACCCCGGCGCTGCACTCGCCGCTGATGGCGGTCACCAACGCGGTGTCCAGCGTCATCATCGTCGGCGCCATCCTCGCCGCCGGTCCCGAGCAGATCACCAGTTCCAAGATCCTCGGCTTCTTCGCCGTGGTGCTGGCGTCGGTGAATATCTTCGGCGGGTTCATCGTCACGCAGCGCATGCTTGCCATGTTCAAGAAGAAGGGCAAATAGCATGTCGCCAGGCGCAACCCTCTTTGCTTACATCGTCGCGGGCGTCTTCTTCATCCTGACCCTGCGCGGCCTCTCCAGCCCCGAAACCTCCCGCAAGGGCAATATGTTCGGGATGGTTGGGATGGCCATCGCCATCTTCACCACCCTCACATCGCCCGTGGTCCAGGAATACGTCTGGATCGTCGCCGGCATCGCCGTCGGCGGCGCCATCGGCGTCGTGATCGCCAAGAAGATCGAGATGACGGCGCTGCCGCAGCTTGTCGCGGCTTTCCACAGCCTCGTGGGTCTCGCCGCCGTGCTTGTGGCGACCTCGGCGCTGCTCTCGCCTACCAGTTACGGCTTGGGCGAGGTGGGCAGCATCGCCGCCGGCAGCCTCGTCGAAATGTCGATCGGTCTCGCCATCGGGGCCATCACCTTTTCGGGCTCCATCATCGCCTTCGCCAAGCTGCAGGGCCTGATGACCGGCAATCCGCTGGTGTTCAAAGGCCAGCATCTGCTCAACGCCCTGCTTGGGATTGCGATCGTCGTTCTGGTGGTGATGTTCTGCCTCAGCGAGAACCACAACCTGTTCTTCGCGCTGATGGCCTTAAGCTTCCTGATCGGCTTCCTTCTCATCCTGCCCATCGGCGGCGCCGACATGCCGGTCGTGGTCTCCATGCTGAACAGCTACTCGGGCTGGGCGGCCGCCGGCATCGGCTTCACCTTGCACAACAGCCTGCTCATCATCGTCGGTGCGCTGGTGGGTTCGTCGGGCGCGATCCTCTCCTACATCATGTGTAAGGGGATGAACCGGTCGATCTTCAGCGTCATCCTTGGCGGCTTCGGCGGTGACGCCGCTGCGGCCGCGGGCGGCAAGAAAGAAGCGCGGCCGCATAAGGCCGGCTCCGCCGACGACGCGGCCTTCATCATGAAAAACGCCAGCAAGGTCATCATCGTCCCCGGTTACGGCATGGCCGTCGCCCAGGCGCAGCATGCCCTTCGTGAAATGGCCGACCAGCTCAAGAAGGAAGGCGTCACGGTCAAATACGCCATTCATCCGGTCGCGGGCCGCATGCCCGGCCACATGAACGTGCTCCTTGCCGAAGCCAACGTGCCCTATGACGAAGTGTTCGAACTCGAAGAGATCAACCACGAGTTCTCGACCGCCGACGCCGTGTATGTGATCGGCGCGAACGACGTCACGAACCCGGTCGCCAAGACCGACCCCGCGAGCCCGATCTTCGGCATGCCGATCCTCGACGTCGAAAAGGCAAAGACGGTCCTGTTCGTGAAGCGTTCCATGGGCGCCGGTTACGCCGGCGTGGACAACGAGCTCTTCTACCGCGACAACACCATGATGCTGCTCGGCGACGCCAAGAAGATGACCGAGGAGATCGTGGGCGCCCTTTAACTTGCGAACTTTCGCAAGAGCGCCGCGCGGGGCCTCCCTCGCGGCGCTTTTTTTGCGTCCGTGAACTGTGCCACACTCCGGCGCGGTAACGGGTAGGGGACGGCCTTGAAAGAAACGAGCGAACTTACGGTACGCGGCATTCTCATCGGCGCGGCGATCACGTTCATCTTCACCGCCGCCAACGTCTACCTCGGCCTGAAAGTCGGGCTCACCTTCGCCACCTCGATCCCCGCCGCCGTGATCTCCATGGCGATCCTGCGCAAGGTGCGCGACGCCGGCATCCTTGAAAATAATATTGTCCAAACCGTCGCCTCGTCGGCGGGCACGCTCTCCTCCATCATCTTCGTCCTGCCCGGGCTCATCATGATCGGCTGGTGGACCGACTTTCCCTATTGGACCACCTTCGGACTCTGCGCCGCCGGCGGCATCCTGGGCGTGATGTTCTCGATCCCCTTGCGCCGTGCGCTGGTCGTGCAGTCGTCGCTGCCGTTCCCGGAAGGAGTCGCGGCCGCCGAAGTCCTCAAAGTCGGCACCGAAACACGCGACGGCGCGAAGGACGCGCGCGCGGGCTTTGCGGTCATCGTCGTCAGCACGCTTGTATCGGCGGCGCATACCGCGCTCATCGGCGCGAAGCTGCTGTCCGGCGAACTCGCCGCCTACTTTCGCGTTGGTTCGTCGGCCACCGGCATCGCAGGCGGTCTGTCCTTTGCTTTGCTCGGGGCGGGGCATCTCGTCGGGCTCTCGGTTGGCACGGCCATGTTCTGCGGCTTTTTGATCGCCTGGGGTGTCGCGACGCCTATTCTCACGGGCCTTCATCCGGCCGACGGCGACGCGATGACGATCGCGCGCACGGTCTGGGCGGGGCAGGTCCGCTTTATCGGCGCGGGCGCGATCGGTGTGGCGGCGCTCTGGAAACTCCTGGAACTCGCCGGCCCCATCTGGCGCGGCATGGCCGCCGCGCGCGGGTCCCGTGCCCGGGCCGGCGTCGCGGCGCGTGAAGACCGCGATATCCCCGGTAACATCATCGGACTCATCACCCTCGTCTCGCTGGGTCCCATCGCGGTTCTGCTGTGGCGGTTCCTCCTCGGCGGCCCTTTGGCCGCCGGCACGCTCGGCTTTGTCCTTGCCGGCCTGATCTACATCGTCGTCGTCGGCGCATTCGTCGCCTCGGTCTGCGGTTACATGGCGGGCCTCATCGGCTCCTCCAACAGTCCGCTGTCGGGTGTCGGCATCCTCGCGATCCTCGGCGCGTCCCTGCTGCTGACCCCGTTCGCGGTCTCGGCCTCGGATGAAACGCGTCAGGCGCTCATTGCTTTCGCGTTGTTCGTGACGTCCATCATTTTCGCCGCCGCGACCATCTCCAACGACAATCTCCAGGATCTGAAAACCGGGCAACTCGTCGGCGCCACCCCCTGGCGTCAGCAGGTTGCGCTGATGTTCGGTGTCGCCGCCGGAGCCGCCGTGATCCCGCCGATCCTCGACCTTCTGAACCAAGCCTATGGTTTCGCGGGCGCCGTGCGTGCCGAGGGGCTGACAA
>JAYRTJ010000158.1:0-6835 GCA_041919675.1 Rhodospirillaceae bacterium | reverse complement strand
GCGACGCGACGACGTTCAAGGAAATGGCCAACGGCCTGCCGGGAATTGAACTGCGCATGCCGCTCCTGTTCTCCGAAGGCGTGATGGCGGGCCGGCTGTCGCTGCAGGAGTTCGTCGCGCTGACGGCAACCAATCACGCTTCCATGTACGGCCTGACCGGCCGCAAGGGCACGATCGCGGCAGGCGCCGACGCGGATCTCGGAATTTGGAACCCGAACCGCGAGGTGACGGTGACCGCGTCGATGCTGCACGACAACACCGGCTACACGCCCTACGAAGGCCGCAAGCTGAAAGGCTGGCCGGAGATCGTGATCAGCCGCGGCCGCACCGTGGTCGAAAACAACACCCTGAACGCCGCGCGCGGCTCGGGGCAATTTCTCAAGCGCCAGGCGTCGGATGCGCTTTCCAGCGCGCCCGGCCTCTCGATGGCGGAAGCGCGCGAGGCGCTGCGGACAATCGTTGAAATAGGAATGAAAGATGAGCGGTCTGAAACGTCCCTTTCCTCTCGCCGTAGCGCAACTCGGCCCTATCTCACTTGCCGATAGCCGCGCCGCCGTCGTCAAACGCCTGATCGCCCTGCTGCGTGAAGCCCATTCACGCGGCGCGAAGTTCGTCGTTTTCCCCGAACTCGCGCTGACCACCTTTTTTCCGCGCTACTGGATGAGCGAGGAAGAAGCGGTCGAACGCTTCTTCGAACGCAGCATGCCGGGGCCGGAAACCAAGCCGCTGTTCGACCTGGCGGGGGAATTCAAGATCGGGTTCTATCTCGGTTACGCCGAACTGACGCCGGACGGCCGCCGGTTCAACACCGCGATCATGACCGACGAGAACGCCAAGATCGTCGGCCGCTACCGGAAGATCCATCTTCCCGGCCATTCGCATCACATCGAGACCGCGCCCTTCCAGCATCTGGAGAAGAAGTTCTTTGACGTGGGCAACGAGGGCTTCAACGTCTGGACCACCCAGGGCGTGCGGATGGGCATGTGCATTTGCAACGACCGCCGATGGGCCGAGACCTACCGCGTCATGGCGCTGCAGAGCGCCGAGATCGTCGTGCTGGGTTACAACACACCGAGCGTCAACATCCATTGGCCGGAAGCGCCTCACTTACGGATGTCCTCGCACCTGATCTCGATGCAGGGGAATGCCTATGGCAACGCCCTGTGGGTCGCGGCGGCCGCGAAATGCGGATCCGAGGACGGTTTCCACATGATCGGCGGTTCGGCCATCGTTTCGCCCACGGGCGAGATCACGGCGCTGGCGCAAACCGAGGATGACGAGTTGATCTTCGCCAATATCGACCTGGCCATCGGCGAGACGTTCCGTGAACATGTCTTCAATTTTGCGAAACACCGGCGCCCCGAGCATTACGGCCTGATCGTCGAGCGGACCGGCGCCGGAGCCCCGTTGGGAAAAAAGCCGGACTGATCTAACCTGCCGCTTCGCGTTCCAGCCAGAGGACCGTCATGAGCTTCGTGAGACTATGTTCCAGCCTTGCCGTCGCGGCCTTCCTGAGTACGCCGGCCGCCGCGCAGACCCTGAAGACGGGGGTCGACGCGACCTTTGCGCCGCACGCCATGCGCACCCTGGGCGGACAGCTTCAGGGCTTCAATATCGATCTCGGCCATGAACTCGCGCGCCGGATGGGAAAGAAGCTTGAAATCGAGGGCACGGAATTCTCGGGCCTCGTTCCCGGATTGAACGCCGGCAAATACGACTTCGTGCTCGCCGTCGTCACCGCGACCCCGGAGCGGGCGAAGTCGATGCTCTTCACGGAAGGTTATCTCAATCAGGATTTCAGCTTCGTCGAGAAGAAGGCCGCGTCCGGCATCACGTCGCTGGATGATCTGAAGGGTAAGACCATCGCCGTGAACAAAGGCTCCGCCTACGAAGCGTGGTGCCGCGACAACGCCGCGAAGTACGGCTTCAAATTCGACGTCTACGGCACGAATGCCGACGCGGTTCAAGCCGTGCAAGCGGGGCGCGCCGATGCAAGCCTCGCCGGCAATACCGTCGCGGGCTGGGTGGCGAAGCAGAACCCGGCCGTGAAAACCACCTTCACCATCACGACGGGCCTCGTCACGGCGCTTGCCTTCCGCGGCAACGACAAAGCCGGGCGCGACGCCGCCTCGATGGCGCTGAAGTGCATGAAGAAGGACGGCTTCATCGCGAAGTCGGCTCAAAAGTGGTTCGGCTTCACGCCGGCCGCCGACAGCGCCGCGGTCGCGATCGCCCCCGGCCATGGCGTCCCCGGGCTCGAAGGCTACGACCCCGGGCCGGTCACCCTCAAATGCTGACCTCGCGCGCCGCATGAGCGCCTCGCCGCTCCTGGAACTCGTTGGGCTGCGCAAGGCCTACGGTTCGCTTGAAGTGTTGCGCGGCGTCGATCTTGCCGTGCATGCGAGCGAAATGGTCTGCGTGGTCGGCCCGTCGGGTTCGGGCAAGAGCAGCATGCTGCGCTGCTGCAACCGCCTCGAGGAGCCCACCGGCGGGCGGATCGTCGTGGAGGGGACCGAAATCACCGGGGCGGGCGTCGACATCAATGCGGTGCGCCAAAAGATCGGCATGGTGTTCCAGCAATTCAACCTGTATCCGCACCTCACCGCGCTCGGCAACGTGACCCTCGCGCTGCGGAAGGTGCAGGGAAAGTCCGCCGCCGAAGCCGACGCGTTGGGACTGGCGGCGCTGAAGCGGGTGGGACTCGCCGACAAGGCCCAGGTCTATCCGGGACAGCTCTCGGGCGGGCAGCAACAGCGCGTGGCCATCGCCCGCGCCATCGTGCTGCAGCCGAAACTCATGCTGTTCGACGAACCGACCAGCGCCCTCGATCCGGAAACGGTGGGAGAAGTGCTGAAGGTGATGCGCGAGTTGCGCGACATCGGGATGACCATGCTGGTGGTCACGCATGAAATGGGCTTCGCGCGTGAGGCCGCCGACCGGGTGATCTTCATGGACGGCGGCGCCATCGTCGAGCAAGGCCCGCCTCACAAGATTTTTGGCGCGCCGGAGCACGAACGCACGCGCGCGTTCCTGACGCGTTATACGAGCTGGGCCTAATGGACGGCCTCGCGCGCCTCCTCGACACGTTCTTCAATGCCGAGGTCGCGGCGCGCTATTGGCCGGAGATTTTGGCCGGCGTGTGGATCACCATCGGCGTCGGGATCGCGGTGACCGTCACCGGCCTCATTCTTGGCCTCGGACTTGCGATCCTGCGCGCCAAACAATGGGCGTGGCTCTCCCTCCCGATCGTGGCCTTCGCCGATATCATGCGGGCCCTGCCGCCGCTGATCATCATCATCGTCTTCTTCTTCGCCTTTCCCCTGATCGGCATTTCCATGTCGGCCTTCACGGCGACGTGGCTTTCCCTTTCACTCGTATTGGCCGCGTATGCGGAAGAGTCCGTTTGGGGCGCGATCTTGAGCCTGCCGCGCGGGCAATCCGAGGCGGCGCGGTCCACCGGACTGACCTGGTGGCAAACCATGCGCGCGGTCATCCTGCCGCAGGCCCTGCGGCTGGCCCTGCCGCCGCTGACCAACCGCGTCATCGCCGTCAGCAAAAATGTGGCGCTCGGGTCTGTCGTGGCCTTGAGTGAAGTCCTGAATAACGCCCAGTCCGCCACCAGCACCGCCGGCAACCCGACGCCGCTCACCATGGCGGCCGCGGCTTATCTTGCGATCTTCATCCCGGCGATGATCCTTGCCCGCCGGATGGAAAACCGCATGCAGTGGCGGGTGTGAGATGGACGCACTGCTGGAGAACTTCTTCAACGTCGCGGTCTTCCGGGAGGTCCTGCCGTTTCTCCTGCAAGGGCTTCTGACGACTCTTGGATTATCGGCCCTCGTCATTCCGACGGGCCTTCTCGGCGGCCTCGCCGTCGCCCTCGCGGCCACGCAAAGCCAAAGCAAATTCATCACGCGCCTGGTCACCGCTTACGTCGACCTGTTCCGCGCGCTGCCGCCGATCGTGCTGCTGATCTTCATCTACTTCGGCTTCCCGTTCCTGGGCCTCGACCTCCCGAAACTGCTGGCCGTTGCCCTTGGTTTCCTGCTGAACAACTCCGCCTACTACGGCGAGATCTTCAGGGCCGGCCTCCTCAGCGTGCCGGCGGGCCAAACGGAGGCCGCGCGCTCCACGGGCCTGACACGCGCCCAAACGCTCATTCACGTTGTTATTCCCCAGGCGGCGCGCAACGTGCTGCCGGATCTCGTGAGCAACAGCATCGAAGTCGTGAAACTGACGACCATCGCCAGCGTCGTCGCTCTGCCCGAGTTATTGCGCATCGCCCGCGATGCACAGGCGCTGGTTTACAACCCCTCGCCGATCGTTCTGGCGGCCTTGATTTACCTGGTTCTTCTTTGGCCGCTGGTGCGCTGGCTGAGCCGCCTCGAGCACCGCAACCTGCTTGCGCGCTGACGGGTACGGTCATGGGCGCCGGTGATTTTCTGTTCCCTTTTGGAGAAGGACAATACTAGTCTCGCGGTCAAGCTGAACCTGCCTTGAGGGGACCTTCCATGAACAATTTCCGCCTGACCGTAGCCGCGCTGGCCTGCGCGCTGATGGCATCCGTTTCCGCGTCGGCCGCCGACGCCGCGAAATCCGCCGATATCGCCCATCACAATCTGAAGCCGACGGATTTTCCGCGCTGGCATCAGATCGTTCCGAACGTTTACGCCTACGAAGACACGCTCATCACGCCGGACTTCACCTTCACCACCAACAGCCTGATCATCGTCACGAATGAAGGCGTGGTGCTGGTGGACGGCCAGGACAACGAAACGCGCGGCAAGGCGCTGGTCGAGGCGATCAAGAAGATCACCCCGCAACCGCTGAAATACATGATCATCGCCTCGGACCACGGCGATCACGTGGGCGGCCTTCCGGTCGTGAAGGCGGCGTTCCCGGACGCCACCTTTATCTCCTCGTCGGCGTCCCTGAAGACCATGCAAGGACAGAAGCGCACCGTGCTGCCGACCGAACTGGTGGACGACAAGCGCTCGCTCAAGCTCGGCGGAACGGAAATCCAGATCCTGAACTTGGGCCGCGCCCACACCGGCGGCGATCTCGTGGTTTACCTGCCGGCGAGCAAGGTCATGTTCCTCAGCGAAATCTATGACCGCAACCTGTTCCCGCCGATGATCACGGGCTTCCCGACGGAATGGGCCGCGACGCTGAAAAAGGCGCAGGCGATGGATGTGACCTGGTTCATCCCGGGCCATGGCTTCACCACCGGCACGTCGGCGGAGTTGAAGGCGGACCTGCAGGACTTCACGAAGGCCGTGGATCTGGTGATCTCCGAAGGCAAGCGCCTGCACCCGACCGGCGCGCCGTGCCCCACGGAGAAGGATTGCCCGGCCAACGCCAAGGCCAACTGGGGTCCTTACGCCAACGCGACCGCCGCCGCGGGCCAGGCCCCGCGCGCGCTGGCGCGTATGTACGCGGAAATCGACGGCAAACTGCCGAAGTAAGGCGCGTCACGGTTTCCGCGCGGTGCGTAACCCGGCCCTTCGCGGTGATGTAAGTCACCCCGCGGCCGCTGGGTTACGTGTTACCGGCCGTAATAGGTGCGCCGGCCGTAGAGCATCGTGATATTGATGCGCCGGTTGAGATAGCCTTCGTTGAATTCGATTGCGTCCGTCTCGTGAAACAGGTCGGAATCGAAAATCACCGCCCGGTTGGCGCGGTAAGGCACCTTCACCGGCTTCGCGCCGGCTTTGGCGAGAAAGGCGCGGATCCCGGGCTCATCGCCGTTGTATTTCGCCGGATCCCAATCGTCGGGCGCGACCGCATCCCAAACGACCAGACCGCCACCGTCGGAATTCAGATTGGCTTCATCGGGGGTGATCCAGAAATTCACATTCACCGCCGCCTGATCGGCGTGAATGCCGATGCCCTTGAGCCGACTGTCGTACTTAAAGCCCCACATCATGCGGAGCCGGTTGTCGCCGATGATCGCCGGGAACGTGTCGCGCAGCTCTTCGGCAATTTGCGCCAGCAAAGGACAGGCAAAACCGTGCTCCGGCAATGCGCCGAGATAGCCGTCCTTGTAGGATTTATGCCAGATCGTCGAATCCCAACAGAAACGGCGAATCCGTTCGAGCGCCTCCGCCGTCAGGAGATTGTCGATCACCGCGATACCCGGCCGGCGGCCGATCCACTGACTCGACGCACTCTCAATGTTGGCGCGGTTGATCGCCGGCCCGGAGATCTTTCCTCCCGCGGCTAAATGATACCCGTCTTCGTTCACGGCAATTCCGCGCGCCGCGAGATATTCGCGTTGCTCGGCATCATGCCGCCGCTTGTGCGGCGATGTCGGCAACCCCGCAACAAGGCCCGACTTAATCGCCTGATCGGCGGCTTCGGCCATGACGACAAGTCCGTCCGTAATGCCGTTGAGCTCGCACAGAAGCCAGGCGCGCTGCACGAGGGCCGGGCGCGCGTGCGGATCGATCGCGAGCGCCTTATCGACGTTCGCAAGCGCCTCCTCGAAGCGATGCATGGTGCGCAGCGTCAGCGAGCGGGCGTACCAGGCCTCGGCGTTTTCAGGCGCGAGTGAAAGCGCCCGGTCGTAGCTGGCGATGGCCTCGTCGACCCGTTCGAGCACTTCCAGCGCCTTGCCCCGGTTGATCCAGTCGGGCGCATGCCGAGGGCGCAACGCAAGGGCGCGGTCGTAGCTCTCAAGCGCTTCGGCCATGCGCTCCATCTCGTAAAACGCCGAACCGCGATTGCTCCAGGCCTCGAAAAGATCCGGGGATCGCGTCAACGCGGCCTCGAACGCCTGCACCGCCTCGCCGTAGCGTCTCAAGTCCGCGAGCACGCCGCCACGATGGCAAAGGGC
>JAYRTJ010000157.1:0-7076 GCA_041919675.1 Rhodospirillaceae bacterium | reverse complement strand
CGGAAACGCTTCCGACGCGACATAGAGAACACTTGTCACGATTCCTCCGCCCGTTGCGATGGAGCCCAGGAATATCAACACCCGCCAACCGATTTTGTTCTTCAAAAAATTATCGCGTGAGGCGATTGCCAACGCTGCGCCAATGGTCTTCAATGCGCCGCGCGTTGAAGCCGTGGGGGACACGCTTCAGCGCGAGACCGGCGACGAAAATCCAACCCGCGACCTCTCGTAACCCCACGGCCCGAGGATCTCGCATGGCACCTTTCAACAGCCCGACCCGCCAAGCCGTCACCCAGACTCTCGCGCTGGTGCTTGCGGGCGGGCGCGGCGAACGGCTGCAATGTCTGACGGACCGCCAGGCGAAGCCCGCGCTGCATTTCGGGGCGAAATACCGCGTCATCGATTTTCCCCTGTCCAACTGCATCAACTCGGGTATCCGCAAAGTCGGCGTGGCCACGCAATATCGCGCGCATGAACTGATCCACCACGTGCAGCGCGCGTGGGGTTTCCTGCGTCATGAACTCGGCGAATTCGTCGAGTTGTGGCCGGCGCAGCAGCAGACGCCGGAAGGCGGCTGGTACGCGGGCACCGCGGACGCGGCCTATCAGAACATCGACTTGCTCCGCCGCCATCAGCCGAAACACGTACTGATCCTCGCCGGCGATCACGTCTACAAACAGGACTACGGCGTGCTGATCGCCGAGCATGTGGCCCGCGACGCCGACGTGACAGTGTCTTGCGTGAGCGTGCCGAAGGACGAGGCGCGCCGCTTCGGCGTCGTGACGGTGAACACCGAGGAACAGATCGCGAGCTTCCTGGAGAAGCCGGTTTCGCCGGTGCCTCAACCCGACGCCGCCGACCGCTGCCTTGCCAGCATGGGCATCTATCTTTTCAACACCCACGTTCTGATCGCGGCGTTACGCGCCGACGCGAAGAACCCGAAATCCCGCCGCGACTTCGGCGCCGACATCATTCCGTCATTGGTGGGAAAATGCCGGATGTATGCCCATCAGTTCGCGCGCAGCTGCGTGACAACGCGCCGCGCCGACGAACCTTATTGGCGCGACGTCGGAACGCTTGATTCCTTCTGGCAAGCCAACATGGACCTGGTGGCCGCGCAGCCGCCGTTCGATCTTTACGACCGCAACTGGCCGGTCTGGACCCATCAGGAACAGCGTCCGCCCGCCAAGCTGGTGTTCGATCCCGCGGAGCGGCTCGGCATGGTGAGCGCGGCCATGATCGCCGAAGGCTGCGTCGTGGCCGGGGCCACGGTGCGGCGCTCGCAGCTTTTCTCCGACGTGCGGCTCGAAGGGTCGAGCCTTGTGGAAGACTCCGTCATTCTGCCGGGGTGCGAGGTGAAGGCGCGTGTCAGAATTTCACGCGCCATCCTCGCGCCGGGCTGCGTGGTGCCCGAAGGCTGCGTGATCGGCGCGGATATGGCCGACGATCAGGCCCGGTTCCAAGTCACGCCCAACGCCGTGACGGTGGTGACCCCGCGCATGCTCGAGCGTCTGCGCCAGGCGCCGATGCGCGAGATCCGTGTCGCACGCGCCGCCCGGCGGGCGCTGGCCGCCGAGCGCTTGCAGGCGGCGGTTTAGATCACACTCAGTGGAGATGGGGGCGCGGGGTGAGCCAGCCGCCGAGCTTGGCCGCGAGGGCCGGCAGCGGCGCCCGCGGCTGGTTTTCGAAGAACACCGAGTCCGCGCGCGGGACCACCTTCACCCTGTAAATCTCATCGAAGGCTTTCCACCACACGGGCCGGGTGATCAGCGGCGCGGCCAGCGCGCGGCGATAACGCGGGTCGTGCATGAGGTGGCGGGTGGCCGTCATGCGGTCGATGCACAGGCGCTCGAGGATGACGTCGGTCACCACGTCCTCGGGACGGGCTTTCAGACCGAGGCCGGCATTTTTCCGGATGCGTCCGAAGATGATGAACACCATGTTCGAGACGATCCGGTCACCACGCCCGACCGCGCCGTCCATCTGGAGCGCGACCTGGCGCAGCAGAGCTTCCGCGACGGTGGGCGTGAAGCTCTCGCGCACGGCCGCGGCCTGCAGGCCGACCAGTCCGGCGTAGAAATAGTCTTCCAGGGGATGGGGCTTCAGGAGGGCGGCGCGGTCCGCCGCCGCGAGGGCCGTCCGGGCGAAGCCGGTCTCTAGGGCTTGTTTCCAGGAGCGGAAGGACCGCTCGGCCGTAAGGCGCATATCGACCAGAAATTTCTGAACCGCGGTCTCGGGCGCGATCAAAAAACGCGAACTGAAGGCGGACATCTCGGACCTGTACCAACGTGTACAAAACCAATGTCCGGTTTCAATTTTGGTTCCGTTTTTGGTGTAGTTTCAGCCGGTTGGGCTTAATTTCGGCCCTTTTCCGCCATCTTTCCGCCGCCGGATACAAACTTTTCGGAGGCCTTCGCCAACCTTTTTAACGCAAGGAGAGAACTTCTTCGCGTTCATGGCGTTATGTGACCCGGGATGTCTAGTAATAGAGGTGTGCGCGACATGGACGTGTATCAGGGTTCAACCACGGCTGAAGGGAAAGTGAAACGGCAGCGGACAACGGGTAAACCGAACCCGGTGGACTCTCACGTGGGGAACCGGCTGCGGGTCCGCCGTACCCTTCTCGGCCTTTCCCAGGAGAAGGTCGGCGAAGCGATGGGCCTGACCTTCCAGCAGGTTCAGAAGTACGAGCGCGGCGCCAACCGCATCGGCGCCAGCCGCCTGTGGGACATGAGCCGCGTGCTGGATTGCCCGGTGTCCTACTTCTTCGAGGAGATGGACGATCACACGGCCGGCGCCAGCCCGCGCAACCAGGCGGGCGCGGGCGAGATCGAAATGCCGCACGAGGACGACCCGATGGTCCGCCGCGAGACCCTGGAACTGGTGCGCGCTTACTATGAAATCGGCGACGAGCATGTGCGCCGCCGCATCTATGAACTGGCGCGTTCGCTGGCCGCCATGGAAGAAGCCGCCGTCGCCGCCAAGGGCCGCGCGGTGGAAAAGGCCGACGAGGTCGCCGCCAAAGCCGCCGCCGTGCCGCCGCCGGTGGCGCAGCCGCTGGCCGAGCAGCGAGTCTAAGAGACGCCGGCACCCGCGGCCGGCCCCAGAAGACGCCGCAAGAGAAGACGCCGCAAGGGCCGCGCCTTGCGGCGTTTTTGCATGAGCAACGCACGAGCTATGCGCGCCGCTCATTCCGTGTCTCAGAAAAGGGGGGGCATTCCAAAAAGCGCGCGACATGCGCGACAACGCGCCAAACCGGAAAAAATCATTATAGACGAATGTGTTGTGGGACGATCTTACGCGCGACATTCACGCGACATCACGCGACACTTTGAAATCCGGCCGGCATGAGAGGCGCCGCGGCGCGGGCGGCGCATGTCTTTCTATTCACAATGTCAAAGAGCATAGCGCATTATAATACGCCATTTGCCGGGCGATTTGGACATTAAATTTGCGGATTCGGCAAATTTAATCTCACATGGAAAATCGGAAATGTGCATAGGGCGAGTCGCGGGGGAATGCGAGACTTATGCCACATCTTGGCCGGGGGAGCGAGTGGGGCGGGACAGCCCCACTCGCCGCAGCCCGGTTACGCCATGGTTCGGCCGGCAAGCGCGGGCTTCTTGAGGCGGCGCGCCGCGCCAAAGCCCAGAAGCGCGAGACCGAAGAGCGCGAGCGCGCCGGGTTCGGGTACGCCGTCCGGCTCTTCGTCCGGCGCCTGGGCCATCTGGAAGCTCACGACCATATCGTCGTAGTCGTTGTCGTCGCCGGCGACCGGAATTCCGCCGCCCGCGTCATCGAAGAAGAACGCCCATTGTGAGAGCGCCGCATTGAAGAAGATGTCGATGCCGCCCTGGACCTGTCCGGGAAAATCTCCACTGTCGTAGCCGTCGGTATACTGGCGGTTGTCATCCGAGAAGAGGAAGGCGTCGGCGCCGTCCGCCTGGAAGTAGAACAGGTAGGACGGCGAATAACCCGTCACGGACGCCGTGCTGCCGGCCGCCGCGCCGGTATTGAAGATCGTGGTCCGGCCGCCATGGGCCGTATTGGAATAACCGAAAGCGTTTGCGTAGGACGAAGAACGCCCCACAAGGGTGGCGGTGCCCGTGCCGGTGAAAGCGGCGGTGCTTTGGCCCGAATAGCTCCAGCCGCTCGTGCTTCCGAACATGGACGTGAACACCGACGCTTCGACGTTGCTGCCCAGAACCGGCGCGGCCTGAGCCGACGCCGCACAGAATATCGCGGCGGCAACCACAGCGCCGCCAAGCCACTTCGTATTCATCTCTTTGCTCCTTGCTTGAGAGCGCCTGGCATCATGCCGAGCGCGAACACCAGAGGTGCAACCGCCATGCCAGTTGAAAAAGAGGAGCAAATACGGGGCTATCTTTGAAAATGCGGCGGGAAGGTGTCAAATTTTGGCGAGAGTCGCGGGCTCACGCCGCCGCACCGGCTTCAAAACGACAAACGACCCCTGCCTGACCCGCCCCTTTCGGGAGAGGGAAAATAAGGAAAAGGGGGAGGTTCGGAAGGGGCCGTTTGTTGGTGTCGACCGTTGTGTTTGCAACCATGCGTCTGTCAACTCACCTTCAGCAGCGCCTTTTGCTTGCGTTCACGCCGGCCCTCATGGCCGTGTTGTTCGTGCCGTCCGTCCTGCGGTCGTTCGGCGACGGGACAAGCTGGGCGGTGAGCGATCTCCATATCAGCTATGCCGCGGGTTTCATCCGCCGCGGGCTTCTGGGTGAGGCGGCTTTTCAGCTGCATGAGATGAGCGGACTTTCCACGGGCGTATTTTTCCCCGTGTTGTTCGTGGGGCTGACGGCGGCGCAAATCGCGCTGCTGGCGGTGCTGGCGCGGCCGCTGCGGACGCGGCCCGCGCTGTTCCTGCTGGTGATGCTGGCGCCGGCGCTGCTGCTGTTTCCCGCCTATGACTACGGCGGGTACTTGCGCAAGGACGCTTTCGTCATCGTGGGGCTGTTTGGACATGCCATCGCCGTGCGCCGGACATTGCGCGGGGAGATGCCCGCGCGGACCTATCCGCGCTTTGCGTATTTTTGGCTATCGCCTTATCTCGCGCTGTCGACCCTCATCCATGAGAATCAGGCGATCTTCCTGCCGGCGCATGCGCTGCTGATCTATATGGCTTGCGGATATCCGAAGCCGGTCCGGCATGTCCTGCGGGTGCAGATCCCCGTGATGTTGCCGGCGGCGCTGTGTTTCCTCGCCGCCACCCTCCGTCAGGGCGACGGCGCGGCGGCCGCGGCGATCTGCGGCGCGTGGGCGGGGCGCGCCGTGACGGCGTGCGACGCCATCAATGCGCTGGGTTGGCGTTACGACCAGGTCTGGTTCTATGTGCTGGAGCTTGTGCGCGATGCGCGGGCGCTGGGCATTTACATCGTCACCATCATTCTCGCACTGGTTCCGCTTCTCCTGGTGCGGCGCGCTTTGCCGCGCGAAGGGCAGGCGCCGCTGCGGCTTCTGATCGCCGCGAGCCTGCCGATGGCGGCGCTCTTTCTCCTCGGGTGGGATTGGGGCCGATGGATCCACATGGCGAGCGCGGCGGTGATCGCGCTGATCCTGGCGGGAGCCGCGCGCGATCCGGCGCCCGCGCGGGCGCGGCCCTTGGCCGCCGTCGCGGCGCTGGCGGCGGTCCTCTTATATGTAGGGACGTGGCGGGTGAATGTGTGCTGCCGGCCGACGACCCTGGCCGGCGGCCTTACACACATCATATCCACGGATATGGCCAAGTCGCTGTTTCTGCACGGAAGTTATGTATAGACAATTCATCAATTGTATATACATATAATAACCGGGAAGGACGCGCTTCGCCAAGAGGCGCGTTTAGGGAACAAACACGCGCAGCTTCACGCGAGGGGATCGTCCGTGGTGGATCTTCCGACGATGAGGGCCATTCAGGTTTTCGAGGCGGTCGCGCGTTGCGGCAGCCTGACGAAGGCCGCCGACGATTTGCATGTCACGGTCGGCGCCGTAAGCCAGCAGATCACCAACATCGAAGAGTCGCTCAAAGCGAGTTTGTTCGAGCGGCGCGGGCGCACGCTGGTGCTCACGTTCTGGGGCCGGCTTTATTATGAGAGCGTGCGCGTGGCCTTCGATCAGCTGCGCCTCGCGCAACAGAAGCTGCATGTCGCGCGCGCCAAACCCAGCATCATCATCAGCGCGCTGCCGTCGCTGGCTTTGCGCTGGCTGCGGCCGCTGATCAAGGAGTGGAGAAGCGCCAACAGCGACGCGACCATCCATTCCATCGGCACCGACGAGGAAAAGCCGCTGTCGAACGACCATATCGATTTCCGCCTGTGTTACGGGGCGGAGGTGCGCAGCTACAGCTATTTCTCCGAGCTTTATACGGATTACGCCGTGCCCGCGTGCGCGCCGGAGTTTTTGGCGAGAAACCCCGTCGGCTCGCCGGCGGATATCATGGCTTCGCCGCTCATCAGCATCGCATGGGATCCGGACCGCGCGGCCGGGTTGTCGTGGACGGACTGGGCTTCGAGCGTCGGCGAACGGATGCCGGAACGTGCGAGTGAACTGACGTTCTCCCTGTCGGCCTCGGCCATCGACGCGGCGGTGGCCGGCGACGGTTTTGTGTTGGCGCAGATCAGCATGATCGTGGACGACCTGGCGGCGGGACGCCTGGTGATTCCCGTCGACCGCCGCACGAAACTTCCCGCGCCGTATTTCCTGGCGTGGGACCGCGACGCGATCGCGCGGCCCTTCGGCGCGAGCTTCCGCAATTTCCTTCTCGCCGCGGGCCGGAAGCAGGGCGCGATGTCGAAGGGGAAGTCCGCGTTGCCGTCCGCCGTGCCGCCCCCTCCGGAGAGCGACGCCGCGCTGAAGGCCGGATAATCGGCGCCGATTCCCGATAACGGGTCGTCGGAATCGCGGGAAAATGACGAAATCCATGCACAGCTAGGGACTGGCGGTCTTCACGCGGTGCGGCGTAAGCTTCCTCGGGGAAATTCATGAGGGGGACACCGCCGTGACCAGACGCGCCGCCCGTTTCGTTTCCATCGCCGCGACATTTACCATCTTTGGGGCGGCCGCGCTTTTCGCCGCCGCGC
>JAYRTJ010000156.1:0-7080 GCA_041919675.1 Rhodospirillaceae bacterium | reverse complement strand
GCGCCTGAAGTTCCGTAACCGTCCGGCCCGCCTTTCTATTTCCTCTTCAAATGCACGCTTTAGCCATCATCGGCGCATATAACGAGCCGGCGGGGGCGCGAGAGATATGAGGTGCGCCATGAGGACCATATTGAAAATGGGGAGCTGTGCCGCCGTGATCGCCATCATGATCGGCAACGCCGCCTGCGCAGCGTCAACGCCTCCGGCCTGCGATCCGGCGACATCGCCGTCTGCCTGCGCGCCGCCGCCGTCATCGAAGGCCGTTCCCGAGGAGGCGCCCGTGAAACCGGCGCCGGCAATCCCCACAGACGACCCAAGCGTCTTCAAGCCGCCGCCGACGGGCGACGCGGAGATTGTCGAACCGCCGCCCGCCAGCGGATCGAGGACGCCGGTGATCAGGCCGCCTGAAAACCCGCCGCCGAACCCGTCGCCCGGCAGCCTCAAGCCGCGGCCGATCGGCGGGACCGGCGCGGCGCCGAAATAAGCCGCGCGAATTGACAGGATGACGGGTGAGGTTTACCACCTTACGCAGCGATGGTGCCGCGGCGTTAACCCGCCGCGGCGAAAAGGGAATGCCGGTGTAAGGCCGGAACTGCCCCCGCAACTGTAAGCGGCGAGCAGCCTGTTCAACAAAGCCACTGGGTCTTTGCAAAAAGACCTGGGAAGGCGAATAGGCCGCGACGACCCGCGAAGTCAGGAGACCTACCGTCGCGAGCGTCACCTTACCGTGGGACGGGGTAATTCCCGCGGTGCGGCCAATCTGATCGCGGTGACGCGCGTAACGCATCCGCGACGGATTGGGCCAGCCGCTTTGCAAAACCCAAGATCGTCATCGTCTTAACCGGCTCGATCATGTGCGCAGTTCCCGCGTCCATGAAGAAGTCCGCATGGGGTTTTGTCATGGACTCGCTCTGTCTCAAGCGTCCGCTTTCACTTCTGCTCTCTTCGACGATTCTGTCCGCCGCGCCCTGCGCCCTGCGCGCGGCCGATGTGTCCGGTTTGGACGAAATCGTCGTCACGGCCAGCCGCACGATAGTTCCGCTCAAGACCGTCGGCAGCGCCATCGATGTGCTCACGGCCGAAGACATCGCGCAGCGTCCCCGCTTCGAGGTCTCCGACCTCTTGCGTGAAGTGCCCGGCGTCGCGGTGAACCGCTCCGGCCAGCGCGGCGCGCAGACGCAGGTTCGCCTGCGCGGCGCCGAGGGCAATCATACGCTCGTCCTGATCAATGGCATCGAGGTCGGCGATCCGATGACGGCCGATGAGTTCGACTTCGCCAACCTTCTCACCGACGATGTCGAGCGCATCGAGGTGCTGCGCGGCCCGCAAAGCGCGCTCTACGGAAGCCAGGCGATCGGCGGCGTGATCAACATCATCACACGCGAAGGCCATGGTCCGCTGGAAGGGTCCGTCAGCGCCCAAGGCGGATCGTTCGGCACCTATCATCTCAGCGGCAGCGCGGGCGCCGGGGGCGAGGGCTATAGCCTCGGCGCGTCCCTGTCGTGGCTCGATACCGACGGCGCCTCGCAAGCCGCCAGCGGTACGGAAAAAGACGGCCATCAGAATCTCACGTTCAACGCCAGCGGTCATATCGCGCCGAACGAGATCTTCGATTTGTCGCTGGCGGCCCGCTATACGCAGGCCTACGGCGAAGAAGACATCCAGGATTTCATGAACTTCGGCGGGCCGACCTACGGCGCGGCCGTCGATTCGGATAATTCACACCGCACCAAGACCGCCTATGGCCGCGCCGCCGGCCGCTTCTCGCTGCGCGATGGCACGTGGGATCACACCCTCGCCGCGGCCGTGACCGACGTGCGTAAGCGCAATTTCGACATGAAGGCCTTCTCGTTCGGCGCCGCGGGCCGCCGGGTCAATCTCTCGTACCAGACCAACCTCTTCCTCGGCGAAGAGGGCGATCCGCTGCGTCATACGGTGACCGGTTACATCCAATACAAGGATGAAAAATTCGAGAACCAAAGCGCGTTCCCGGGACCGCAAAACCAGCGGCGCGCGACGCAGGACATCGGCTATGTCGCCGAATACCGGCTTGCCGTCGCCGGCCAGCTGTTCGTTTCCGGCGCGCTGCGTCATGACGACAACGATCTTTTCCGCAATGCGACCACCTACCGCGCGACGGCGGCTTGGCAGGCGCCGGCGAGCGGCCTGAAGCTTCGCGCCAGCTATGGCACGGGTTTCGCCAAGCCCGGTTTCTTCGAACTGTTCGGTTTCGATCCCACCAGCTTCGTCGGCAATCCGAATCTCAAGCCGGAAAGCTCAAAGGGGTGGGACGTCGGGGCCGACTACGCCTTCGGCGATGTCGCGCAGCTGTCGGCCACTTATTTCGCCGCCGATTTCCGCGACGAGATCCTCAACGACTTCAGCGTGTTTCCGTTCACCGTGCGCAATGCTGCAGGTGAAAGCACACGACGCGGCGTCGAGCTTTCGGGGCGTTATGCGCCCACGGCCGATCTCACGCTCGCGGCCAGCTATGGTTATACCGAAGCCGAGGATGAACTGGGGTTCCAGGAAGTGCGCCGTCCCAAACATGTCGGCAGCGTTTCGGCCTCGTACCGTTTCCTGCCGCGCGCAAGCGTCGGCATCAGCGCCGACTACAACGGCCCGATGACCGACGTGGTGTTCGTTCCCTCCATCCCGTCGGGCGTTGCGCGGCTGGACGATTTCACGCTTGTGACCGTCTCCGGGTCCTACGATGTCACGGACACGATCCAGGTCTTCGGCCGGATCGAGAACGCGCTCGATCGGCGATATCAGGAAGTCTACACATATGGCACGCTCGGCCTCGGCGCGTACGCGGGCGTGAAAGCGCGCTTCGGAGGATAGGATCTCGCATGATCCGTTCATGGATACGAGGCACGGTTCTCACGCTTGCGCTTTGCGCCGGCGCCGCACGCGCCGAGCCGCGGCGCATCGTGTCCATGAACCTCTGCACCGATCAGATGGCGCTTTTGTTGGCGGGGCCGGAGCGGATCGTTTCCATCAGTTTCCTCGGCGCGGATCCGGCGGAATCGCCGCTTGCCGGCCTCGCGGCCGGCATTCCCATCAATCACGGGCTCGCCGAGGAAGCGATTGCGGTGAAGCCGGACCTTGTGCTCGCGGGCCGCACCAGCACAGGTTTCGCGAAGGCGATGCTGAAGCGCCTTGGTTATCCGATCATTGAAATCGAAAGCCCTGAAACCATCGCGGGGATTCGCGCGACGATGACCGAACTCGGCGCCGCGCTCGGCGCCGAGGCCCGGGCGGCCGAACTGCTTGCCGATATGGACCGGCGCCTGGCGGCGGTCGCCGAACCCGCCGGGCGTTTCGGCTCGGCGATCGTTTTCGACGCCAACGGCTTCACGGTCGGGCGTCCCGGGCTCGCGGATGAGGTGATGTCGCTGACGGGCCTCGTGAACAAGGCGCCTGAACTCGGTGTCGGCGCTTACGGCCAAGTCCCTCTCGAGACCATGCTGGCGATCAAGCCCGAGCGCATCATCTATCTTATTTACCGCCCCGGCGTTCCGTCCCTCGCCGGCGCGGCGATGGAACATCCCGCGCTCAAGCACGGTCTCGGGCGGCGCAAGACGGTTGCGATCCCCGGGCGGCTTCTCACCTGCGGCACGCCGATGGTCGCCGAAGCCGCCGAGCGGCTGGCGGCATTGTTGGAGACCGCGCCATGATCGCGCAAACCTCGGCCTTCCGTGAACGGCCGTTCGCCCTGGTCGTCGGCACGCTTTGCGCCCTGGTCGCGGTTCTCACGGCCGTCTCGGTCATCACGGGCCGCGGCGAGACCACCGGCGGCCTCGGCGATCTTGTGAGCCTTTGGCGCCGCGACGCGGAGACGGCGTGGCTGATCATGAGCCAGGTCCGCGTGCCGCGCACGCTGTTGGCCCTTTTGGTCGGGGCCTCGCTCGGGCTTTCCGGCGCGGTCCTGCAAGGCTTGTTGCGCAATCCGCTCGCCGAGCCCGCGCTTCTGGGCGCTTCCAGCTCCGCCGCGCTCGGCGCCGTCGCCGTTTTCTATTTCGGAGCGGGCGGGCTTTCCTATTTGCTGCCTGTCGGCGGGATGGCCGGAACCCTCATCGCCACGGCGCTTCTTTTGCTGCTCGGCGGGCGCGCGCAGGACACATTGACTCTTGTGCTCGCGGGGGTGGCGATCAACGCCCTCACGTCGGCGCTGACCTCGCTGGCGCTCAACTTCGCGCCAAGCCCCTACGCGGCGATGGAAATCGTGTTCTGGATCCTCGGCTCCTTCGCCGACCGCTCGCTGGACCACGTCTTCATGGCGCTGCCGGCGATGGTGGTCGGCTGGATCCTTCTCTTTTCCGTCGCCCGCGCGCTCGATGCCATGAGCCTGGGCGAGGATACGGCCGCCACGCTCGGCTTCGACATGCGTCAGGTCAAGCTTCGCGCCGTGCTCGGGACCGCTTTCTGCGTGGGCGCCGCCGTGGCGGTCACCGGTGTGATCAGTTTCGTCGGCCTCGTGGTCCCGCACCTCGTGCGTCCGCTGGTCGGGTATCGCCCGGGCCGGCTCCTGTTGCCGAGCATGCTCGGCGGGGCCGCGCTCATGCTGGCCGCCGATATCGGCGTGCGTATGATCCCGACGGCGCTCGAGCTGAAAGTCGGGGTCATCACCGCCATCATCGGCGCGCCGTTCTTCCTTCATCTTCTTGTCGTGTTGCGGCGGTCGCGCCCATGAGCACGCTTTCGCTGCGTCATCTCGCCGTCCGCTACGGCGCGCGTCCCGTCCTGAACGGGGTGACTCTCGATCTCGCGCCGGGATCGCTCATCGGCCTGATCGGCCCCAACGGCGCGGGGAAAACCACGCTGCTGCGCGCCTGCGCCTCCCTTATACCCTCTGCCGGGGGCGAACTCGTGCTGGACGGCCGCGGGCTGGAGGGGTGGGACCGGCGCGCTCGCGCGCGGACCATCGGCTATCTTGCCCAGGAAAAAGCGGCCCTTTGGCCGGTGGCGGCGGGGCGGCTTGTCGCGCTGGGCCGGCTGCCGCACCTCGGTCCCTGGGATTCCCTCGCGCCGTCCGACGACGCCGAAGTCGAAAAAGCGATGAGGGCCACCGATGTCCTGCATCTCGCCGACCGTCCCGTGACCGAACTTTCCGGCGGCGAGCTTGCGCGCGTGCTTATTGCGCGGCTGCTTGCAGGGGCGCCGTCCGTGCTGTTGGCCGATGAGCCGGTGTCGGGTCTCGATCCCGCGCATGCCATGCAGGTGCTCGCCATTTTCCGGGCCCTGGCGCACGAGGGGCGCACGGTCGTTGTCGTCCTGCACGATCTCACGTTGGCTTCGCGCTTCTGCGACCGGCTCGTCCTGATGGATGCGGGCGTGGTGGCTGCGGACGGCGCGCCGCTCGAGGTCCTGAGCGCCGGCAATCTTGCGCGCTACTACGGTATCGCGGCCGATATCGTTTCCGAGGGCGGGGCGCGCGTCGTTGTTCCCCGCGCGCTCGCGCGTTAGCCGCCGGCCGGCGCCAGCAGGTCGTTGGGGAAGCGGATGGTTGCGGTCGTGCCTACGCCGACGATGCTCTCGATCCGGAGCTGACCGCCGAGAAGGTCCATATAGCGCTTGCAGATCGAAAGGCCGAGACCGGTTCCTTTCCCGAGGTGCGAGACCGCCGGATTGCCCTGCAGAAACGGTTCGCCCAGCCGCTTCAACAGCGTCGGTTCGATTCCCGGCCCATTGTCCTTCACCGATATGTCCAGCCAGTGCCCCGCGCGGTGCGCCGCCCACAGCACGATCTCGCCCCCGGCCGGCGAGAATTTGATCGCGTTGGACAGCAAGTTGATCAGGACTTGCCGGATGAAACGCTCGTCGCCGCGCAACGAAGGAAGATGCGCCGGCGCCTCGACGGCGATGCGCAGTCCGCGTTGCGTCGCCAGCCCCTGCACGAAAGAGCCCGCGGCCGACATGACCGCGCGCATGTCGATGGTGTCTTGATGCAAAGGCTGCACCCCGGATTCGATCTTCGCCATGTCCAGGATGTCATTGACGATGTTGAGCAGATGTTCGCCGGAACGGTGGATATGATCGGCGTAGGTCGTGTAGGCGCTCGACACGCCGTCTCCCAGCACCTTGTTCCGGATGATTTCCGAGAAGCCCATGATGGCGTTCAGGGGTGTGCGGAACTCGTGACTCATATGAGCGAGGAAGCGGCTCTTGGCTTCATTGGCTTCTTCCGCGGCGGCCTTGGCCTGCCGCAAGGCGTTCTCGTTTTTTTGCGAGTGAGCGAGCTGGCGCAGGATGATCATCGTGAACGATCCCATGGCCAGAATGATCGTCGCCACGGCGAAGCCGATCTGATTGCGGGTTTGGCGCCAGCCGGCAAGATAGTCGCGTTCATCCAGCGTCACCATGATCGATGCCGGGATATCGGCGATGGCGATTTGCAAGGTGATATGGGGCGAGTTGATCTTCTCCGGCGCGGCATCCCCGCGGGCCAGCGCGACGTTGGGTGTGGCGGCGATCAGCTTGCCGTCCCTGGTCCACATCGTGACGCGCCCGAACGCGCCGACCTCGAGGGTCGAGAAGTAGTGCGCGAAGTAGCGGGTATTGATGAGCGCTGTCGCATATCCCGTGACCGCGCCGTTCTTGCCCGCGACGACATGGGCGAGCGGCAGGCTCCATTCCCCCTGGAATCCCGTCTCGGGCGAAATATTTTGGTAAAGCGGACCAAAAAGGCGGCCGTTGCCTGCGTCTCCAAGCTCGCGCAGGGGCATGTCGCGGTACTTCTCGAGGTCGATCGGAAAACTGCGCGCGCTCACCACGCCTTTGAAGCCGGCGTCGAACAAGGTGAAGACGTAGACGCCCGGCGTCTGTTCGAGGCGCCGGGCCAACATCTCATACAGCGCGCGGTCGTCGAAGCCGCCGTGCTCGACATTGTGCAGGTAGAGGTCGCCGATGCCTTCGAGGACGCGGTAGGTTTCGACGAAGGTGCGCGTGGCATGGGCCTGTGCCGCGTTCGCGGCGCTGCGCGCCTGGCGGGCGGCGTTGTCGAGCGCGCTGTTGTGTTGTTCGGCAAGATAGTAAATCGCCGTGGCGACCATGAGCAGAGCGAAGCTGACGACCAAA
>JAYRTJ010000155.1:0-7203 GCA_041919675.1 Rhodospirillaceae bacterium | reverse complement strand
TGTTCCGCGATGCCGACATCGAAGCAGCGGTTCGGGAATTTATCGGCGAACTTGTCGAGGCCGGTGCCGCTCGGCATCGCGGCATTGATGGCGATGATCTTGTCGTCCACGGCGGCTTCGGCGATCAGCGCCTTGGCGAACACGTTCTGGTACTGCGGCGCCTTGGCGGCGGCCTTGGACTGCGTGCCCGACACGACGTCGAATTTCGTCACGCCGTGATATTTGTCGGCCGAGGCTTCCGCCGGCGGATAGCCTTTGCCCTTCTTGGTCACGGCATGGATCAGGAACGGGCCTGTCGCTTCGCTGTCGCGCACGTTGCGCAGCACGGGCACCAGCTGATCGATCTTATGGCCGTCGATGGGCCCGACGTAATAGAAGCCGAGTTCCTCGAACAGGGTTCCGCCGGTCACCATGCCGCGTCCATATTCCTCGACGCGGCGCGCCGCGTTCTCGATGGGCTTCGGGAAGCGCGTGGCGATCTGCTTCAAGGCTTCGCGGATGGTGAGATAGGAGTTCGACGAGAACAGGCGCGAGAGATACGCGCTCATGGCGCCGACCGGCGGCGCGATGGACATATCGTTGTCGTTGAGGATGACGATCAGGCGGCTCTTCAGGCTGCCGGCGTTGTTCATGGCTTCGTAGGCCATGCCCGCGCTCATGGCGCCGTCGCCGATCACCGCGACCACATGGTTGTCGCGCCCCGCGAGATCGCGCGCCACGGCCATGCCGAGGCCGGCCGAGATGGACGTCGAACTATGGCCGGCGCCAAAAGGGTCGTATTCGCTTTCCGTGCGCAGCGTGAAGCCGGACAGACCGTCCTTTTGGCGGATGGTCGACATGCGGTCGCGGCGGCCCGTCAAGATCTTGTGCGGATAGCACTGATGCCCCACGTCCCAGATCAGCCGGTCCTTGGGCGTCTCGAACACGTGATGAATGGCGACGGTGAGTTCCACGACGCCGAGCCCGGCGCCGAGGTGGCCGCCGGTCCGCGACACCTGATGGATGGTTTCCGCGCGCAGCTCGTCCGAGAGCTGCGTCAGCTGCTCGATCGAAAGATTGCGAAGGTCGCGGGACGAAGCGACACGGTCGAGAAGCGGTGTTTGGGGGGCGCCGGAAGACGACATGCAAGAACTCACGAAAGACTGGCCGCTTCGCGGCAAAAACGAAGACCGCCGCTTCGCGGCAAAAACGAAGACCGCCGCTTCGCGGCAAAACTAGGACCGCCGCTCCACGGCGAAGAACGCCGCCTGCCGAAGGATGCTTGCACGCTCGCCAAAAGACGTCAGGCGCCGCGCCGCCGTTTCGGCCAATTCACGGGCATAAGTCTTAGCACCTTCAAGCCCCAGGCGGGACACAAAAGTCGCCTTTCCGGCGGCCGCGTCCTTGCCCGTCGCTTTCCCCGTGACATCCGCCGAGGATTCCACATCCAGGACGTCGTCGGCGATCTGGAACGCGAGGCCCATCGCGATCCCATAGGCCCCCAAGGCATCGCGCTCGGTTGCATTCGCGCCGCCCAGGATCGCACCCAAACGGCATGAGCCCGCGATCAGGCAGCCGGTCTTCATGTTCTGAAGGCGCGTGAGCCCAGCTTGATCCAGGTTAAGTCCAGCGGCCATCAGGTCGATCATCTGGCCGCCCACCATGCCCTTGGCGCCCGAGGCAAGAGCGAGCTCCGCGACTAGGTTCGCGCGCACCGCGCCGTCGGGATGGGTTGTTTCGTCGGCGAGCACCGTGAAGGCTTCCGTCAGCAGCGCGTCGCCCGCGAGGATCGCCGTGGCTTCGTCGAATTTCTTGTGCACCGTCGGACGGCCGCGGCGCAGATCGTCATCGTCCATCGCCGGCAGGTCGTCATGCACCAGCGAATAACAATGCACCATCTCGATGGCCGCCGCCGCGCGCAAAGCGCGCGCACGCGGCACGTTGAACAGATCGGCGCTGGCGCACACCAGGAACGGGCGCAGGCGCTTGCCCCCATCGAGGGCGGCATAGCGCATCGCGTCGACGACTTGGTTTTCCGGTCCCGGCACCACCGGCAACAGGCGGTCGAGTTCGGCATTCATCGCCGACCCGATTTCCGAAAGGACTGTTTTGAAATCCGCGGACACGTTCGCCGCAGGAACGTGGTTAGTCACTCGCCGGCTCCAGACCGAGGGCCTTGCCGATGCCCGTGATCTTCTCGACCTTGGTGCGCGCTTCGGCGAGCTTGCTTTCGCAGTGGGTCTTCAGCGCGGTGCCGCGCTCATAGGCCTTCACCGCGTCGTCCAGCTTCACCTGTCCGCTTTCCAGCTCGCGCACGATGCGCTCCAGTTCCTTCATGGCTTCCTCGAAGCCCATGGCCGCGATGTCGGCGGGAACGGTGCCCTTCGCCATTTAGTGATCCTTCAGAGTTTGAACATGTGCCGTAACACTGTCCGCCAATGCGTCCAGGTTGTAGCCTCCTTCGAGCACCGATACCACCCGTCCGCCGCAGACTTTCCGGGCCGCATCCATCAGTTTGGCCGTCGCCCAGGCGAAATCGGTCTCCGTCAGCCGCAGTTCCCCCAAGGGGTCGTCCTTATGGGCGTCGAAACCGGCGGAAATGATGAGCAGAGCCGGCTCGAAGGCCTCCAGCGCCGGCAGGATCTCATCGGCAAAACGGCTGCGGAAAATGTCCGAGCCGGACCCCGCCGCCAGCGGCACATTCACAATATTTCCATGGGCGCCCTGCTCCCGCACCCCGCCCGTGCCCGGATAAAAGGGGTACTGGTGGGTGGACGCATAAAAGGCATCCGCGTCGTCCCAGAACATCTCCTGGGTGCCGTTGCCGTGGTGGACGTCGAAATCGACCACGGCGACTCTTTGATAGCCATGCGCCGCCCGTGCATGCCGCGCGCCGACGACCGCGTTGTTCACCAAGCAGAAGCCCATCGCCCGCGTGGACTCGGCGTGATGCCCCGGCGGGCGTACCGCGCAGAAGGCGTTGTCCGCCTCCCCCTTGGCCACGGCGTCCACCGCACGCACCACCGCGCCGGCGGCGCGCCGCATCGCCTCGCCCGAGCCCGGCGAGATCACGGTGTCCGCGTCGATCTGGCGCAAGGCATGGTCGGGAATCGCATCCAGAATTCGGGGCACGAAGTCGCCCGCGTGCGCGCGCGCCATGGCTTCCAGGGTCGCGTACGGCGCGTCTTCGCGGATCAGCCCTCGGAACGCGTCCTGCTCCATCGCCTTCAGCACCGAACGCAGCCGGTCGGGGCGCTCCGGATGATAGGCGCCGGTGTCGTGCGCGAGGCAGTCGCCGTGCGTGATGAACAGTGTGGTCATACTTTGTTCCTTCCCCCTGAAAGCGGGAGGTTAGGAGGGGGTCGTTTTTTGTTGTAGTTTTCATCTTAACAAAAAACGACCCCTCCCTGACCCTCCCCTTTCAGGGCGGAGAATATAAGCAAACTTATGTCCTACAGAATCGGCATAGACCTCGGCGGCACCAAGATCGAAGCCGTCGCGCTGGCAAAAGACGGCGCCGAGCGATTCCGTCAAAGGGTGGCCACGCCCGCGGGCGACTATGAGGCGACCATCCGCGCCATCGCCGGTCTTGTGCGCGCGGCCGATACGGCCCTTGGCGAAAACGCCAGCGTCGGCGTCGGCATTCCCGGCGCAATCTCACCCGCGACGGGCCTGGTCAAAAACGCCAACTCCACCTGTCTCATCGGTCGCGCCCTCGACAAGGACATCGCGGCCGCCGTGGGCCGTCCGGTGCGTCTTGGGAATGATGCCGACTGCTTCGCACTCTCCGAAGCCGTTGACGGCGCGGCGGCCAATGCCTCTATCGTGTTCGGCGTCATCCTCGGCACCGGCGTCGGCGGCGGTCTCGTGATCGACCGGCGCCCGGTCAGCGGACCCAACGCGATCACGGGCGAGTGGGGCCACAATCCCCTGCCCTGGCCGAAGGACGAGGAGCGCCCCGGCCCCAAATGCTATTGCGGCCGCACCGGCTGCATCGAAACCTTTTTATCGGGGCCCGGCCTCGCGCGCGACCACGGCCAAGGCTGGACGGCGGAACGGATCGCCGCCTCCGGCGACCCAGGCGCACGCGCCGCCATGGACCGCTACGTCGAGCGCCTGGCGCGCGGGCTCGCCCACGTCGTCAACATCATCGATCCGCATGTGATCGTGTTGGGCGGCGGCCTCTCGCGCGTCAGCCGGCTTTATGAAGATGTCCCGCGCCTCTGGTCGGCAGGCGTGTTCTCGGATGCGATTGCAACGAAGCTGGTCCCGCCCCGCTACGGCGATTCCTCGGGCGTACGCGGGGCGGCGTGGCTGTGGTCGTAGCCACGCACAGCGGTTTTTCACCCCCCCACATGTCGCCCCGGCTTTCGCCGAGGCGACAAAATGAGTTTCAGCACTCCGGCTTCACCGGTTCCAGATCAATCAGCTTGAATCCAATCGTGAACGCGCCAAAGTCCTGGGTCATCGCGCGGCTGATGCCCGAGGGCAGGATCTGCATGCCGAGTTCGTATTCCGGGATCGGCGCCGTCGACGAGGCCGGGAAGTAGGCGAGGCTCATCGGGAAATAAGCGCCGCCGCTCACGGCCGCCGGATCTTCCTTCTGCAGGACCGCCCCGGCCTTGCGCGATCCGGCGATCGCCGCCGTTACGACAAACGGCCCCTGATCGAAGGAACCGTCGATCACCGCGCTGCTGAAGAACTTCTTTCCGGCGGCGGCGCTTTCAAGCAGCGCAACGGTATGCGCGGTGGACAGCAGCGTGCCCGGCGCGAGATCGAAGCTGGCCGTCTTCTCGCCTTCATAAGTGGCGGTGCCCGAACCGTCCTCCTTCAGCGTGATGGTGCCCCGATAGGTCTTCGCGGGCTTGCCGTTCTCGAGCGTATGCATCGTGAAGCTGGAAAAGCGGCCGTTCTTGGCTTCCCATGACGCGTAGCGCTGATCGACCTTCTGGGTATTTCCGTCGGCGAAGGCCAGTTCCATCGCGATGGAGCTTTCGATGGTGTAGCCGTCGCATCGGTCCGCCAGTGTGTAGATCATGCTGCCGCGCGCCGCGCGCACGCCGTCGCCGGCTTTTGTGCGCAGCAGGGTGAGTTCGTAGATCGCTTTGTGCGAGGCCAGCGGTTGGTGCGGTTTAGCGACCGTGGGCGCGGCCGCCGCGGACGCGGCGCGTTCGGATTGGGGCGCCACGGTCAGCGCGAGACCGACAACCACGCCCGCGCACAAGTTCCGCATCAGCTTCACGCTCAACCTCACTCCATAGCCTCGACCCAAACCGTCGCCCGCCGACGGCCGCGATTCGCCCAATTCGTTTTTGACTCAAAACGAAATTGCGCCGGAACGCCAGCTCATGAACCTACCCCGATCGCGGGCCGTCTGAATTGTTATATTGTTAAATCAGGCAATTTTGGCCTGAAAAAGCTTTGTCCGTCATACCTCAGGGCGCAGGGCTTTCCTTTATCATGATTTCAGGTTGAAGGTTCGCCCCTAGCACCAACTTAGTTTGTTGACTGCGCGATCAACCATTCCGAGAATGCCGCCAAATTTGGGGTACGGAGATTTGGGGATGTCCGGGGCGCCGGAACCCAAGCGCAAAGCCGCTGTGGGTTCTGATCCTTCTTCGAAGTCGATCGTCACAAAGCTGACGCAGCTTGTCCACTTCACGGAACAGGCGTCGCCGGCGCGTGAATCGGAAGGAACGGGCGCGATCATGGAGATCGCGAAGCTCGCGCACGCCCTCGTCGCGGAAATCACCGATCATCTGAAGAGCCAAGAGCGCCGGATCGGCGAACTCGAAAATCTGGCCACCACGGACGGCCTGACGCGCGTCTTGAACCGCCGCGGCTTCGAGGAAGCGCTCACGCACGAACTTTCCGTCGCCCGCCGTCACGGCGTCGGCGGCGTGCTCATTTTTGTCGACCTCGACGAGTTCAAGCCGGTCAACGACACTTACGGCCACGCGGCGGGCGACGAAGTGCTGCTGACCGTCGCCAACCTCCTGCGAGGCCACATCCGCGACACCGACTACATCGGCCGCCTCGGCGGCGACGAATTCGCGATCCTTCTGCCGCGCTCCAATAAGCGCAACGGCGTGCGCCGCGCGGAAGATCTCGACCGCAAGCTCAACAACGCCTACGCGGCCTGGGACAACAATCAGATCGCGATCAAGGCCAGCTGCGGCGTGCATATGTATGCCTCCAAGGCCGAGGTGAAGCCCCTGCTCGAGGCCGCCGACGCGGCCATGTACAAGATCAAGCAGGAACGCCGCGCCCGCCTGAACCTGAAAGTTCGCTAGGCTTAGCTCCCCCCTTTCGCGTTAGACTGTGTCCCGGCCGTTCGCCCCATCGTGATTCGTGGGCCCGCGCGGCCTGCGTACACTTCGCGTCTGAAACAAGCAGCGGGGACACATGAAATTTCATCCGGCCTATCTTTCGCTCCTGGCGCTTCTTGTGCCGGCCGAAGCAAGCTCACACTTCTATTTAATGGCGCCCACGCCGATCCTGACCCAGGACGAGCGCGGCAATCCTCAGAAAGCCGAGCCTTGCGGCGGCACGAAGAGCGGCTCGACGCCAGCGACGGGCGTCGTCACACCGGTCAAAGGCGGCGCGCAGTTTCACATCAAGATCAAGGAAACCGTCTATCACCCGGGGCACTACCGCATCGCGCTGGCGGGCCAGCCCCTCGATCTGCCGGCCGACCCGGAAACCGTGACCCGCGAAACGGAAAAAGGCCCGCGCTCGGTCTCGGCCAAGATCGATCCGAACCCGAAGCCGCCGGTTATCGCGGACGGCCTGTTCGTGCATACGGAGCGTTTTGAGCCGGGCCACATCTGGGAAACCGACATCCGCATCCCGAACATCGATTGCGAGAACTGCACGCTGCAGGTCATCCAATGGATGGCCGACCACGGCTTCAATCCCGAAGGCGGCTACACCTACCACCACTGCGCCGAGCTGAAGATCACCGCCGATCCCGCGATGCCGCGCGATCAGGGGTGGTTGAAGAAATGACGCGATTTGTCGCCCCGGCGATCCGCCGTAGCCTTGGCGAAGGCGGATCGCCGGGATGACAAATTGAGCGTGAAGCGCGGATTGCGCGTAATCGGGATAGGGGGGAGCCGGAAGGCTCCGCCCCTCCCACACCACCGTACATGCGGGTCCGCATACGGCGGTTCGGTGGTTTAGACGGCTTCGGCGCTGAGGGGTAGGAGGCCGAGGGTTCTGAAG
>JAYRTJ010000154.1:0-7211 GCA_041919675.1 Rhodospirillaceae bacterium | reverse complement strand
GATGAAATCGTCGTCACCGGTTCGCGCATCGTGCGCCAGGGTTACGAGGCGCCGACGCCGGTGTCCGTGCTGGGCGCCGATGAACTCAACAACATGGGCCTGCCGAACGTCGCCGACGCGGTTGCGCGCCTTCCGGCGCTGCAGGGCAATACCGTCGGTCAGCGCACGGTCTCCACCATCGGCGGCGGCACGGCCGGCATCAATCTCGCCAACCTGCGCGCGCTCGGTCAGTCGCGCACCCTGGTGCTCCTCGACGGCAAGCGCGTTGTCGGCTCGAACCTCGGCGGTCTCGGCGGCGGCCTCATCGGCGGCGCGGTCGACCTCAACACCATGCCGAACAGCCTTATCGCACGCGTCGACGTCGTCACCGGCGGCGCCTCGGCCGTCTACGGTTCCGATGCGCTCGCGGGGGTTCTGAACTTCGTCCTCGACAAAGAATACACCGGCATCAAAGGCTCGGTGCAGGGCGGCGTCACGACGTACGGCGACGGTGAAAGCTACAAGGTCGATATCGGCGCAGGCACTCCATTCGCCGGCGGCCGCGGTCACTTCCTGATCAGCGGCGAGCACGCCTACAACGCCGCGATCGATCACGCCTACTACCGCCAGAACGTGATGGACAACACGTACAACTGGCTCACCAATCCGGCATACGGAACCGGCGCCGGTCAAAGCACCAGCGTTCCGCAGTACATCGCGCTCGATCAGGTTGGTCTCTCCAACGCCGCGCCGGGCGGGATCATCACCGCCGGTCCGCTCAAGGGCACATACTTCCTTCAAGGCGGCACGCCGGCCAACTTCGTCTACGGCCCGGTCATCAGCTCGCAATATATGTCGGGCGGGATGTGGAAGTTCTCGCGCCTTAACGGCCAGCTTCCGCTCAATATCGCGCTCGAGCGTGAAACCGTCTTCACGCGCGCCAGCTACGATGTCGCCGACAATGTCACCGCCTTCGCTGAAGTGCAGTGGTCGCACACCAAGAGCGTGAACTATCAGGGTGTGCCGTACTTCCGTCTCGGCAACCTCACCATCCGCGCGGACAACGCCTTCATTCCGGCGTCGATCCGTACGCAGATGACCACGCTCGGTCTCACCAACTTTACCCTCGGGACGTGGAACGGCGACTTCATCGACATGGGCGCGCGCAACCAGCGCTACTTCCGCCGCTACATGGCCGGCTTTGAAGGCAGCTTCGAAGCGGGCGGCACCGATTGGAATTGGGACGTCTCGGCCTCGCGTTCGACGACCCACATCTCGGCGCGCTCCACCAACAACCCGAACGTGCCGCGTTATCTCGAAGCCATCGACGCGGTCACCGATCCGACCACGGGCCGTATCGTTTGCCGCGTCGCGCTCGGCAATCCCAATCATCCGTGTAAGCCGATCAACGTGATGGGCATCGGCGTCAACGATCCGACGCCGGGCGCTTATCCTTATTCGATCTTCAACGGCTACCTGTACACCCGCATGTCGCTCAACACCTTCGCCGGCACGGTCACCGGCGAGCCGTTCGAGCTCTGGGCGGGTCCGGTGTCGGTGGCGCTCAGCGCCGAACACCGCAAGGAAGCGGCCACGGGCTTCGCCAGCGACCAGGATCTGCTCCGCAACTTCTTCGCCGGCAACTATCAGCCCACGATCGGGTCCTACACCGTGACCGAAGGCGCCTTCGAAACGGTGGTGCCGCTCGCGCGCGATGAAGATTGGGCCCGTTCGCTCGATCTCAACGCCGCCGTGCGCGCCACCAGCTACAGCGCCTCGGGTTACGTGACGACGTGGAAGATCGGCGCCACCTACAATCCGATCGACGACGTCACCTTCCGCGTCACCCGTTCCCGCGACATCCGCGCGCCGAACATCGGCGAATTGTTCTCGGGCGGCACCACCGGGACCGGCACGGTCATCGACGTGTTCCGCAACGAAACCTACGCCATCCTCACCAACACCGTGGGCAACCCGAACCTGAAGCCTGAAAAGGCCGACACGACCGGCCTCGGCGTGGTGTTCCAGCCGACGTTCCTGCAAGGCTTCGGCGCGTCGGTCGACTACTACAACATCGACATCAAGGGCGCCGTCGCCACACTCGGCTCGCAGCGTATCGTCGATCGTTGCCGCGCCGGCGATGCGGAACTCTGCGCTCTGATCATTCGCGGCGCTCCGGCCGCGGGGCAGACGCTGGGCCTCATCACCCAGGTCAACAACCCGGGCCGTAACCTTGTCTCGCAACAGGCCCGCGGTATCGACTTCGAAGCCAGCTACAACATGCCGCTCTCGACCATCGACGACTCATGGGCGGGTAACGTGCAGATCCGCGGTCTGGCCACGAAGGTGCTCCGCCTGAACAGCATCGATCTCGACGGCGTGCTGCAGGAAGGCGCCGGCGTTCTCGGCAACGTCTCGACCGGCGCGCCGCTCACGACCGGAGACTTCAAGTACCTGGTCTCGCTCGGCTACACGCTGGATATGTTCTCGGGCACCCTCACCATGCGCGGTGAAGGTCCGGGCGTGTATCACAAGAACGCCACGGTCTGCACCACCGGCTGTCCGGTCTCCACGCCGAACGCGCCGACCTTCAGCATGAACCATATCGAAGGCCGCAAGACCTTCGATCTCAATCTGAACTACAAGTTCATGGACGGCGCGGTCACGACCTTCTTCGTCGTGGACAACCTGTTCAATGAACCCCTGGCCCTGCGCTACGGCCAGATCAGCAACGGTTACTACGAAAATACAAACGCCGACGAAGGCCGCGTCTTCCGTCTGGGTGTGCGCTTCGAAATGTAAGCGGCTCTAAAAAAATTGAGGCCAGGACGCGAGTCCTGGCCTCTTTTTTTTATTCCCTCCCCTTTCAGGGAGAGGCAAATTCATCCCCGTTATTTCGTCATGCAGAAGGCGGCCAGCTTGTTGCCGTCCAGGTCGCGGAAATAAGCCGCGTAGAAACCGTCGCTGCGCGCGCCCGGCGGGCCTTCGCAGGTGCCGCCGAGATCGAGGCACTTCTTATGCAGCGCGTTCACTTGGTCCGGATTCGCGGCGGCCAACGCCACCATGCTGCCGTTGCCCACGGTCGCGTTCTTCTTGTCGAACGGCATCAGAACGCTGAACATCGGCTTGTCCGGCGCCGTGCCCCAGCCCACGCCGCGTTCGCTCTTGAACGTGACTTGCGCGCCCATCAGGCCGAGCAGTTCGCCGTAAAACGCGACGGCTTTGTCGAGATTGTTCGTGCCGACGCAGGTATATCCAATCATGTGTTCTCCCCCGTTTGAAAATGGATCGGGCGGAAGCTTAGACCTCCGCGCGGGGGCGCCTCAATGAACAATCCGGTGAATTAGCGTTTTGAAGCGACGATCATCCGGTAGCGCATGCCGCCGGTGCGGTACAACGCCTCCAGGAAGAATCCACCCCGCAGGGCGTCCAGCACATCGCGCATACCCCGCGTGGGGGCGAGGGCGCGCGCCATCCCAAGCGCGGCGATGAGGACGTGCAGCCAGGGCAGCGGGCGCGGGCGCAGGCGCGCGGTCAGATCGATCTCGCGCACGACCGAAACATCGCAAGCCTCAAGCGCGGCGCGAAAGGCCGGCGCGTCCAGCAGCACCGGCGTGCGCCAGCCGAACTTGAAACCGGCCAGGAGAGAAGGGAAAGCCTGCGGCTCGGGCATGTCGTCGACGATCACCAAGAGTCCGCCCGGTCTCAAAGCCCGCGAAAGATTGGCGACGGCGTCGATGGGATCCGAACTGTGCGCAAGCGATTCAATTGCGATCGCCGCGTCATAGGACGGATCGAGCGGTGCGTGATAGCTGCGCACCAGGAAACGGCAATCACCCGCGAGGCCGCGGCGCTGCGCTTCGTCCTCCGCGCGGCGGCGCTGTTCGGGGCTGAGGGTCAAGCCGACGTACCGGCCGCCGGCGCGTTGCTTCCAATGGAAGATCGTTCCGCCCAGGCCGCATCCGGCATCGACCACGCGCGGCGCTCGTGCGAGTCCCGCCGCGACCGCCGCATCGAGCGCCAGACGATCGAGCCGCTCGGGCCCGGGCGTATCCGCATCCGCTTCACCCGGCGCGCCCGCCAGGAATCTGTGCGTGGACCCTTGCGGCGCGCCGCCCCCGCGTCCCACGCGCCGCGCGAAGTCCAGGAACCGGGACAGATTGTCGTAATAGCTGGCAATGGCGGCGGAGGTGTCGGTCATCGCGGCACAATATGTGAAGCGCGGCGCGGGACGCACCGGCAATGCACGAACTTTCAATTCAGGGACTTTTCAGGATTTTTTCTTGACAAATGTCCCTATATTAGATATAACCCGGCGCAAAGATCTGGAGCCTGCGATGACGTCCTATGCGCCCGCGTCCTTTTTCGTTTTCAAAGCCCCCGCGTTGGCAAAAGTTAACAGATGTCGCCCGATGTCGCCCGCATGTCGCCTTCCCGAATTTTCTCTCAATATATTGTTTTAAAAAGAGAATTTGAAAGATGTCGCATGTCGCCCATGTCGCCCGGCAACATTGCGAAAACGCCGGGTCCCGAATTCCTTCATGCGTAAAGCGCATGGCTTGTCAGGATTGGAGGGTGGGTCATACTGCCGCCCACAGCGTCACCGGCTTGGCCGGATTCACGGTGAGGGATGGGCCGGATGCGCAGCGCACTTAAGTTCGGAACGGCTCTTCTTTTGGGCGCGGTGTCGATGACGGCCATGGCCGCCGACGCCCAGCGCACCGTTTTACCGGCCGCGCGCGAAGCTTATCTCCATGTGCCGATGCCCGCGGGTTTCCGCGTTGAATACACCGAGCTTGAAGGGCCGGTGTTCGCCGATCAAAGAGGCATGACGCTCTATTACTGGCCGCATGACACGCTCCGAAACGGCGTGACGGGCGATTCCAAGAATCAATCCGACTGCACCTTCGAGAAAACGACTCTCACGGCGGGGCTCATGAGCCCGTATCCGCCCGGTCTCGAACTTCCCGATCTCGCGGCGCGCAAATCCTGCGCCGAGGAATGGCCGCCGGTGTACGCCGCCGACGACGCGAAGCCCATCGGTGACTTCACGCCGATCACCCGCAAGGACGGCAAGAAGCAGTGGGCCTACGACGAGCACGCGCTTTACACCTCGCCGCTCGACAAAGTGCCCGGCGATGTGATGGCCGCGACCACGCGCGAAAGCGGCGGCGGCAACGACGGCCCGGCGACGCGCCGTCCGGCGCAGGCGCCGTCGGCGATCCCGCCCGGTTTCGCGGTGCTCACCACCACGACGGGGCGTCAGCTTCTCAACGATAAGAATTATTCGATCTATGTCTCGGACCGCGACGGCGCGAACACGTCCAACTGCGATGAACTTTGCGCGCGCACGTGGCCGCCGATGCTGGCGCCGGTGGCGGCGAAAGGCCAAGGCGACTGGTCGACTTTCGAACGTTCGCCCGGTGTCTATCAGTGGGCGTTCCGCAAACGCCCGCTCTACACCTATGCGCTCGACTACGACATCCGCAGCTTGAAGGGCAGCGATGAAGCCGGGTGGCACAATGTTTATCTCCAGCGTTCGCCCACGCCGCCGAAGCAGTTCACGCAGCAGGAAACGCTGGCCGGAATCGTGCTCGCCGACGAGAACGGCAAGACGATCTATACCTATAACTGCGGCGACGATTCCGCCGATCAACTGGCGTGCGATCATCCCGGCGCGCCGCAACAATACCGGCTCGCGATTTGCGGCGGCGGCGACGCCGCGCGCTGTCTCGCGATGTGGCCTTATGTAATCGCACGTGACGGCGCGAGGGCGGAAAACCGCAGTTGGAGTGTCATCACGGTTGACCCGATGACCGGACGCCTCGCGCCCGCGGGCGCGCAAAATACATTGAAGGTGTGGGCTTATCGCGACCGCCCCGTTTACACTTATGCCCGTGACCTGCAGCCCGGCGACACTTTGGGCGTGGCGCGCGGCGAGCATCGCGGACGGCGCAACGGCTTCACGGCCTTCTGGCTGCGCGACGATTTCTTCGGCAACACTTACTAAGCCCCCGGGAGGGTGTGATGCTGCGCAAGGTTCAAAATATCTGTGCCGTCATGGCGCTTGCCGCCGGGGTCACAGGTGCGGCCATGGCCGATGACACGGCGCAAGGCCCGGTGCGCAACCGCACCATCAGCTATGCGACGGTGACCATGCACTGGTCGGTGTATCAGACCGCCGATGCGAAAGCGGAATGTCCGGAAGGCCTCAACGACTACGGCCCGCGCGAGGTTTTCAAATCCTACTTCGGCGACGGCAAGGGCAAGTCCGTCGTGGACACCCAGCTCGCGCGCGAAGGCTTCAAATATTTTCCGCTCGATACCGAAGACAAACTTCCCTACCGCCATGCCGGCGGAAAGATCTCCAACGGCATCAATCTCGACGGCAAGGTCAAGGACGGCGACTTCGCCAATCAGGACGGCGAGACGGGCGTCGATAACAATCTCTATCGTGTGATCGGCTGCGCGCGCATCTACCGGGGACCGGACGGCGCGATCTTCTTCTTCGCCACGAAGCAGGTGCGCGACTACGCCTTCAACCGCACCATGATCGAAATCACCGACGTCGACGATCTCGCCGACGATCCCGACGTTTCCGTCACCTTCTATCGCGGCATGGACCCCTTGATGCAGGATGCTTCGGGCGCGCTCGTCGTCGCGGGCGGCACGCAGCGTCCCGACATGAAGTTCGGCAAGCGCCTCATCCGCCGCGCCAAGGGCAAGATCGAAAAGGGCATGCTGCTGACCGATCCGATCGAATCCATGATGGTCCCTTGGGAAGTCTTCCCGCCGGTGCCGGACTATCTCCTGATGAAGGGCGCCCGCTTCAGCTTGCGTCTGACGCCCGAACGCGCCGAAGGCGTGCTCGCCGGCTACGCCGACGTCGAGAAAATGTATGCGCATGCGACCACCTGGTCGACGCATCACTTCAGCTACGGTCAGCACGATGCGCCGCGCTTCTACCGTGAACTGAACAAGATGGCCGATGGTTATCCCGACAAGGACGGCAAGATGACCGCGATTTCCTCGGCGCTGCAGTTCAACATGATCCAGGTCTTCATCGACCACGGGGACGACGCCAAGACGGCCGAGGCCGCACCTTTGAATCAATCAAAACCAGAGGCCCGCGCGGGGCGCGAATAGGCCGCAAAGGTTTTGAATCCAAACCTATTTGGGGCTTAAAAGACACAGTGATCGGGAATAGGGCGGCGCAACAGGCCTGGGGGTGC
>JAYRTJ010000153.1:0-7223 GCA_041919675.1 Rhodospirillaceae bacterium | reverse complement strand
GAGCGGGGCGCGGTGGAAAGTTGAAAGGTTTAAAAAGCGGGAGCGTTGACGGGCACGCATCGGCAGCTCATGGCCGATCGCGTTCGTCAGGCTGAAACCCTGCGAATGGGGGGAGGCGCCCACATGGCGCGGCGCTTTGATTGGTAGCGAGGCTGTTGGCAAACCGAGCCCCCTCGAGTGAACACATGATATGGGGGCGGGCGTTTGTCGACCGAATGCGCCGAGATTGAGTGCGCCGAGACCGGCATTTCCCGTTCGGCGATTCAAGCGACGTGAACCGTCCCCATCAACGGGGCCGCGTCCACACAACTAGCGGGCTTACTCTTATAAGTCCCGATTCCGACCGCCACCGGAGCCAGGCCTTTACGGCTGGGAGCTCATTACGGCGGGCGCAGCCTGTCAGGCGCAACCTCGTGAGGTTACCATAAACAGGTGATCGCAGCCGTGACAATGGTTAATTCCAGCCGCGCAAGCTTATTGCCGCGATTCCGCGACTCGGTGTATATATAGGAGAGTCAAGGGGTTAAGGTCCCAGATATTGTTGGAGCGGATGTCATTTTTCGTGCCGGGATTGTCGCGCCGCACCCTGCTTGCGACCGTTGCGGGGAGCGTGTTGTGGCCTATGGCGGCCCGCGCCCTCGGGGTGGCCTCCTCCATCCGGGTCCACGATCACGGCACCCATACCCGGCTCGTCCTTGAACTCTCTGAAAACATTGAATTTTCCATCTTTTCCCTGGCCGAGCCCTACCGCATCGTGGCCGACCTGCCCGAGCTGGATTGGACCATGCAGGGCAGCGCCCTCGCGCATCCCACCGGGGTGGTGAAGGCCGTCCGTTACGGCCTGTTCCAGCCCGGGCGCGCCCGGATCGTGGTCGACTTGATCGATCCGGCCGCGGTGAAGAACGCTTTTGTGCTCCCCGCCACCGGCGGCACCCCCCACCGCTTCGTCATCGACCTGGAAAAGACCACCCGCGAGAAGTTCGTGGCCGCCGCCGGTCCTCAGAACCGGATCGGGGCGCTCGCGGCGACCTCCGCCAAGCCGGTCCCGGCGAAAGCTGTCGCGCCGCCCGGGAAGAAAGAGGCCAACCGCAAGAAGCTCATCGTGGTCGATCCCGGCCACGGCGGCGTCGATCCGGGCGCCATCGGCCTCAGCGGCATTTATGAAAAGGCGATCACCCTGGCCGCCGCCAAGCAGCTCAAAAGCCGCCTTGAAGCCACCGGCCGGTACCGGGTTCAGCTCACGCGCGAGCGCGATCTCTCGCTCGAACTCGCCGAGCGCCGCGACATCGCGCGCACGGCGGAAGCCGATCTCTTCATCTCGCTGCACGCCGATTCCATCGCAAATAAGGACGTTCGCGGCCTGTCGGTCTATACGCTGTCCGAGAAGGCGTCCGACCGTGAAGCCGAACAGCTCGCCGAGAAGGAGAACAGCGCCGACAACATCATCGGCGTCGATCTCTCCCATGAAAGCCAGGAAGTGCGTCACATCCTGGTCGACCTCGCGCAGCGGGAAAGTATGAACCTCGCCACCAAGCTCGCCGACCGCCTGATCGGCGAGCTCAAGCGCGAGGCCACCCTCCTGCGCAACGGCCACCGTTTCGCGCGCTTCGCGGTCCTGAAATCCCCCGACGTGCCCTCCGTCCTGATCGAGATGGGCTATCTCTCCAACCGGCAGGACGAAGCCTCCCTCAAAACCGAGACCTACCGCGGCAAGCTCATGGCCGCCGTGGTCCGCGGCGTCGACACCCACTTCGGCGGCCTCCAAAGCGCCAGCCGGGGTTAGGCGCCCGCGTCAGCCCCCGGGGCGCGGCATGGTAAGCCGCCGCCGTAACCGCTTTTTCGCCCGATTTCCGGGCCAGAAATAATGATCCGGCGGCCAGAAACGTCCCTGGGCCGCCATGCGTTATGGTAGAGCATCCCCGCGTCCGTACCCTTTTTTAGCCGAGCGAGCCCTCTCATGGCTGAGACCAAGAGTGAGACCAAACGAAAGTTACCCGTCCTCGACAAGCGGATGACCCGCTGGCTGATGGCCGGATTCTTCGTCCTCATGATGGGCGTGTTCCTCGCGGGTGCGGGCGCGATCTTCGTCTTCTATCATTTTGGCAAAGGGCTGCCGGACTACCGCCAGCTCGCCACCTACAATCCCCCGGTCATGACCCGCGTCTACGCGGGCGACGGACGCCTGATCACCGAATACGCCGTCGAGGGGCGTGTGTTCGTGCCGCTCGAAGCCATCCCGCGCCGCGTGATCAATGCCGTCGTCGCCTCGGAAGACCAGCGCTTCTGGTCGCACCCGGGCGTCGATCCCATCGGTCTGACGCGCGCCGTGTTCGCCGCCCTCGGCCAGAAGATCATCGGCAGCGACCGCCGCATGGCCGGCGCGTCTTCGATCACCCAACAGGTCGCCCAGATGTTCCTCATCGGGCGCGAATACTCCATCGACCGTAAGGTCCGCGAAGCGGTGCTCTCCTTCCGCATCGAGCAGGCCTACACCAAAGAACACATCATGGAGCTGTACCTGAACCAGGCCTATTTCGGGTACGCCTCCTACGGCATCGCCTCCGCCGCGATGAACTACTTCAACAAGTCGCTCGATGAGTTGACCGTCGGCGAAGCGGCCTATCTCGCGGGCATCTTGAAAGGCCCGTCGAACTACAATCCGCAGCGCTACCCGGACGCCGCGCGCGATCGCCGCGACTATGTGATCGGGCGCATGCAGGACGACGGTTATATCACGCGCGACGAAGAGAAGGCCGCCCGCGCCGAAGTCATCACCACCCGTAAACGCGACGAAACCGAACAGATCGTCGCCGAACATTTCGCCGAGGAAGTGCGCCGCGATCTCGCCGACCGCTACGGCTCCGATACGCTCTACAAGGGCGGCCTCGCGGTCCGCACCTCGCTCGACCCGCAGCTCCAGCGCCTCGCCACCGAAGCGCTGCGCAAAGGGCTGATCGGTTATGACCGCCGCCACGGCTGGCGCGGCGCGTTCACGCGCCTGAAAGACGGCACGGACTTCGCCGAACAACTCCGCAAAATGGAAGATCCCGCCGGCATCCTGCCGACCTGGGAAACCGCGGTTGTCAGCGGCGTTCAGAACGACAAGGCCACGGTCCTCCTGCGCGACGGCACGCAAGGCGCCATTCCCTTGAGCGAACTCCGCTGGGCGCGTCAGTCCCTGCCGGAACAACAGGTCGGCGCCGCGGTCGGCGCGGCGACTCAAGTGTTGCATCCGGGCGACGTGATCGCGGTCGAGGCCGTGAAGGCCAACAGCGACGGCGTTGCCTACCCCGAGCACACCTATGCCCTGCGTCAGGTGCCGAACATCGACGGCGCCATCGTTGCGCTCGATCCCTTCACCGGCCGTGTGCGCGCCATGAGCGGCGGCTTCTCCTACGCCAAGTCGCAGTACAACCGCGCGACCCAGGCCCAGCGCCAGCCGGGTTCGTCCTTCAAGCCCTTCGTCTATCTCGCGGCGATGGAATCCGGCTTCACGCCGTCCACCCTCGTGCTCGACGCGCCCTTCGTCATGGATCAGGGCCCGGGCCTGCCGAAGTGGAAGCCCAGCAACTACACCGATGAATATCTCGGCCGCGCCACGTTGCGCATCGGCATCGAGAAGTCCCAGAACCTCATGACGGTCCGATTGGCCCAAGCCGTCGGCATGGACAAGGTCGCCGAGGTCGCCGAAAGCTTCGGCGCCGTGAACAAGCTGCCGCGCAACCTCGCCGCCTCGCTCGGCGCGGAATCCACCACCGTGCTGCAGATGGTCACCGCTTATGGTGAACTCGTGAACGGCGGCAAGAAGCTCAACCCCAGCCTCATCGACCGCATCCAGGATCACAACGGCAAGACCATCTATCGCCACAACGTGCGCAGCTGCGAAACCTGTGCCGCCGAAACTTGGGACGGGCAGGGGCCGCCGGACCTGAAAGACACGCGCGAACAGCTCGCCGACCCGGCCAGCATCTATCAGGTCGTGCATCTGCTCGAAGGCGTCGTGCAGTACGGTACGGCGGCGGGCAGCGTCGGCCAGCTGCGTTGGCCGCTCGCCGGCAAGACCGGCACCTCGAACGACGCGCGCGACGTCTGGTTCATCGGTTTCTCGCCGAACCTCGTCGCCGGTGTGTTCGTCGGTTTCGACGAGCCGCGTTCGATGGGTCCGAAGGAAACCGGCGGCAGCATCGCCGCGCCGATCTTCCGCGACTTCATCCAGGCCGCGCTGAAAGACGAACCCAAGACCCCGTTCCGCGTCCCGCCCGGCATCAGCCTCGTGCGCGTGAACAAACAGACCGGCCGCCCGGCGGAACCCGGCGACGCCCGCGTCATCCTCGAAGCCTTCAAGACCGGAACGTCGCCGCTCGATCAGCAAAGCATCACCAGCGACGCCGACCTGCTGGTCGAAACCCCAGGCAACGATCCGCAAGTCCCCGCCGCCGGCGGGCTGTATTAGGTCTTTTGCCCCTCGCCCCTGAAAGGGGAGAGGTTGGGTGAGGGGTCGTTATTTCGTTTTACTCATACCTCAGCGCCGTCACGGGCTGCGCGCGCGCAACCCACAGCGCATGCCCAACCACCGTCAGCAGCGCGATCACGACCGCCAGCCCCGAGGATGCGATGAACATCCACGGCGCGATATCGACGTGATAGGCGAAGCCGTCGAGCCAGCCGCGCATGATGAGATAAGCCGCCGGCCACGCTATGACGTTCGCCCACAGTACGGGCTTTGCGAACTGCCACAGCAGTAGCCGGATGATGTCGCCCCGATTGGCGCCCATGCTTTTGCGAATTCCGATCTCCTTGGTGCGCTGCTCGGCGGTGAAGGCGGATAAAGCGAAAAGCCCCAGCGCGGCGATGGCGATAGCGACCACCGAAAGCGCCGTGAAGAATTGAGACTGCCTTGTGATGTCGAGGTGGAGTTCCTGGACACGCTGGTCGAGAAAGCTACGCGTGATGGCTCTGTGTTCACCGCTCGCGGCCCATACGCGGTCGATGGCCGCCAGGGTTTCCGGGATATCTCCGCCGTTGAGCTTCACACTCAGGATCTGGCTTGCTGCAGGGTGCGTGGTGTAAGCGGTGGGACGGATTTCTTTGTGGACGGCGTCCAGGTAGAAGTCGGGTACGACGCCAACGACCTCGTAGGGTCCGCGCCGATAGGCGCCCGTACGCTTCGGAGAAACGTAGGGCCACTCGATCAACTGGCCGAGGACAGCCTCGTTCGTGGCATAACCCAGATCACGAACGGCAGCTTCATTCAAAACGAGCGAAGTGGGCGCATCGCCGTTGTCCATCGGGTTGTCACGGGCGAAGAACCGGCCGGCAACGGGCGTGAAGCCATAGAGCTCGAAGAACCCGGGACCGACGGCGGCAAGGTCGAAATCCGTCTCAGTTCCGTCGAGGCGCTTCGTTGCCTGTGCCGACCATTCGTAATTCAGCGCTTCATTGCTGGAGCAGGCGGTCGCGGCGATGCCGGGCAGTTTTGCGACTTCTTCAGGAAAAGCGGTGCCGCAGGTCGTGCGCACCAGAAGCACCTGTTGCGTATCGAGACGCATACCCTCGTTGAAGGCGAACTGAGTCTGGCGATACACAATCGCGCTCGTGAGGATGAGGGCGATCAGAACCGCGAACTGGAACGCGACAACGACCTGGCGCGCGCGGCCGGTTCCGGTGCCGCGCACAGGACCACCCTTCAGGACGGAGACCATTTTAAAGGCGGGAAGCACTAGCGCTGGGTAGAGGCCGGCTATAACACCGACGAGTACTGTGATCCCGAGCAGAGTGGCGGCGATGGTCCCGTCTCCGGCGAGGTCGAGGGAGATACTGTTTCGTGACAGAAGCGCGTTGAGACGAGGCAGTAGAAGCGTCACCGTGGCAACTGCTGTAGCCATCGCGATCGCCGTCGTCAGCAGTGACTCACCGATGAACTGGAGCGCGAGATCGAGACGGAAGGCGCCCGAAACCTTGCGCACGCCGACTTCCACGGCGCGCTGAGCGCCGCGCGCGGTCGTCAGGCTCGCGAAATTCATGCAGGCGAGCAGCATCAGGCACAGCGCGACGACGGCGAGCGAATGGGACGTCTGCAAATTGCCCCGAAGCTTCTGTGTATAAGGCGGAGTGCCTTGCGAGTGGTAGACCTCCGCAATCCGCCGCAAGAAGTACCGTTGATCGACACCGTTCTTCATTTGGAACGCGAGACGTTCCGCGAGGCCCGTGCGCTCGAACACGGATGGCAAAGCATCCTGCGCGCTTTGCACGCTCGCGTTGGGTTTCAGGCGAACATATGTGAAAGCGCCGTGCCCCTGCTTGCCTATCGGCGTAGCATCCAACGTAGCTAGATCGGAGAACGGCGCGCGCGCCGAGGCCAGCACGTCGAAGTCGAGGTGAGTATTGGACGGAAGGTCCTCGATCACGGCGGTCACCGTCATCGCATGTGCGCGGTCCATCTCGATTGTTTCACCACGTGCGTCGTCGCGGCCGAAGTACTTGCGGGCCATGCGGCGCGTGATGACGACAGCGTCGGGTTGGCTAAGGGCGTTTTGTGGGTCTCCCGCGACCATGGGAAGCGGCACGATAGAAAGGAAGTTGGGGTCGGCCCAATAAAGACGTTCTTCCGCTTCGACGTCGCCGCGGCGAAGGCCTGCGAGAGGCGCCCGGAACATCGGCGCATTATAAAGCCGTGCCGAGCCTTCGACCCCGGGCAGCCCGGAGAGCGCCGGCACGATGTCTCCATTCCCCCCGTTGTCGCCAAAGACCGTTGGGAAGCCGTTGTTGAAATGCACTTCGTAGGCGAGGAGGAACGTCCGTTCGGCCCCGGGGATCCAACGTTCAAACGTCAGTTCATCGCGGATAAAAAGTGCGACCAGCAACGCAGCCGCAAACCCGACCGCGAGCCCGATCGTATTGATCGCCGCATAAAGGCGATTGCGCAGCATGTTGCGTAATGCGGCCGCAAGGTAATTACGAAACATTGTGATTCCCCTCCCAGAGAATGAAGAACGCGCGTTACGCGGCTACGGAAACGGGATCCACAACTCTTCCATCCAGCAGATGGATGCAGCGGTGCGCCCGCGCGGCAAAGGCTTCCGAGTGCGTCACCATGATCACGGTGGTGTCGTTGCCCACGCATTGTTCCAGCATCTGCATCACCGCCTCGCCGTTGGCGGTGTCCAGGTTCCCGGTCGGTTCGTCCGCCAGGATCAGCTTCGGTTCGCACACCAGCGCGCGCG
>JAYRTJ010000152.1:0-7402 GCA_041919675.1 Rhodospirillaceae bacterium | reverse complement strand
AGGCCGGCACAACCAGGGACGCCCGTGTCGTGGCGCTCTTTGGCCTTTTGGGCTTTTCCTCCGGTCTGCCGTTCCTCCTGTTCTCGGCGGTCTTGTTCCTGCGCCTGACCAAGAATGGCGCGCCCTTGGGCGTTGTCGCCTTCTTCGCCTGGGTCTCGCTCCTGCCGAGCTTCAAGTTCGCCTGGGCGCCCATGCTGGACCGCCTGACGATTCCCGGGTTCGGGCGTGTGTGGGGACGCTGGCGCAGCTGGATCTTGCTGTCGCAGCTTGGCGTGGTGGTCTCGCTTGTGGGTTTGGCTTTTGCCGATCCCGACCGGAACCTTCCCCTGACGGCGCTATGGGCTTTGCAGCTCGCCTTCTGGGCGACGACCCTGGAAGCCGCCGCCGACGGCTGGCGCTGTGAAGTGGCGCATGCCGCAAAGGCCCAGGCGCCGTTGGTTTCCGCCGTCCTTTGGGGATACCGCTCCGCCATGGTCGCCGCCGGCAGCGCGGCCGTCGTGATGGCGGACTACGCGGGGTGGGCCGCCGCCTATCTCGCGGTTGCCGCCGCGGCCTTCGCCGCGTTCCCGCTGGTTCTCGCGACCAAGCCCGAAAGCGGGAAGGCCAAAGCTCCCGCGCTTTTTGTCGGGCTGGCGGTGACGGCGGGGCTGCTCGTCCTCGGCCTCGGCGCAACGGCGGTTGTGGGCGCGGGCGTTCTGCGGGCGGCCGGCGCGGCGGGCATTACGCCGCGCACGAACGTCACGCCGGTGGTGCTCGTGCTGTGCGGCTTGCCGTTCGTGATCATGATGCTGGCGATCCCGCGCATTCGCGCACTCGCCCCGGACCACACGCTTCTGGCCTCGCCGGCGCTCGGTCCGTATCTCGATTTCTTTCGCACTCTTGGCTTTGCGGCCGTCGGCATTCTCGCGTTCGTATCGCTCTACCGCATGGGCGATGTTCTCGCCCTCACGCTCGCCAAGCCTCTTCTTTCCTCCGTCGGCTACACCCTCACGCAGATCGGCATTGCGGACGGGGCGCTCTCCCTCGTCGCCAATATCGCCGGCGTGGGGGCCGGGGGCTGGGCGGCGGCGCGCTTCGAGGCGCGGATCTCGCTTGCCCTCGGCGCAGTCTTCGCCGCCCTCGGCAACGCGGCCTATGTATGGCTTGCCAACGCGCCGCCTTCGGACATGGTGCTTTATGTCACCGCTTTCGCGGACAACTTCGGCAACGGCATGGCCGCCGCCGTCTTCGTTGTGTATCTGTCGGTACTCGTCAATCCGAGATATCCGGCGGCTCAATACGCTTTTCTCGCGGGCTTCGCGTTCCTGTTGCCGCGTCTTTTGGCGGGCGCGTCGGCCTCCCTTCAGCGCGACATCGGTTATGACGGCTTCTTCGCCTTGTCGGGGGCGCTCAGCCTCGTTAGCGTGGCGTTGCTCCCGCTCCTTGCGCGGAAACAGCAGCCATGAAAGCCGTGCTCGCGCTCGCCGCCGGACTTCTTGTGGGATCGCCGGACGCCATGGCTCAAACACCGAAAATTCAAGATGCCGTCGCCAAGGCCAACGCGCTCGTGGAAGCGGCGGTCAACGACGGCGGCATCCCGGGCGCGGTGATGCTGATCGCGCTGGACGGTAAAGTCGTCGCGGAGCGCGCCTTCGGCTTCGCGCAGCTCAACGGCTTTGACGGACGCAAGCTGGCCGCGCCGCGTATTATGCAAACCTCGACGGTGTTCGATCTCGCCTCGGTCACCAAGGTGATGGCCACGGCCATGGCGGTGATGATCCTTGCCGACCGGAAGACGCTCGATGTGGATGCGCCCGTTTATCGCTATCTGCCGGATTTCCGCGGGCCGGATCGGGACAAGATCACCTTGCGGCACTTGCTGACGCACACCGGCGGGCTCGCGCAGTGGCAACCGCTGTACTATCAGGCGGCGGACAAGGCCGGGATCTACGGCGCCATCCGCGACATGCCGCTGGAGTGGCCGGTGGGTGAGGGCTATCACTACAGCGATCTCGGCTTCATGCTGCTCGGCGCCGTCGTTGAGCGTGTGAGCGGAAAAGCTCTCGACGTGTTTATCGAGGACGCGCTGTACCGTCCGCTTGGCCTGACCCACACGGCCTTCCTTCCCAAAGCCCGCGGCCTCTCCGGCTTTGCCGTGACCGAGTCGGGCAATGGCTACGAACGCCACATGGTCTATGGTCCGGGCTTTGGGTATGGGTACAAGGGCGATCCCACGTCATGGGACGGCTGGCGCCGCTATGTTCTCGATGGCGAGGTCAACGACGGCAACGCCTGGTACGGCGCCGGCGGCGTTGCGGGTCACGCGGGGCTGTTCTCGACGGCGGCCGATCTCAAGGTTCTGCTCGATCTCATGCTGAATCGCGGCGCCGTCGCCGGGAAGCAAGTGATCGGCGCCGAGATCGTGAATCTTTTTCTGAAACCGGACGCGCACCTTGGCTGGCGTCAGCCGGAAGGCATGCCGCCGGGCGCCTTTGCGCATACGGGTTTCACCGGGACGTATGTGCTCGGTGTGCCGGAGATGAAGCTGGCGTTTGTATTGCTGACGAACCGTCAGAACGCGCGAACCGACGCGAAGGGATACTTCACCGATGCCGGCCCGCTCCAGGAGCAAGTCTCGCGCCTGCTCCTGGAGGCTTTGAGGCTCTAAATCTTATCCGTGCAATTTGATCGCGGTCTTGGCGACCTGTTCGCCCTGATAACGCGCGCCGGCAAGTTCGATCTCGGACGGTTTGCGCGTGCCGTCGCCGCCGGCAATGGTCGTGGCGCCGTACGGCGCGCCGCCGACGATCTCGTCGACTTTCATCTGGCCCTTGAAGCTGTACGGCAGGCCGACGATGACCATGCCGTAGTGCAGAAGGTTGGTGATGATCGAGAACAGCGTCATCTCGTTGCCGCCGTGCTGCGTGGCGGTCGAGGTGAAGGCCGCGCCGACCTTGCCGACGAACGCGCCCTTCGCCCACAGGCTGCCGGTCTGATCGAGGAAGGCGGCCATCTGCGAGGCCATACGGCCGTAACGCGTGCCGACGCCGACGATGATGGCGTCATAGTTCTCGAGTTCCGCGACGCTGGCGACGGGCGCCTTCTGATCGAGCTTGAAGTGCGCGGCCTTCGCCACGGCCTCGGGCGCGGTTTCCGGAACGCGCTTGACGTCCACCTTCGCGCCCGCCGCGCGTGCGCCTTCGGCGACCGCTTCGGCCATGGTCTCGATGTGACCATAGGAGGAGTAATAGAGGACGAGGACCTTAGCCATGCGAACGTTCCTTCGAGTTGCAAGTGAAGTGGATGTGCGCAGCCTAGGAGCTTCGACGCCCTTTGAACATACGCCTTATGAATTTTACGCGTTCGTAAGTTTTGCGCGAAACGCGCGCGGCTGATTCTCGTATAGGCCGAGCGCTGGTGCGTGCCACAGCACAAGCTTGATAGGCCCGCCATTGAGCGTATGGCGCGCTAGTCTTCTACGGCCGCCTGCGGCGCTAACAAGTCAAAGCGGCCTTTATATTGATTGAGACTGGGGCGGGGCCGGCCGTTGGACCGGTTGACGAATACGACAGAATAGGCGCCTGCATTTTCGCCGGTCTTGTTCCGGCGGCCTAATTTTCCCTCTGCAAAATCCATCGAAGGCACGATCCAATATGTGTCTACCAGCTCCGAATAGAAGATATAGAAGAAACCCGGTCGAGGTTTATTGATGACGAGCGCTGAAAACGTGCCGGGATTTTTAGCGGTCCTTGCGCGCGCCGAACCAGCACCCATAGCCGTATGAACGCTTAGTCCGTGAACCGGCGGTCAGGGGCACGCCGAACTTTCAAACTTTCAAGGGCTTCCCTTGGTCGAAATCCCTCTTCCCCTGGCTTGTGGGGAGGTGCACGCTACGGCCCGAACGATCGGTCAACGCCTACTGGGGAGAGTACGATGGCCTCCAAGTTCCTCATCGCGACAAGTCTGGTTTCCGCGCTGCTCGGCGCCAGCGCGCTCGCGCAATCGAAAGCGCGGCCGGGCTTGCCGATCGATGCGCTGGCCAAAACCGTCTGGATCGAAGAGTTCGACGTGTCGCCGGATGCCGGCCTGGTCGCCTACAAGTCCGCCGAAGCCGGCACCTACGACATCTGGACATCGCCCACCAACGGCGGTGCGCCGAAGCAGCTGACCAAGATGCCCGGGCGCGAGATGAACCCCGCGTTCAGTCCCGACGGAAAATGGATCGCCTTCGAGGCCGACTATCGCGGCGTGAACGTGCGCGACATCTACATCATCCCGTCGGCGGGCGGTCAGGCGATCCGCGTCACCGACAGTCCGCTCAATGACGCGAACCCGATGTGGTCGCCGGACGGCAAGACGCTCTACTTCGTCACCGATATGTTCTGGGATTCCTCCATCGCGGCCTACGACCTCGCGACCAGGAAGATCACGCGCGTGGGCCCCGGCGGTGGCAACGCCGGCCTGTCGCCGGACGGCAAGACCTTCGTCTTCACGCGCAACCAGAAGCCGGGCGACGACGATCAGAGCAACAACGACATCTACACGTTGCCGGTCTCGGGCGGCGAACCGAAGCTGATGACGCCCAATACCTTGAATTCGCTCGATTCCGCGCCGGCCTGGTCGCCGGATTCCAAATCCATCGCCTTCGTCTCGGACCGCAACGGCTTCAACAATGTCGGCGTGATCGACACGGCGACGGGCCAGGCGAAGATGCTGCTGACCGAGAACATCGAAGCCAGCGAGCCGCGCTGGTCGCCGGATGGAAAGTTCATCAGCTTCACGAAGAACCTGAACTACCAGTACCACATCTTCCGCATGCCCGCGTCCGGCGGCAAAGCGCAGCAGCTCACCACGCGCGGCGGCGTCAACGGCGGCTCCTCCGCCACCGGCCAGACGCGCGGCACGCATATGTGGAGCGCCAAGGGCGACGAGATATTCTTCTATCACTCGGACCCGAGCATGACGGGCGATGTGTGGGCGATGAAAGCCGCCGGCGGTTCCGAGCGCCAGATCACCAATCACCAGGACCCGGTTCTCCGCGACGCGAACTTGTTCGTGTGGCCCGAGTTCATGGAATACACCAGCTTCGACGGACGTAAAGTTGCCGGACTCGTCTATAAGCCGAAGGGCACGAAGGCGGGCGACAAGCTGCCGGCGCTGTTCTTCTTCCGCGCCAATTCCAACGGCCAGCATCCGCAGCAGTGGCATCCGTACATTCAGTATTTCGTCAGCCGGGGTTATCTGGTGTTCGCGCCGAACTTCCGCGGCTCGACCGGCCGGGGCAAGGACTACCGTCAGGCCGTGTTCACGCGCGGCGGCGAGGACGACATCCATGACGCCTTCATCGGCATGGACATGCTTGCGGGCCAGGGCTGGGTCGATCCGAAGCGCGTCGGCGCGTTCGGCGGCTCGACCGGCGGCTTCTTCACCACCGCCGCGGCCACCAAGGACCCGACGCGCCTCAAGGCCGGCGTGGTGTGGTACGGCGCCACCGATCTCGTGACGCTGTCGACCTATGCCAGCATGGAAGGCTGGAACAAGTTCCTCATCGGCAAGACCCCGATGGAGAACCCGGCCAACTATTACGGCCGGTCGCTCATCTATCATGCCGACCGCGTGAAGACGCCGCTTCTGTTCCTGTACGCGCAAGGCGATTCCGCCGCGCGCTTCCAGCAGATCGAACAGTACGGCATCCAGGCGGAGATCCACGGCAACTGGTACGACTGGGTCGTCTACGCCGAGGAGCCGCACGGCTGGTATCACTTCCGCCCGGACAGCACGAAGAAGATGCTGACCTCCATGAGCGCCATGTTCGATACGTTCGTGCTGGGCGACACCGGCGCGCCTGACGTGAAAGCCATCGCCGCCGATCAGCGCAAAGGCACGCGCGTCATCCGCAACCCGAACATCGAACTGTGGAACTCGCTGGCGAACGGGAAGCCGCCGGCGGACGGCAGCGCGGATCAGCCGAACTGATCAAGGGTAACGACCCCCTCCTCACCTAAAATGAATCCGACGTCTTTTCCCTCCCCTGAAAGGGGAGGGTCAGGGAGGGGTCGTTTTAATGTTCCGTTACGCCTAAAATCCTTGACAAAAAATGCCCTCAGGGCGCATACATATAAATGTACCTTAGGCCTTCGACGCGCCCAACGTCCCAAAGCTAAAATCTGAAAAACCCGCCCGCCTCCCGCGCGCGGGTTTTGTGCATTTGCACCCTCAATTTGCCGGAGGCGCCGGCACCAGCACCAGCGCCAGCTCAACGGCGAAAGCCGGTTGCGATTGAATTTCCAGCAGAAAAATGCGAGTCCGAAAAAATCGGCCGCGGTTCATGCGGTTGCTGCGGATGAAGCAAAAATCGTGCCTGCTCAAGCGCTTCGGCCGATTTCCTCATGCGGGCCTGCATGCGGACGGCGTGCGGACGAAGCCGCCCCTCCCGCCGCGCCGGGTGGGCAAGCGCCTGATTTTCATGCCACCATTTGCCCCTGGGGTTTTCACATCGGGGGATGCTCATGACCAAGTTCGGACGTTTGGCTTTCACGGCGCTGCTCGCGGGCACGGCGCTTTCGCTGCCGCCGGCGGCGGCGCGCGCCACGACTTCGGGCCAACGCGCGCAAGCGACTGAAGGCGTGGAATCGCGCGCGAAGCTCGTCCAGGAAATGGTCGACAGCATCTTCAGTTTCGCCGAACCCGGTTTCCAGGAAGTGCGCACCTCGGCTTACATCACGGGCATCCTCGAGAAGGAAGGCTTCAAGGTGACGCGCGGCGTTGCCGGCATCCCCACCGCCTTCACGGCGACCTGGGGTGACGGCGGTCCGTTGATCGCGCTCGGCAGCGATATCGACGGCCTCCTGGGTCTCTCGCAAGTTCCGGGTTCGCCGCAGATCAAGCCGATGCTGGAAGGCGCGCCGGGTCACGGTGAAGGACATAACTCCGGCATGCCGCTGGTGGTCGCCGCCGCCCTGGCCGCGCGCGACGTGATGATCAAGAACAACATCAAGGCCCGCCTGATGATCTGGCCGGGTGTCGCGGAAGAACTTCTCGCGACCAAGGCTTTCTATGTGAAGGAAGGCCTGTTCAAGGACGTGGACGCCTCGATCTTCACCCACGTCTCGTCGGAGTTCAGCGTGGGGTGGGGCGATCTCGGCAACACCGGCCTCGTGTCGGTGGAATACCGCTTCCACGGCAAAACCGCGCATGCCGCCGGCGCGCCGTGGCTGGGGCGCAGCGCGCTCGACGGCGTTGAACTGATGAACATCGCCTGGAACATGCGCCGCGAGCATCTGCCCGTGACGCAGCGCTCGCACTACATCATCTCGAATGGGGGCGATCAGCCCAACGTCGTGCCGGGCGAGGCGGCCGTTTGGTATTACTTCCGCGAACGCACGTTCAAGCAGATCCAGGACCTCTACGACCTCGGCAACGA
>JAYRTJ010000151.1:0-7651 GCA_041919675.1 Rhodospirillaceae bacterium | reverse complement strand
TTTCGGAAGGCGCGCAAGACGCGCAGGGCAAATGCGGGCGGGTTCATGATGACGGCGGCCGCGCGCCGCGTGTCCAACGGCGAGGGACGCCACCAGGCGGATGGGACCTGTTCTCTCATCCGCGAATAACGATCAATTGAGGGAGCCGGCAACCAGATGGAGCATGATTTGTGTCGCTGCGGGAACGGCATGACCGATAAGCAGCACGGCGACCGCGGCCGCGCAGCCCCATGCAAGATTCAAAGCATGAAAACGCAAGCGTTCGGCACGTCCCTGTCGCATCAATGGCGCTCCGGCGTTTTCGTGGGCCGCGCCTCGCGCAAAGTCATGATGTAGGACACGACGTTGCGGCGGTCGTCCTCGGATATAATCAGGTTCGGCATGTTGCGATGGGGCGAAGATAAGAAGGCATTGATCCCCATGGCGGTCGTCGTCTTCGCGTTGGCCACGAGATAGAAATCCGGTGCGCCGAGGACCGAAAGCAGCGGATTGCGGCGGTTGGCGATGTCGTGACAATCGCTGCAGGCCTGCAATGCGTAGACGCGCCCCGCGGCAACATCGCCCGGCGGAAGATCGGACTCGGCGAAAGACGGCGCGGCCCACATCGCGCACACCAGCCCCAAAGCCGGCGACGCAAAAATGATTTTATTTCGGCGCTTCATTCGCGGCGGCCGGCTTCAGGCTCAGGATATACGCGACCAGCGCTTCGGTCTCGCGCTGTGTGATGAAGACGGTATCCATGGCGCCGTGCGGAAAGCGGATATAGCGGCGCAACGCCTCGGGCGTCATCTTGGGGTCTTGCGCAATCAGTGCAAACGCGGGCGGCGAGCCGTCGCCGAGCTCCCGGTTCGGGACTGTCTTACCGGTCACCTCGTGGCAGCGTGAGCAAACCATGTCTGCCGTCGGATTTCCAGAAGCGGATTTCGCGGATTTCGCGAACGAGGGGTCACTCACGAGCACCGTGAACATCGCCAGCAGCGCGCTCTTTAAAATCAGAGATCGTTGTTTCATGGTCGGCTCCTAAATATGATCTCTCGCCGGGGTCGTCTTGGTTTCAACATCGGCGATGACGCCCGAATACGGCTCGAACCAGAACATATGATCGCGCACTTCCTTGACGCCCGCGATATTCTCCGCGGCCACACGCAGGGCCGCGCGCTGCTGCTCGCTCGTGACGAACCCCCAAAGATCGACGACTCCGTCCTTAACCACGAAATGAAACTGCCGCGCGCTCCAAGGTTGTCCTTTGACTTCGCTTTCGAGCGACTGACGGATTGCGTCGTCGCCGCTTCGCTGCACCGCCTTTGGCGGGCTTGCCGCGAGCGCATGTAGCAGATTGGCCCGGGCGAGGATGCCGACGACCTTGCCTTCGCGAACGACAGGCAGGCGCTTGACGTGCTTGCGTTCCATAAGCTCTACGGCCGCGTCCAGCGGCATGTCTTCGCTGGCCACCACGACGTTACGTGTCATCACATCGAACACCGTTCGCGCGTGACTGTGCACATATTCGCCGGCCAGCGTCCCTTGACTGAGGATGAACTCCAACCAATGGGGCCGACGGCGCTCGGTGCCGGTTTCAGTTCGCCTCAGGAAGTCGCCTTCGGTGACGATTCCGACCAGGACGCGCGAGGCGGTAATGACGGGAAGACCGCTCACATGTTCCTTCAGCATGAGCTTGGCGGCGTCGGACACCGTTGTGTCCGGCGTTACCGAGATGACCTCTTGGGTCATGACGTCCGCGACTTTCATACAGGCGTCTCCTCGACGGTCGTGTACAACGTCACCTTAAATTGTACCCCCTCCCGAGCGTTGATTTCGATCAACATTCGTTGTTGACCGAAATCAACGGAAGTGCTTCAGCGGGCACCTAGCTTCTGGCGAAAGGCGCGGCGAAGCGCCCACAACCGTCGAAAAGGTGGCGTTCATGGCGCGATTTCTCAGTTTTCTCAGCGCCTTGACCAGAGTGAGCGGAGGACTCGCCGTGAGCTTGCCTCTGCTCATGTCCCTTATGCCCCGCGCCTCATATGCCGCGCCGGAGGCAGCGCCGCCGCCTACGATTTGGAGCGCGATCGCTGCGGCGGGCGGGGCTGAACTTGAGCGCGAGGAACTGCGCGCCATTTATCGCGCCGTCGACGGAAGCTTGCAGTGGACGTCCCCCGCGCGCCGCGCGGACCTTATGAAGATCCTGGTCGGCCTCGAAGCGGACGGGATCGACGTGAAGGGGCTCGGAGCCCCTCCGGGGGACGGCGCCCCCTCACCGCTGGAAGACGACGTCGCGGCCACCCGCGCCGTTTTGCGGGCCGCGCATGTGATGGCGGGGACCACGCAGGACGCAGACATCATTCCCGGATGGCACATCGCCCCGCCGGCGGCGGACGTCGTATCCGCCCTCGTCGAGTCCGCGCGCGGCGGGAAATGGGAGGCCGCGATCGCAAGATTTAGGCCCGCGACGCCGGCGTATCTCCACCTCCGTACGGCGCATCTCCACTACAGACGCCTCGCCCTGGAGCCGTGGCGGGCGGTTACGCTTGACGGTCCGCGAATCGTGGAGCGTGACGATCCGCGCATGACCGGGATAACCGAGCGCCTCATTCTTCTCGGAGATCTCGAAAAGGAATATGGGGGCGCAGACGCCCTCGACGCCGCGGTCGTGCGGTTTCAGAAGCGCCACGGACTGGAAGAGGATGGACGTATCGGGCCGGCGACCCTTGCCGAGCTCGATGTATCGCCGGCATCGCGCGCACGGCAGATTGCCGCCAACCTCGCCTATTGGCGCCTGCTCCCGCGCTCATGGCCGCAACGCTATGTCGCGGTAAACGCGGCTGCGGCCGAGCTTGAATTGTTGCAGGACGGACAGAACCAATTGTCGAGCCGCGTTATCGTCGGCGATGTCCGCCATCCGACGCCGGTCATGTCGGCTTCCATCACAGCTGTGACTTTCAATCCTCCGTGGAACGTTCCGATTTCCATTGCGACAAAGGAAATCCTTCCACGATTGAAGCGTGACCCAGGTTACCTGGAGCGGAGCAATATCGAGATTGTCGGGCGCACCCAAGATCCGCATGGCCACGACGTCGATTGGCAGCAATACGCGCGCGGGCATTTTCCATTTCAGTTGCGTCAAGTTCCGGGACCGGGCAACTCGCTCGGTCTTGTCAAATTCGAGATGGCCAATCAGTTCGACGTCTATCTCCACGACACGCCCAACCGGTCTCTCTTTGATAAAAACGCACGCGCGCTCAGTCATGGCTGCGTGCGCGTGCAATGCGCGCAGGAGCTGGCGGACCGTCTGCTGGACGACCCTTCAGTCTGGCTTACAAGCGATGCTTCGGCGTCCTTGCGGGACGGCCGCACACTGAGCGTACGGCTAAAACAGCCGCTTCCCGTGTATCTGCTGTATTTCACGGCGTTCGCCGACGCGGACGGGACAACCCATTTCCGTTCCGATGTGTACGGCCGGGACGCCGCGCTTGCGGCCGGCCGTTGAAATGCCGGCTGTCTCGTCGCGCAGGAGACAGACCTTTTAAAGCACGCTCGCCGGTGGAGGCGGGTCCGGCGCGCGCGGCCCTTTGGCGCGGGCTGCGACAATTTCGCCGAGGGTGAGCATGAGTGCGATGATCAGCGGGCCGACCACGAACCCTACCGCTCCGAATACGATCAGTCCGCCAACGGCCGCCACAAATGCGACGGCGCTATGGAGTTTCATGCGATTGCCGATAAGGAAGGGATAGATCACGAAGTCGGCGGCGGATAAGGCGATGAAGGCCGCCGTCATGACGCTCGCTTCAATCCAATTTCCGCCCAGCACAAGCCACGCGGCGGCGGGCATCCAGATCATACCGATGCCCAGAACCGGCAAAATCGCAAAGATGGCCATAACCGTCCCCCACAGCGCGGGCGCGGGCAACCCCACCGCGGCGAAAATGGCGCCGCCGAGGATTCCGAGAAATATGCCGGTGACAAGCATGCCGTACACGGTCGCATGCACCGTATCGACGGCACTTCTAAATACGGCGGCCGTCTCGGCTTCCGTGAAGGGCAAAAACGAGCGCAACGCGCCGATGGCGGCCGATTTGTCGCGAAGAAAGTAGAACAAAAGATACAAGGTCAGGAGGCCGCCCGCGATCTGGATCAACGAGCCCCGCAACATCGCGCCACTCACATTCGTGAGCCAGGAGGCCGCTTCAGCGGCCAGGCCGGCGGCGTTGAGTCGATCGAATACCGCGCGAAAGAGGGGTGCGATCGCCGGATGGCCGGCAAGCATCTGATCGACGATGCCGCGTTCGAAAGCGGCGCGCACCAGAACGGCCCCGCTCGCCGCCTCCCGGACAAGCTGCGCAATGATCAGAAGCAGCACGGAAAGCGTGATGCCGCAGATCACGAGAACCGAAGCGAGGGCGGCAAACGTGGGATTGCCGATACGGCGCCCCACGCGCTCATGAAACGGGGAAAACAGGACCGCGAGGATAAACGCTGCCGCGATCGGTGTGAAAAACGGCAGCGCAATGCGCGCACAAAGGTAGACGCCGGTCAACGCCAGCGAGGCCAACACGATGGTCCGCAATCCCCGCGACATCGCGGGATATCCCAAAGGCATAAGCCACCGGGAAGGTTCCGGTATTGATGACTCGGGAGTATCGTCCATGATCCGCTGGTTACGTGGGTGGCGGCGGCGGTGAATTGATCGCTGTCAACGTGAGGCCTTGCGCGCGATTATAAGCAGCTAAAAAAGGCCCGCAAAGCGGGCAAAACGGGAACGTTTATGTCTCTGCCTTTCAAGGGATTGACGACAGCCGAGGCCGCCGCGCGTTTGCAGGCTGAAGGGCCGAACGCGTTGCCGCGCGGGCGCCGCCGCAGATGGTGGCATATCCTCGCCGAGGTTTTGCGCGAACCTATGTTCGCCTTGCTGATGGCGGGCGGCGCGATCTATTTCGCCCTCGGCAGCTCGCAGGAGGCCTTCATCCTGCTGCTGTTTGCGACCATGTCCGTGTCCATCGCGGTCATTCAGGACTGGAGGTCGGAGCGCGTCCTGGAAGCCCTGCGGACATTGGCCAGTCCGCGGGCGCTGGTGATCCGTGACGGTGAACACCGCCGCATCCCGGGAACGGACGTTGTCCGCGGCGATATCCTTATTGTGGGTGAAGGCGACCGCGTTGCCGCGGATGCGCTGGTGCGTGCGACGGCGGACCTGCGCGTCGACGAGTCGGCGCTGACCGGAGAATCCGTTCCTGTCAGCAAGCGGCCGACGGACGCCGCGCGGGGGACCGCCGGGCAACCCGGCGGCGACGGAGCACCGGATATTTTCGCCGGCACGCTGGTTGTCGGCGGAAGCGCCGTTGCCGAGGTAACCGCCACCGGCCCGCGCAGCCAAATCGGGGCGATCGGCCTTTCGCTTGACTCCATCCAGATCGAACGGCCGCGTCTTGAGCGGGAGATGCGCCGCCTCGTCCGCGTATGGGCTGGGCTCGGCGCCGTTGCCTGCGTCGGCGCCGTCGCACTTTACGTCGCTACCCGCGGCGGGTGGCTCGACGGCCTTCTCGCGGGCATTGCCCTCGGGATGACGATGCTCCCCGAAGAATTTCCCCTCATTTTCTCAGTCTTCATGGTGATGGGAGCGTGGCGGATTTCGCGGGCGCGTGTTCTGACGCGGCGCGCCTCCGCAATTGAATATCTGGGCGCCGCTTCGGTGCTCTGTACCGATAAGACGGGCACGCTCACACGCAATCAGATGCAGGTTGCCGCGCTCGCGGCGCAGGGCGCCATGTTCAAGCTGGAGGCCGGGAAGCCGGAGGGGCTCTTCGCGCAGATTATTTCGCTCGGCGCACGCGCATGCCCCCCCGCCACCATCGACCCGATGGAGCGCGCCATCCTCGCGGCCGCGGCCCCGGTTCCCGCAGCCGCCGGCAGGCTGATCAGGACTTACGGCCTGTCTCCAAATCTTATGGCCATGACTCAGGTTTGGCGCGGCGAGAACGGTGCGTACACAGTTGCGACAAAGGGGGCCGTCGAAGCGGTGGCGCTTTTATGCCGTCTCGATGCCGCGGCTGCCGAAAAGATCGGCGCGCAAGCGAAACAGATGGCCGATCAGGGCATGCGCGTGCTCGGCGTTGCACACGCGAACCTTGCGGCGAATGTGGATCTCCCGGAGCACCCGCAAGACCTCCGCTTGCAATTTTCCGGCCTGATCGGCCTCACGGACCCTCTGCGCGACGAAGTTCCCGCAGCCATCGCCGAATGCAGGAGCGCGGGGATTCGCGTCGTGATGATCACCGGCGATTACCCCGCCACGGCGGCTGCCATCGCGCGCCAAGCCGGGCTGACGGTCGACAACATCCTCTCCGGCGCGGAGGTGGAAGGCATGTCCGATGCAGCGCTGCGTGAAGCGCTGTCTCGCACGAATGTTTGCGCACGCATCACGCCGCTTCTGAAACTTAGAATCGTAAACGCTCTCAAAGCAAACGGCGCGGTCGTCGCGATGACAGGGGACGGCGTCAATGACGCCCCCTCGCTGAAAGCCGCCGATATCGGCATCGCGATGGGTGGACGGGGAACCGATGTTGCGCGGGAAGCGGCGTCCATCGTTTTATTGGATGATGATTTCACGTCGATCGTGAGAACCATTCGGCTGGGAAGGCGAATCTATGACAATTTGCGCAAGGCGATCAGCTTTGTGATTGCCGCTCACGTCTTGATCGCGGGCCTCGCGCTCGTTCCCCTGGCGGCGGGACTTCCTCTCCTTCTTTTTCCGGTTCACATCGCGTTTTTGGAAATGATCATCGACCCCGTGTGCTCCCTCGTCTTCGAGGCGGAACAGGAGGAAAGCGACGTCATGCGCCGACGGCCTCGGCCCCTCAATCAACCGCTGTTCACAACCGGGATGCTGATGTGGGCCGTGCTGCAGGGCGCCGTTGCCCTCGGGCTCGTGATCGCGGTGTACTTGACTGCGCTTAGAACGGGTGCCGACGAATCCGCGGCCCGCGCCCTGACATTTGTAACTCTTGTCGCGGCGAACGTTGGTCTCACGCTCATCAATCGTTCGTTTCACAGGCGGTCCGTGTTTGCGTTGCTTGTACGCGACAACCCGGTGCTATGGGTCGTTTTCGGAGCCGTGGCTGCAACGCTGACGGCAATTTTGGCCTGGGCGCCGTTGCGCGGACTCTTTCGCTTCGGATCTTTGGGAGTTGACGATCTATTGCTCGCGGCCGGAACCGGCATTGCCGTCCTTGTGACGTTGAACATCGCAAAGCTATGGGCGCCGCTTGCGCGGAATGTCGCGCGTTAGTGCGTTGCGGCGAGTTCGCGTGCGACGCGCACCGTGTTGTGCCCGTCACTCTTAATTGTCATTCCAAGACTCTTGGCGAGATTCAACATACGTGCGTTGTCGCTGAGAACCGTACCCCATAACAGGCGAAGGCCGCGTGCCGCGGCGATCTCGGCAAGATAATTCATCAACGCGTATCCAAGCCCCTGACCGTGCAGATCCGAACGGACGGCGATGGCGAATTCAGCCTCGACATTGTCGGGGTCGGCGTGGAATTGAACCACCGCCAGAACATCACTCCCGTCTTCCTTGGCTGTAGCCATGAGGGCAATTTCCCGATCGTAATCGAGCTGACACAGACGCGCCGCGACTTGATCGTCGGCGGGACCC
>JAYRTJ010000150.1:0-7688 GCA_041919675.1 Rhodospirillaceae bacterium | reverse complement strand
CGTCGGCCTGCGGGCCATAAAACGCATCAAGGTTGGCGCCGTGATCGGCGCCGCTGCGCCGGCCGTGCAGGAATTGAAGAAGCACGCGGGCATCGTCCCGCCAGGTCGCTTTTCCAATGACCGGCGACGTGCTCATGCGCCGGCCGGAATCTCGGCGATACAGAAGCCGGCATAGGTGTGGACGCGGTCGGCCTTCGCAAGCTCATCGGCTTCGTTCTCGCGGAATTTCAGCACGTCGCGCATCGGCTTGCGCGCCCGCCCGATCCGCGCCGTTTCAATGAACGGCGGCGTCTTGTGCGCGGAGCGGAACAGAACGGTACCCCCCGGTTTAATGCGCTGGAGCAGCGCGTCCCATTCTTCCTCAAGCGCTTGCGGATAGTAGGAGCTCATCCAGTCCATGTGATCGAGCAGCACGGCGTGGGTCAACATCGGCCCCGGACGCTTGAGATACTCGGTGACGGTACACGTATGCGCTTCGACGCGGTCTACGAGACCCGCCTTCAGCCGCGCGAAACCTTCGGGCGTGAGATAACGCGGACAGCGGTCTTCGTCGTAATGACCGAAGGTATAGACGCCCCAGAAATAATTGTCCGAGACAGGCACCGTGCAGAACAGATCGTCGAGCATGCGCTGGATGCCGCCCGCGACGTCGCCGCCGTCGTTCTCGCTGACCAGGCGCCGCTGCGGCAAAGGCACGCCGATCATGGCCATGAAGACGGGCGAGGCGAGGAACTTACGCACAAACGGGGTAAAGAAGCGGTGCTGCACTTCTTCCAGGTAAACTTTGCGCTGCGCTTCGAGATCGGTCTGCGCGAACATCTTGCGCACGGCCGCGCCGAGGGCCGTATGCGGACGCATGCGGGAGCGGAAGATCCGGAACACAACACCGGTCAGGCCGCGCGTGAACAAGCTTCGCTCGGCGCTGGCGAACCAATTCTGCCGCTCGTCCCAATATGTCCGCGCGAAGGGCGAAAGATCCCGGCGGAGCTTGTTCCGATAGATGGCCGTGAAATCCTTGTGCCAGCCGCGCCCGAAAATCGAGAAGGCGTCGGCGTGCTCGATATGGCGGATCGCGGCGAGCTTGAGTTCGAGAAGCGCGGTCTGGCGCGGATTGACGTCCACGGCGACAACACCGGCCGGCGCATCGAGCGCATAGTCGAGCGCGTTGCAGCCGCCGCTGGTGATGACCAGCACGCGGTCGCCGGGGCCGAGGTTCATGACGCGGCGGTCGACCGCCGGGTCCTCCCATGAGGTATTGTAAACGAGATTGCGCGCGGTCAAGAAACGGAACGCCGCTTCCTCAAAACGCTCCGACAGCGACGACCCCAGACGCGACACTCCAGCTCCTCTACCCGACCTTTTAAGCAGCGGTGGGTAAACCGCCGGCGCAGCCGTGACAAGCCCCCGCCGTCTCCCGTTGCATCACCCTTCATACAGGGGCGTATACTTACTCCGCCCCGATGGCCCGCAAGCGCTGCGTCATCGCTATATCGGGCGCGCCCGCCGCATCCAGCGCCACGCCGTACTGCTTGCGCGCGGCGTCGGCGCTGACGATGCCGTCCCTCACGTCGCGCGCCACGAGCGCGGGATCGCGCCGGCGCGGATCGCCCCACCCGCCGCCCCCGGCCGAGCGCACGGTGAACTTCGCATTCTTGAGGGGACGCTTTCCGAAGCGCGGCAGGTCGTTGACGAGCTTGCCGTCGCTTTCGATGGCGACCTCGCAGCCGATACCGTCCGTGCCGCCGTTGACGCCATACGCGGCCGCATAGGTGAGTCCCTCACTGCGGAACGACTGCATGATCTCGCCGTCCACCTCGGCTTCATATTCAACGCCGGCCCCGCCGCGCCGTTCCCCTGCACCCGCGCTGTCGACGCGCAGTTCGTGACGCGTGATGCGCATGGGATAAAGCCGCTCATAGGCTTCGACGTTGGGAATGGTGAGTCCGCCGAGGGCGCCGATGAGCCCGATCTGGTGGAAACCGTCACGCTCGGCGACGGCGCCGGCCGCCGACAGACAGTTCCAGTGATAGAGCACATACGGTTCCCCGGCGGCGTTCTTGCCGGTGGAGATGCCGTGCACGGTCTTGCCCCAGCCGGCGCAGGCGCGTGCGGGATCGGCCTTCGCGAGCGCCTTCCAGATAGAGTGGATGATCTCGTGCCCCATATACATGGTGCTCATGGTCTGCGGCGCGGGCGCCTCGGGATTGACCAGGGAGCCCTTGGGCAGGATCAGGGTCACCGAGCGGAAGGTGCCTTCGTTGATGGGGATGTCGCCGCCCAGGAACGACGCGAGCCCGACATAGGTGAGCGAGTGGCTGTTGGCGAGCGGGCTGTTCTTGAAGCCGCGCATCTGCTTGTCGGTGCCGGTGTAGTCGATGGTGAGCTTATCGCCCTCGATGGTGACGGTGACGTGGATGTTGAACTTGCCGGGCGCGAAACAATCATTGTCGGTATGTTCGTCGCCGACATAGACGCCGTCGGGCAACGCCGCGATCACCTGGCGGAAGCGGGCGTCGGCGTGATCGAGCACAGCGTCGAAGATGCCGGCGATGGCTTCACGGCCCAGTTCGTCACCCAGCACGACGATGCGTTCGGCGCCGACGCGGGTGGCGCCGATCATGGCCTGCAGGTCGCCATCCAGCAGTTCCGGCGTACGGCTGTTGAGAAGGATCAACTGCCAAAGATCGCGCCGGATCTCGCCTTTCTCCATCACGCGCACGGGGGGCAGGCGTAGCCCTTCCTGGAAAATTTCGGTGGCGTCGCCGTTGTAGGTGCCGGGCGCGCCGCCGCCGATGTCCGATTGGTGGGCGCGGTCGCAGGCGAAGGCGACGAGTTTTCCGTCGATGAACACCGGCGTGGACATGACCCAGTCCGGCAAATGATTGCCGCCGGCGACATAAGGATCGTTCATGAGGAAGGCGTCGCCTTCGTTGATGTCGTCACCAAAGGCATCGAGAAGCGCACGGATCGCGAAACCGCCGCCGGCGGCATGCGCGGGCAAGCCATCCGCCTGGCTGATGATGTGCCCGTCGCGCCCGGTGATGTAGCAACTGAAGTCGTGGGCCTGGCTGAAGATGGGACTGAGCGCGGTCTGCGACATGACCCAGCCCATGTGCCGGCAAATGTGATCCAGCCGGTTCTGGGTCAGCGCCATCAGGATGGGATCGATGTGCCGTGTCATAATCGCCTCACCTCAGCTCGATGAGATAGTTGCCCGAACCATCAACGCTCACATGGTCGTTCGGGCCCGCATATAAAGTCGTCGTGCGCTCCTCGACAATGAGCGGCCCTTGCAGGCTGTGACCCGCGCCGAGACTGTCGCCGCGATAGACGGGGATATCCTGCCACCCCAGACGCCGGTCCAGGAAGACGCGGCGTTTGCCCGTTGCCTGGGGCGCGGCAGCGACCTTGGCGTGCGTCGGCACCGCCAGCGGCGACGCGGCAATGGTCGCGATCACCCGTAAGGCGGTGATGCGTATGGGCGTTATCGGTTTGATGTGGCCATAGAGGCGACGGTGATCGGCCTCGAATTTTTCTTTCAGGGTGGCGAGGCTGTCCACGTCCGGATCGTCGTCAACCTGCACGGCCCGCATCTGGCCCTTGTAAACAAGGTCGATGACCCGCCGCAAAACCGGCGGCGCGCCGCCCGCTTCGCCCTTCAACTCGTCCCGCGCCGCGGCGGACAACGCCGCGAAAATCGTGGGGACCTCTTTCAGTTCCGCCTCGGCGAGAGGCGCATCGAAAACCTTATAGGCATCATAACGGATGTCGCTGTCGAGCATACCGAGGGCGCAGAACGCCCCCGCGTGGCGCGGCACATAAACCTTCTTGCACCCGAGCGCGCGGCCCACGGTCGCGCCGTGCATCGGCCCGGCGCCGCCGGCGGCGATGAGGGTATAGCGGGCGGGATCGAGGCCGCGCTTCACGCTGATCTCTTCCACCGCATGCAGCAGGTTCTGCTCCAGAAGCTGCACCATGCCGATGGCCGCTTCGTCGGCGTCGAGTTTCAGGGGCGCGGCGATTTTGTCCGCGCAGGCGGTGCGCGCCTTGGCGCCGTCGATGACGACGGAGCCGTCGCCAATGGCGCCCTCACGCATACGCCCCAGCACAACGAGCGCATCGGTCGTCGTCGCGTCCGTGCCGCCGCGTCCGTAGCAGGCGGGGCCCGGCATAGCCCCCGCCCCTTGCGGACCGCTGCGCATCAGGCCGGCATCGTCCACACGCGCGATGGTGCCGCCGCCCGCGCCGACCGTATGGATGTCGATGGCGGGCATGGCGACGTGATAACCGGCGATATTGAAACCGTCGACGATCTGCGCGCGGCCCGACTGAAGCATGCTGACGTCGCAGCTTGTTCCGCCGATCTCCATGCAAATCAGGCTGTCGCTGCCGCACAGCCGCCCGAAATAGCGCATGGCGCCGATGCCGGCGGCAGGGCCGGATAAACAGAGCGCAACGGGCGCTTTGCTGACGCGGCCAAGCCCAATCGCCCCGCCGTTGCTTTGGATCAGCGTCACCTCGCCCTTGAAGCCGAGTTCCTTCAGGCGCGCGCCGAGGGCTTCGAGATACGAGACCACACGGCGGCGGATGAAGGCGTCGATGACCGTGGTGGAGCCGCGTTCGTATTCGCCGAGGATCGGCGCAAGGCGCGAGGACAAGGACACCGACATCTTCGGCGCGGCGGCGCGGATGATGTCCGCCGCCTCTTCCTCGTGCGCGCCGTTCACATAGGCATTGATGAAACAGACCGCGACGGCTTCGACACCCTCCTTCTCGAACGCCGCAAGTGCGTCCCCGACGTCGCCGGCGACAAGCGGCGCGAGTTCCTTGCCCTGCACGTCGAGACGTCCGCGCACGCCTTTACGTAGATAACGCGGCACCAAAGGTTCGGCGAAGGGCGTACGGTGGTCCCAGGGATTTTCGCGGATGCCGCGCCGGATCTCGAGGCTGTCGCGGAAACCATGGGTCGTCAGCATGCCGACCTTGGCGCCCTTGCGTTCGAGGACCGTATTGGTCGCGATGGTCGAGCCATGCACGAACCAGCCGCAATCGGCGAGCAACTGCGCGGCGCTGACGCCGAGGCCCTTGGCGGCGGCCGCGACCGCATCGAGCACGCCGCGGCTGGGGTCCGCCGGAACGGAAGGCACTTTGAAGACGGAAATGCTTCCGTCCGCCTGCTCCACCACCAGGTCGGTGAACGTTCCGCCGACGTCGACGCCGATGCGGTTCATGCCTTTATTCCCTCCCCGGAAAGGAGAGGGCTATCGCATATGAGCGTCCCGGCCGCCGCACACGCGGCGTCACTCTCGCGTTTGACGCGAGGGTCCGGGGTCCGACGTCGAGCCGACGCGGCAAAATCGGACTTGCCGCATAGCATGAGCCGGAAACCCTGGATCCTCGGGTCAAGCCCCGCCTTCGCTCCCGCGGAGCTACGGCGCGCCTTGCCGAGGATGACGATTTTGTTCATAGGCGACAGCTCTGCCTTTCCGGGGGAGGAAAAAAGGTGCGGTGAGCATCGCGCTCATCCTTTGTAAGGGAACTTCGTGCTGCCGCCGCGCGTGACGGGCACCGGCTTCCCATAGTCGCGTGTGAAGCCCTGCGCCTTGAAATAGTCCTTGAAGCGCGGAACATTGGGATCGCGCATGCGCTGTTCGAAGTAGGGCAACAGCGGTTTGAACCAATCGAAGATGCGGCGCAGCTCCTTCACCGGCTCTTCCGAGACATCCACGCGCAGGTCGCAACGCGAGGCGCTTTGCTGGCCGAACGTGAGGATGGAAGCCGACGTCTGACCTTCCGGCTGACCGCCGGCGTCGCGGCCGGCTTCAACCGCGCGGATCAGCCGCTCCTCCAGGATGTCATCTTCTTTCTCATGGAAGCCTTCGGCGATGGCTTCCACCACTTGCGGCCCGGCCAGTACGTTGCCCATCGCCACGAAGTTCTCGCCGACGATGTGCCCCATCCACGGAATATTCCCATCACCCGTGAAGGCGGCCGACCGTCCGTCGATATCGACAATGCCGATCTGGCGTTTACCCGGCCACGGGTCGCGTGCGGTCACGTGGTCGATGGCGCCTTGAGGGTGATAGCCCTGCTCAAGGAGCCGCAGGGTCAACGCACCGAGGCGCGGTTCCGCGATGGCCTGAAAACCCACGGCGCCGCCGTGCGAGACGAAGGCGCAACGATTACCCACCGCCGGAGAACTGGTGGCCATGGCGACACCGCGCTGGCCCGTGCGCTTGCAGCGCCCGACGATCGTAAAGGTCATGGACTGTCCTTCTTTGGAGTGGGAAGCGTGAGCGCGTCTTCATCGCGCCAGCCGTAGGAAATGGCATCGCCCGCGGCGAAAGCGGCCGCGCCGGGAACGGTTGCGATGAGCGTGGTTCCAGCGGCGCCGATCTCAATGCGCGTCGTCGCGCCCAGGAAAGATTTCGCGCGCACGACGCCGGCGCCGCGCACCGGTTGCGCCGCCGGGCCGACCAGCACGTTCTCCGGCCGGATCGCGACGCCGGACGGAAGGAAGTTGGTCTCGCCGACGAAATCGGCAACGTAGGAACTCAAGGGCCGCCGATAGACATCTTCCGGCGAGCCGATCTGGGCAATGCGCCCCTTCTCCATGACAACGATGATATCGGAGAGGTTCATAGCCTCTTCCTGATCGTGGGTGACATAGATGAAGGTGATGCCGACGTTGCGCTGAAGGGCCTTCAGCTCGCTCTGCATGCGTTTACGCATTTTCAGATCGAGGGCCCCGAGCGGCTCATCCAGGAGAAGAACGCGCGGCTGGGTCACAAGCGCGCGGGCGAGCGCGACACGCTGCTGCTGGCCGCCGGAAAGCTGGCGCGGATATTTACCCGCCTGATCGGAAAGGCCGAGCTTGGCGAGCATGGCGTCGACTCGCCCGCCGATCTCCGCCTTCGGCACCTTGTCCATGCGCAGGCCAAACGCGACGTTGGCGCGTACCGTCATGTGCGGGAACAGCGCGTAGCTTTGAAAGACCATGCGGGTATGGCGCTTGGCGGCCTCGTCCACCGGCGCGCCGGCGACGCGCACCTCGCCCGCGTCCGGCCGCTCGAAACCGCCGATGATGCGAAGCGTCGTTGTCTTACCGCAACCCGACGGACCGAGGAGCGTGACGAACTGGCCCGGCGCGACGTCGAGGTCGATGCCGGCGACGGCTTCAAACGCGCCGAAGCGTTTGACAACGCCGCGCAGCTGAACATCAGGTTGATCGCCCGCGGCCCCCATGGCGATCGGCTATGCCGCTTTCACTTCGTTCCAAATATCGTTCCAACGCGAACGATCCTTGGGATTGCCTTTGAACGTCAGTCTGTTCACCTTCGTGGGATCGATGCCGAGATCTCTGACGAGCTGCGGCTCAAGCCGGTCAACGGCCGCCTTCGAAGAGGGCGCATAGCCGAGATAGCGGGCCATCATCTCGCCGTGCTCGGGACTGAGGGTGTAGTTGGCGTATTCCTCGACCAGGGAAAGCTTGCGTGTGCCTTTCACGGCGGAGATCGCTTCGCTCCAGCCGATGGCGCCTTCCTTGGGCCATACCCAGCCGGCATCGATGCCGGCTTTCTTCAACGGTTCGATGAGCGTGAGGAAGGTCCAGGCGACGACGACCTCGCCCGAGGCGAGCATGTTCTGAACGTCGGCGACGTTTTTCCAATAGGCGCGCAGGAGCGGCT
>JAYRTJ010000149.1:0-7909 GCA_041919675.1 Rhodospirillaceae bacterium | reverse complement strand
ATCACGCCCGACCAGTTCGACACCGTGCCGTGCCCCACCTATCCGGAGATCCGCCTCGCGCTGTTTGCGGGCCGCAAGATGGCGCGCGCCATCGAGAGCCTTCGCCCATGCGTCGTGCACATCGCGACCGAAGGGCCGCTCGGCTTCACGGCGCGGCGCTACTGCCTGCGCCGGGGCATCCCCTTCACCACCGCCTATCACACCAGGTTCCCCGAGTATCTCGAAGCGCGCGCGCCGATCCCGGCGACGTGGACCTACCGGGGCCTGCGCTGGTTTCATCGGCCGTCATCGGCGGTGATGGTGGCGACGCAGACCGTCGAAAATGAGTTGGTGAGCCGGGGCTTCTCCAACGTCAAGCGCTGGAGCCGGGGCGTCGATACGCAACTATTCCGCCCGCGCGAAAAAGGCTTCCTCGATCTGCCGCGTCCGATCGCGCTTACCTGCGGGCGGGTCGCGGTGGAAAAGAATATCGAGGCGTTCCTGTCCTTGCCCGAGCCGACGAGCAAGGTCGTGGTCGGCGGCGGACCGCAGTTGGATATGCTGACGAAAAAATACCCCGCGGTGAAATTCGTGGGCGTGAAGCAGGGCGAGGACCTCGCGCGCTTCTATGCCGCCGCGGATGTGTTTGTGTTCCCGAGCCTTACCGACACCTTCGGTCTCGTCCTGCTCGAAGCGCTGGCCTGCGGCGTTCCCGTCGCCGCCTATCCCGTCGCCGGGCCCCGCGATGTGATCGGCGGCGCGCCCGTCGGATGCCTGCACGAGGATCTGGCGGCGGCTATGCGTGAAGCGCTGAAGGCCTCCCCCCAAGCCTGCCGCGCCCATGCCGAGAAATATTCCTGGGCCGCGAGCACCGCGCAGTTCCTGGACAACATGCGTCCGTTTCCGCCGGCCGCCTACTTCGCGGAGCAGGCGGCGGCGATGCGTTAGCGCTTGCGCACGAACTCGGTGCGCAGGACCAGGCCCTTGATCGTGTCGTGACGGCAGTCGATTTCGTCCGGATCGCCCGTGAGCCGGATCGATCTGATGACCGTGCCCTGCTTGAGAGTCTGGCCGGCGCCCTTGACCTTGAGATCCTTGATCAGGATGACAGAGTCGCCGTCCGCCAGCACGTTACCCGATGCGTCGCGAACCTCCGCGGCCTTGGCTTTCTCCGCCGCGATTTCCGAAGCGGGCCGCCATTCGCCGGTCGCCTCATCGTAGGCGTAATCGTCATTCTCGCCGTTCATGTCCGTCCTATCGTGACAATACTCAGCCCTCCCGTAGCACGCCGCGGCCGGCGGATCGCCGGAAATTATTTGACGGCCGGCGGGTCGCCGGGGGGCATCATTTCCACCGGCACGGAGTCCGGGTTCATTTCCTGCTGCTCCTGCTCGAGCCGGCGCTGGGCCTCGGCGGCTTCGCGCGCGGTGATCTCAGCGGGGCTCGAGGCGTCGGCGGGCGACATGATCGCCTCGGGCGGGCGCGGCGCGGCGGCCGGAAGGGGCTTAGAGACCGGCGGCGCGCTTTCGGCCTGCGGCGCCGGGATCTCCGGGCTGGGCCTAAAAATCGCGAGGCCGATGACGCCCACGGCCAGCGCCGCGACGATCAGAAGCAGAATCCGCACAAAAGGCATGTGTTTCCCGGGTGGCGAGAGCGAGGCTGTCTCACTATTGTCTTGGAAGACAGGATAACACGAGACGGAACCCTCTTTGGGCAAGCTTTTGAAACGCGTCGGCCGCACACCCGCCGTGCAGCGCATGGTGGGGGCAACCCTGGCAGCGCATATCGGCCTGGTCCAGCGCACGACCCGCTGGAAAACCATCGGCGAAGACGCCGCGCGCGGCGCCTGGGCGGGCGAGACGCCCGTGATCGTCGCCTTCTGGCACAACCGGCTCGCCATGATGCCCTACTGCTGGCCGTCGGCGCGGCCCTTCCACATGCTGATTTCCGCGCACCCGGACGGGCAGTTGATCGCGCGCACGGTGAGGCACTTCGGCATCGAGACGGTCGCGGGCTCCTCGACACGCGGCGGCAGCGAAGCGCTGCGCTCCCTCGTGCGCCTCATCAAGAGCGGCGTATCCGTCGGCATCACGCCGGACGGGCCGCGCGGACCGCGCATGCGCGCCTCCGACGGCGCCATCGCGCTGGCCCGGCTTTCCGGCGCGCCCATCGTTCCGGCGGCGGTGTCGGTGAGCCGGCGCGTGGTGCTGAACAGTTGGGACCGCCTGATCATCGCGCTTCCCTTTGGCGAAGGCGCGATGGTGTGGGGCGAGCCCGTCACCGTCACGAACGGCGCCGACACCGATGCCTTGCGCGCGCGTCTCGAAGCCGAGCTGACGCGCGTGAGCGCCCAGGCCGACGAAATGGTGGGCCATAGCCCGATCATGCCCGCGGAATTGGCCGATGCGCGCGCCTGAGTTCTGGCAAAGCGACAATCCGCTCGCGCGGCTTCTGGAACCGGTGGGCCAGATCGTCGGCGGCATCGCCGCGCGCCGCGCGTTGCGCGCGCCTCTGGTGAAGGCCGACGTGCCGGTGATCTGCGTCGGCAACCTCACGACCGGCGGCACGGGCAAGACGCCGATTGCGGGATCGATCGTGCGCCGCCTGGCCGCGCAAGGACGCACGCCGGCGGTGGTCATGCGCGGCTACGGCGGCAGCATGAAGGGCCCCGTGCGCGTGGATGCGCGCATACATACGGTGGACGACGTCGGCGACGAGGCGCTGCTGCACAGCCGGCGCGGCGCGGTTTGGGTGTCGCGCGAACGCGCGCAGGCGGCGGCGCCCGCCGTCGCGGACGGCGCCGACGTGCTGGTCATGGATGACGGACATCAGCATTCCAGCCTCGCGAAAGACCTCTCGCTGATCGTGATCGACGGGCGCACCGGCTTCGGCAACGGACGCCTGTTTCCGGCCGGCCCCTTGCGCGAGCCCATCCGCGGCGGCCTGGCGCGCGCGCAAGCCGCCGTGATCATGGGCGAAGACCGCCTCGGGATCGCGCCGGACCTCGCCGAATATCTGCCGGTGCTGCGGGCGCGCCTGGTGCCGGGGCCCGAGCGCTTGCGCCTCAAGGGCCAGCGCGTCGTCGGTTTCGCCGGCATCGGCGATCCGGAAAAATTCTACCATTCGCTGCGTGACATCGGCGCGCGCGTGAACGCCTTCCATCCCTTCGACGACCACTACGCCTTCGATGTCGCCGATATCCAGCCGATCCTCGACGAAGCGTTCGCGATTGGAGCGATTCCGGTTACCACGGAAAAAGACGCGGTGCGGCTGGAGCCCGATCAGCGCCAGCAAGTGGACGTGCTCACGGTCGATGTGGAGTGGGAGCGCCCCGAAGCGCTCGATGCGCTGCTGGATAAAGTCCTGACTAAGGCTTCGCCGGCATAAGCGCGAGGATGGTCTCGGGATCGAGACCGGTGTCGAACCACAGTACCGAGAAGTGCAGATGGGGGCCCGTGACGCGGCCCGTCGCGCCGATGGCGCCGATCACCTCGCCCTGCTTCACATGCTGGCCGTCCGTCACGTCGAGGCGGCTCATGTGGATGTAGCTGGTCTGCAGTCCGTAGCCGTGATTGATGAGCACCGTGCCGCCGGACAGGACGAGGCCGGGGTTGGCGAGGGTGACGACGCCGTCGGCCGCCGCCTTGATGGGCGTGCCGGTCAGGTTCGCGATGTCGAGACCGCCGTGAATGCTGCCGGGGGTTCCGTTGAGGATGCGCTGGCTGCCGTAAACGCCCGAGATGCGCCCGTCGGCGGGGCGAATCAGACCGGTGCGGTAGAACGGCTCCTTCTCAAGCACGGCGCGCGCGGCGCGCAAGAGCTTACTGTCCTCGGCGATACGCGCGGCGGTGTCGGGGTCCGGCGTGACAAGGTTCTGCGGCACACCGTTGACGCGGTCGATACGCCAGTCACGCTTGGCGATTTGCAGGGTGCGGATTTCGGTCTCGCCGTTGGGCGCGGTAATTTTTAAGAGCGCGGTCTCGGCGGAGTCCCGCCCCAAGCCGACGAGGAACGTGCCGTCAGCCGCCGTGGGAACCGTATGGTCCCCAAATGTAATGGCCGACCCCGGCGGCGCCGTGCCGATGACGAGCCCACCCTGCTCCAGCTTGCCGCCGATGCTGACGTCGAGCGCGAACGCGGGTGTCGAGAACAGCAGCGCCGCGAGGAGCCGTTTTCTCACAACAAACTTCCCTGACCGGGATCGGGCTTGCGCGCCGGTTTGGTCTGCGGTTTCGCGCCGCCGCCTTCGACACGCGCACCGACCTTGCCGTCATTGAATTCGATCTCGATCATCGCGCCCGCCGCCATGCCCGCCGCCGCCGTGACCGGATCGCCGCCGGCGTCGCGCACCAGCGCGTACCCGCGTTTCAACGGGCTGAAGGGCGAGCTCGAATCCAGGCGCGCCGCGAAGGATTCCAGCTTCGCCGCACAGTCCTCGATCCCGCGCGCGGCCGCACGGGCAAAGCGCTGCGCGAGTTTTTCTACATCGGAGACATGGCGCTCGATGTCGCGCCCGAACCGGTCGAGATTGAGCTTCGCCGAAATGACAGCGAGCTCGTGCCCCTTGGTTTGGAGCAAGCTGCGCGGGCCGAGCGCGAGACGTTCGCAGAGAACATCCAAATCTTGCGTCTTCTGGGCGACAATATGATCCAGACGCGGGATACCGCGGATCAGGCCTTCGAGGTGGATGCTGCGTTCCGCCAGGAGACGCGTGATCCCCTGCACCAGGCGTCCATGGCGCTGCTGCACATTCGCCAACAGATCGAGGCGCACCGGCACCGCCATTTCGGCGGCGCCCGTCGGCGTCGGCGCGCGCCGGTCGGCGGCATAGTCGATCAGGGTCCAATCGGTCTCGTGGCCGATGGCGGAGATGAGCGGGATTTTTGAAGCGGCCGCGGCGCGCACGACATTCTCTTCGTTGAAGGACCAGAGGTCCTCCAAGCTGCCGCCGCCGCGCGCGACGATGAGAAGATCGGGGCGCGGGATCGCGCCATTTTCAGGAAGCGCGTTGAAGCCGTTGATGGCCGCCGTGACTTCGTCGGCCGCGCCCTCGCCCTGCACACGCACCGGCCAGACGATCACGTGGCAGCCGCAGCGCTCGCGGATGCGGTGCAGGATGTCGCGGATCACCGCGCCGGTGGGCGAGGTCACCACACCGATCACCGAGGGGAGGAACGGCAGCGGCTTTTTGCGCCCCTCGTCGAACAGGCCTTCCGCGGCGAGTTTCTTGCGGCGGTCCTCGAGCAGCTTCAGGAGCGCGCCCTGGCCGGCCAGTTCCATGCTTTCGATGATGATCTGGTAGCTGGAGCGGCCCGGGTAGGTGGTCAGCTTGCCGGTGGCGATGACCTCCATGCCCTCCTCGGGCCGGATGCCGATCTTGGCCATGGCGCCGCGCCAGATAATGCCGTCGATGACGGCGTCCTCGTCCTTGAGGCGCAGATAACAGTGGCCCGAGCCGGCCACTTTGGGCTGGGAAATCTCGCCCTTCACCCGCACGTAACCGAAAGCGTCCTCGACCGTGCGTTTCAGCCGGTTGGACAGCTGGGAGACCGTCAAAGCCGGGGAGTTATGGTCGGCGGCGGGGGGGGCCTCGAGGGATGGCATGTCGCTCATGGCTCTGTTATGCCACTGCCGGAATTCGAAAGGAACGGGGCGAAAAGATGCGAGTTTTGGTGGTAGGCGGCGGCGGGCGCGAACATGCCTTGTGCTGGAAGATTTCGGCATCGCCCCTGTGCAGCAAGCTGTTTTGCGCGCCGGGAAATCCGGGGATCGCCGAAACGGCCACCTGCGCGGCCATCGGCGCCGAGGACCTGGACGGCCTCGTCAAATTCGCCACGGACGAAAAGATCGATTTCGTGGTGGTCGGACCCGAGGCGCCGCTGGTGGCGGGCCTGGTGGACCGGCTCACCCAAGCGGGCATCAAGTCCTTCGGCCCGAGCAAGGCCGCCGCGCAGCTCGAAGGCTCCAAGGGCTTCACCAAGGACCTGCTCGCCAAATACAAGATCCCGACCGGCGCCTACGGCCGCTTCAAGGACGCGGAGTCGGCCAAGACCTTTGTCGCTCAAAAAGGCGCGCCGATCGTCGTGAAGGCCGACGGCCTCGCGGCGGGCAAGGGCGTGATCCTGTGCCAGACCGTGGATGAAGCCAACGCCGCCGTCGATTCCATCATGACCGACCGCGCGTTTGGCGCGGCGGGCAATGAAGTGGTGATCGAGGAGTTCCTGTACGGCGAGGAAGCGAGCTTCTTCGTGTTGGTGGACGGAAAGACCGCGCTGCCGCTGGCCGCCGCGCAGGATCACAAGGCCGTCGGCGACGGCGACACCGGCCCGAACACGGGCGGCATGGGCGCTTATTCACCGACCCCCGTCGTCGATGCCGCGATGCATGCGCGCATCATGAAAGAGATCGTGATCCCGACGGTGGACGGCATGGCGAAGGAAGGCACACCCTTCACCGGCGTGCTGTTCGTCGGCCTCATGATCGGCGAGCAAGGTCCCAAGGTGATCGAGTTCAACGCGCGCTTCGGCGATCCCGAGTGCGAGTGCCTGATGATGCGCATGAAGTCGGACCTGCTGCCGGCGCTGCTGGCCACCGCCGACGGCCAGCTCGCGAACTTCGATGTGCGCTGGCACGATGAGACCGCGCTGACGGTCATCATGGCCGCAAATGGTTATCCGGGCACGCCGGAGAAAGGCACCGTTATCGGCGGCCTTTCGGGTGTCAACGCGCTCGAAGGCGTGAAGGTGTTCCACGCGGGCACCAAGGAAGAAACGCGCGGCGCGGAAAAGATCGTCGTCGCCAACGGCGGCCGCGTGCTCGCCGTCACCGCGACAGGCAAAAGCGTACGCGACGCGCAGACTCGCGCCTATCAAGCGGTCGATCTGATCGACTGGCCGGGCGGTTTCTGCCGCCGCGATATCGGTTGGCGCGCGGTGGCGCGGGAGAAGTAGCCACACCCGTCATTCCGGACGCGCCGCTTCCGCGGCTTGTCCGGGATGATCCTCGCTATGCTCGGGTCACTTACACTGCGACGTCAGGGTCGCGGAGCGCGGGTCGAGTGAGGTCGCAGAGGCCTTCGAGCCGCCGGTGGCCGGCAGCATGGACTGGTCGTCCAGGAATTCCACGGCCGTGAAGTAGCTCTTGTCGGTGTTGGAAATCGCGACCTCGAGCAGCTTTTCCTTCAGCACGTCCAGACGCTGGCCGGAGAAGTCGGCCTGCTGCAGCTTGGCCTTGTGCAAGTAGAGCAGGATCTTCTCGTGCAAGATCGGCACCATGAAGCAGGCCGGACGCTCCGTCTCCGGGTTCGGCGCGAGCACGAGGCGCAGGGTGAGCACCTGGTAGCGCAGTTCCTTGCCGACACGATACGGCGCCATCATCGGCATCATCTGGATCTTGGCGCCGCCGTAACCGACCGGACCTTCTTCGCCGCCGTGCTCCGCGGAAAACGCGGGCGCGGTGAGACCGAGGATCAGAGCCGCCGTGAGAAGTGCCTTTTTCATGGGTGCAACTCTAGCATTGGTTAGCGCCGCGCGGCGAAGAAACCTTTGAGCATTTGTTCGGTGCGGCGGGCCTCCACGCCGCCAACAACCTCCGGGGCGTGATGGCAGGTGGGCTGGCTAAAGATGCGCGGCCCATGTTCGACGCCGCCGCCCTTCGGGTCGTAAGCGCCAAAGACAATGCGGCGGATGCGGGCGAAGGACGCCGCGGTCGCGCACATGGGGCACGGCTCGAGGGTGACATAGAGATCGCAGCCCGGCAGGCGCGGCTCGCCCAATTTTTCACCGGCGGCGCGCAGGGCCAGGACCTCGGCGTGGGCGGTCGGATCGTTACGCGCTTCGACCTCGTTGCCGGCCGCCGCCAGCACGGCGCCGTCAGGGCCGACGACGACCGCGCCAATGGGCACCTCGCCGCGCGCGCCGGCGGATTCGGC
>JAYRTJ010000148.1:0-7973 GCA_041919675.1 Rhodospirillaceae bacterium | reverse complement strand
CAGCATCAGAGCCTGATCGCGCGCCGCCAGCCACGGCTCGTCCTGTAAAGCGCCGGCGCTGCGGATCGCATCGAGCGCATCGGTTTCATCAAGCGCCTTGGGCACGCTTTTTGGCAGCCGCGGCGTCTTGACGCTTTTCACCGCCGGATTGTGAACACGGCCCGTGCGGTCGAGAAAGCGGAAGAAGTTGCGCAGGGTGGACATCGCGCGGGCGATGGAGCTGCGCGCGATCCCGTCATTGGCGCGGTGCGCGAGATAGCTGCGGAAGTCGGCCGGCTTCAGCTGGGCGAGGGCGTCAAGATCGGCCGCTTCTCCCAGATGATCCACGAGGAACGACAGGAACGCGGCGAGGTCGCGCACGTAGGCGTCCGATGTATGGAGTGAAACGCGGCGCTCGGCGGCCAGCCAGGCCTGCCAGGCATTGATGGCCGGGGCGAGGTTCGCACCCGCCGCGAAGTGAACGGCCCGATCCGCTACAGTTTCAGCGTCCACCAGCGGCCTACCGCATAGCGGCTGACATGGGCAAGGAACGCGATGAGTTCCGTGCCTTGACCATTCTCGAAATGATTGGCGGCGCGGCAGCCGACGGCAAACAGCCCGGCCGGCAGGCCTTCACCTTCCGGCAGCGCGACAAGCGCGTCCGAGCGCACGAGGCCGGCGGCGCTGCCGTAGATGGCCGCTTCGCCTTGGGTATCGGGACGGATGCGTGTGGACTCGGGCCCGACGAGTTGGTCGACGGTGCCTTGCGGCAGCGCCTTGACGATGTGCGCCGCCTCGATCGGCAGGCTATTGGTTTCAAAGCCGATCGAAATGGCGTCGACGCCGAGGTGCACCGGAAGATCGTCGTGCAGGATCTGCGCGAGCTCGTTGTAGTCGCGCGCATACAAAAGGGCGAGCGCGCACTCCATGGTGCGCTCCACCAGCGACATGTTGGAACGCGTCGTCGTCACCAGGCGATCGCTTGCGGCCTTCATCTCGTCCACCTGGCGGCGCAGGCGGTCGACGACGAAGCGCTGCATGTCCACGACGACCTCTTCGGTTTCGAAGCGGGTATCGGGCGCGAGCGCGCTCAACAGATCGGGATTGTTGAGCAGGACACGCGGATTGCGGCGCAGATACGCCAGCACGTCGGCTTCACGCAGATCCGCTTTGCCCAGGTCCGTTTTTCCCAGGTCCGTTTTTCCGGTGTCTGTTTTACCGGCGTCGGTTTTTCCCGCCGTCATATGATCAGCCATGTTCCCCGGTCCCCGCCCTCGTTTTCCACTCATGGCGATTGGTTCCCCGGGTCTGCTTCCATTTTAAAGGATGGACTGCCCGGTTTTGGCCCAATCATCCATGAAGGCTTTTAAGCCTTTATCGGTTAAGGGATGGTTGAACAGCTGGCGCAGGGTGGACGGCGGCATGGTCGAGACATGCGCGCCGATCTTGGCGGCTTCCACTACATGCATGGGGTGACGGATCGATGCCACCAATACCTCGGTGGCGAAGCCGTAGTTGCCGTAGATCGTGCAAATATCGTCGATCAGCTGCATGCCGTCGGTGCCGATGTCGTCCAGGCGGCCCACGAACGGCGAAATGAAGCTGGCGCCGGCCTTCGCGGCCAAGAGCGCCTGGGCCGGCGAGAAGCACAGGGTCACGTTCACCATGGTGCCTTCGTCCGACAGCGCCTTGCAGGTCTTGAGGCCGTCCTGGGTCAGCGGCACCTTGATCGTCACGTTCTTGGCGATCTTCCGAAGGACGTTCGCCTCTTTCATCATCGTCGCGTGATCCAGCGCGGTCACTTCCGCGCTCACCGGACCCGGGACGACCGCGCAGATCTCCGCGATCAGGTCCACGAACTTCTTGCCCGACTTGGCGGCCAGGGACGGATTGGTGGTCACGCCGTCGACCATGCCGGTCGCGGCAAGGTCTTTGATCTCGTTGATGTCGGCGGTGTCGACGAAGAACTTCATGGTTTGGAGTACTCTTTCTTTTCAGCAGGAGGTGAGCTGACTAGATTGTAAAGCATGCTCCCCGCGCAATCCACGCCCGCAGACGACAGCCAGCAATTTAGCGCAGGCGCACAGGTTGCGGTGCTTCTACCTCTGCCCGTGGAATCTGCCTACGATTATAAAGTCCCCGAGGGCGCCGTCTTCGCCGCCGGGGATATCGTCGAAGTGCCTTTGGGCCGCCGGTTCGAAGTCGGCGTGGTCTGGGGGCCGGGCCGGCACGCGGTGCGGCCTGAAAAATTGCGCGAAATTGTCCACAAGCTGGACGTGCCGGCGGTCCCCGGCGTTTTGCGCCGGTTTATCGACTGGGTGGCCGGCTACACGCTCCAATCGCCCGGCGCGCTCTTAAGGATTGCGATTAACCCGGCGCGGCGCTGGGTGCCGCCCCAGGCGGCCACGGCGATCGCATCTTCCGGGCTTTCACTCGCGGCGGCCGGCGTGAAATCCACCCCGGCGCGCGAAAAGGTCATGGCGGCGATCGGCCATGAGACCTTCACGACCTCGACGGCGCTGGCGAACAAGGCCGGTGTCGGTTCAGGCGTGATCCGCCAGCTCATCGGCGCGGGCGCGTTGAAGCTCGTGCCGTTGCCTTACGCGTCGCCGTTCACACCGCTTGATCCAAAACACGCGCGCCCGCGCCTCGAACCCGCGCAAGCCGAGGCGGCATTCGAACTGGCTGCAAAAGTCGGCGCGGGATTTTCCGTCACCCTGCTCGATGGCGTGACGGGCTCGGGCAAGACCGAGGTCTATTACGAAGCCATCGCCGCCGCGCTCGCCGCCGGTAAACAGGCCCTGATTTTGCTTCCCGAAATCGCGCTGACCGCGCAAAGCCTCGCGCGTTTCGCGGGCCGGTTCGGCGGCGTTCCGGCGCTGTGGCACTCGGATTTGAATTACAAGGCGCGGCGCGAGGCCTGGGCCGGCGTGGCGATGGGCGATGCGCGCGTGGTCATTGGCGCGCGCTCGGCGCTGTTCTTGCCGTTCCGCGATCTGGGCCTGATTGTCGTCGACGAAGAGCACGAATCGGCTTTCAAGCAGGAAGACGGCGCGATCTATCACGCGCGCGATATGGCTGTCGTGCGCGCGCGCGAAGGCCATATCCCGATCATTCTATCTTCCGCGACTCCTTCACTCGAAACCATGATCAATGTGCGCAAGGGCCGTTATGGGCGCGTGCATATGCCCACGCGCTACAACGCCGCCGCGATGCCGCGCATCTCTATCATCGACATGAAGGCCAACCCGCCGGAGAAGGGCGCGTGGGGCCGCGCGTGGCTCGCGCCGCCTTTGGTGAACGCGGTCAACCGTACCCTGGAAAGCGGCGAACAGGCCCTTCTGTTCCTGAACCGGCGCGGCTATGCGCCGCTCACCTTGTGCCGCACCTGCGGGCATCGATTGCATTGCCCGCGCTGCACGGCCTGGCTTGTCGAACACAAACTCACGCGCCGTTTGCAGTGTCACCACTGCGGCTTCGCGGCGCCCCAACCGGAAAGCTGCAGTTCATGCGGCGCCAAGGATTCCTTCGTGCCTTGCGGTCCCGGAATCGAACGCGTGGCCGAGGAAGCCGTCGCGCGCTGGCCGGATGCGAAGGTGCGCGCGGTGGCCAGCGATACCTTGGAGCGGCCCAGCGCGGTGCAGGAGCTGATCGAGGATATCCTCGAACACCGCATCGACATTCTTGTCGGGACCCAGGTGCTTGCCAAAGGTCACCACTTTCCCGGACTGACGTTAGTCGGGGTCGTCGACGCCGATCTCGGCCTTTCGGGTTGGGACCTGCGCGCCGCCGAACGGACGCATCAACTTCTGCATCAGGTGGCCGGTCGCGCGGGCCGCGCCGAAAAGCCCGGCCAGGTCATGCTGCAAACCCACGATCCCGCCCATCCCGTGATCCAGGCGCTGGCCACGGGAGAATCGGACGCTTTCATGGAAAGCGAGATCATGGGGCGCGAGGCCCTCGCCATGCCGCCCTTCGGCCGGCTCACGGCCCTGATCCTGTCCGGTCCGGACGAAGTGGCCGTCATCGCCGCCGGCCGGACCTTGGCCGCCGCGGCCCCCCGGGGCGAGGGGATCGAGGTTTTGGGTCCGGCGCCGGCTTTCATGGCGCTGTTACGGGGAATCCACCGCCACCGGCTGCTTTTGAAGACCGACCGGGGCCTGCCGCCCCAGTCCCTGGTGCGGGAATGGCTCGGTTCCGTGAAAATCCCGTCCTCGGTCCGCGTCCAGATCGATGTGGACCCCTATAGCTTCTATTGAGCCTCCCGGGGCCCCTGTTACAGGCTGCCCAGGCAAATAAGCCGGGGCCCGGTTGCGCCTTGGTATGTTGCAACGCGCATGTCCGTATGGTACCAACCCGCCGTCAATCGCGGCAGCGGCCGGAAACGGTCGTAAATAGTCAGCGAAATCAAGCAATTAGCTTGATATCCGGACCCGGCTGAAAGCGTGCGTTTTCGGTCCGGGTCTTCGTGTAGTTAAGTCTTGCGCAAGGGGCGATTCACCGGTGGCAACGGATGTAGCAGGAGCCAGTGGCGTAAGCGGGCGCTATGCAAGCGCTCTCTACGACTTGGCCGATGAGAAAGGCGCGCTCGACGCCGTCGCGGCCGATCTCGCGAACCTTCAGAAGATGATCGATGAAAGCGACGACTTCCGCCGCTTCATCAAGTCGCCGATCCTTTCGCGCGCCGATCAAAGCAAGGGCGTCAACGCCATCGTCGAGAAGGCGCAGCTCTCGCCCATCACCAAGAAATTCCTCGGCCTCGCCGCGCAGAACCGCCGTCTGTCCGCGCTGCCGGGCATGATCCGCGGTTTCCGCGCGATCCTCGCCGAGCGCCGCGGCCAAGCCGCCGCCGAAGTCACCAGCGCCGCGCCGCTGTCCGATTCTCAGCGCATGTCGCTCGTTGATCAGCTCAAAAAGTCCGTCGGCCGCAACGTCGACATCGTCGCCAAGGTGGACCCGTCCATCCTCGGCGGTCTCATTGTTCGCGTCGGCTCGCGCATGGTCGACAGCTCTCTCCGTTCCAAACTTCAACGCCTCAAGCTCGCTATGAAAGGGGTCGGATAAATTATGGAAATCCGCGCCGCAGAAATCTCCGCAATCCTCAAGCAGCAGATCGCCAACTTCGGCTCCGAAGCTGAATCCGCCGAAGTCGGCCAGGTGCTGGCCGTCGGTGACGGTATCGCCCGCGTTTACGGCCTCGACAACGTGCAGGCCGGCGAAATGGTCGAGTTCCCGGGTGGCATCAAAGGCATGGCGCTGAACCTCGAAACCGACAACGTCGGGATCGTGATCTTCGGCGACGACTCCACCATTAAGGAAGGCGACACCGTTAAGCGCACCGGCAGCATCGTCGACGTTCCGGTCGGCAAGGCGCTGCTCGGCCGCGTCATGGACGGTCTCGGCAACCCCATCGACGGCAAAGGCGACCTCGGCGCCACGGAACGCCGTCTCGCCGAACTGAAGGCCCCCGGCATCATCCCGCGCCGCTCGGTGCACGAGCCGGTGCAGACGGGCCTCAAGGCGATCGACTCGCTCATCCCGGTCGGCCGCGGCCAGCGCGAACTGATCATCGGCGATCGGCAGACCGGTAAAACCGCCGTCATCCTCGATACCATCATCAATCAGAAGAAGGTCAACGACGCGGCGAAGAGCGACAAGGAAAAGCTCTTCTGCATCTACGTCGCCGTCGGCCAGAAGCGCTCCACCGTCGCGCAGGTCGTGAAGACCCTCGCCGACTATGGCGCGCTCGAATACACCATCGTCGTCGGCGCCACCGCGTCGGATCCGGCGCCGCTCCAGTACCTCGCGCCGTACACCGGCTGCGCCATGGGCGAGTGGTTCCGCGATAACGGCATGCACGCCGTCATCTTCTATGACGACTTGTCCAAGCAGGCCGTGGCGTACCGCCAGATGTCGCTCCTGCTGCGCCGTCCGCCGGGCCGCGAAGCTTATCCGGGCGACGTGTTCTACATTCACTCGCGTCTGCTCGAGCGCGCCGCGAAGCTCAACGAAGCCAACGGTTCGGGCTCGCTCACCGCTCTCCCGGTCGTCGAAACCCAGGCCAACGACGTGTCGGCCTACATTCCGACGAACGTGATCTCGATCACCGACGGCCAGATCTTCCTCGAAACCACTCTGTTCTATCAGGGTATCCGTCCGGCGCTGAACGTCGGCATCTCGGTCTCCCGCGTGGGTTCGTCGGCGCAGATCAAGGCCATGAAGCAGGTCGCGGGCTCGATCAAACTCGAACTCGCCCAGTACCGTGAAATGAAGGCGTTCGCGCAGTTCGCCTCCGACCTCGATCCGGCGACGCAGCGTCTTCTGGCGCGCGGTGAACGTCTCACCGAGCTCCTGAAGCAGCCGCAGTACAAGCCGGTGCCGGTCGAAGAGCAGGTGGTCGCGATTTTCGCGGGCACGAAGGGTTACCTCGACAAGATCGCCGTGCGCGATGTCGGTCGCTTCGAATCCTCGATGCTCGGCGCCATGCGTGAACGCGCGCCGGACATCCTCGCGGGCATCCGTCAGGAAAAGGCGCTCTCCGACGCCGCCCAGGCGAAGCTCAAGACCTTCCTCGACGACTTCTCCGCTTCGTTCGCTTAAGGCACCCGGGGAATATCGTCTAAGTAGGATCGAGACATGCCGAGCTTAAAAGAGTTCCGCGTTCGCATCGAATCGGTGCAATCGACGAAGAAGATCACGTCGGCCATGAAGATGGTCGCCGCGTCGAAACTGCGCCGTGCGCAGGAAGGCGCCGAAGCCGCGCGTCCCTACGCCGAACGCATGGAACGCATGCTCGGCAACCTCGCGGGCGCCGCGGCGGGCCGTGCCGGCGCGCCTTTGATGCTCGCCGGGACGGGCAAGGACGACACCCACCTCGTGGTCGTGATGACCGCGAACCGCGGTCTCGCGGGCGGGTTCAACTCCAACATCATCCGTTCCGCCCGCAACCTCGTGCGTGAGTTGCTCGACCGCGGCAAGACGGTGAAGATCCTGGCCGTGGGCCGCAAGGGCCGCGACGCGATGCGCCGCGACTTCCGCGAACTCATCGTCGGCGAATACACCGAGTTCGGCCGCAAGCGGGTCGCGTTCTCCGAAGCCAACGATGTCGCTTCGAAGATCACCGCCATGTTCGAAGCCGGCGAATTCGACGTCGCGACCCTGGTGTACGCGCGCTTCAAGTCGGCCGTGTCGCAGATCGTCACGCGTCAGCAGATCATCCCGTTCCCGGTGCCGGAAGCCGCGCCCGGGGGCGGCGCGAAGCTGGTCTACGACTACGAACCGTCGGACAACGAAATCCTCGGCAGCCTTTTGCCGCGCAACCTCGCCATCCAGGTTTTCCGCGCCATGCTCGAGAACGCCGCGTCGTTCTTCGGCTCGCAGATGGCCGCGATGGACAACGCGACGCGCAACGCCGGCGAAATGATCAACAAGCTGAAGCTGACCTACAACCGTCAGCGCCAAGCCATGATTACCAAAGAACTCATCGAAATCATCTCCGGCGCCGAAGCGATCTAAGCGGGCGCGGAAACTAAGAAGGCATAGGAGAAGACAATGGCGAATAGCGTCGGAACCATTACCCAGGTGTTGGGCGCGATCGTGGACGTGAAGTTCGACGGCGATCTGCCCGCGATCTTGAACGCGCTGGAGCTGGACAACAACGGCAAGCGCCTGATCCTGGAAGTCGCGCAGCACACCGGCGAATCCACCGTGCGCTGCATCGCCATGGACACCACCGACGGTCTGGTCCGCGGTAAGGAAGTCAAGGACACCGGCAACCCGATCCGCATGCCGGTCGGTCCGGGCACCTTGGGCCGCATCATGAACGTGATCGGCGAGCCGGTGGACGAACGCGGTCCGATCGACGCCAAGGACCACATGCCGATCCACCGTCAGGCGCCCTCCTTCGTCGAGCAGTCGACCGAAGCGCAGATCCTCACCACGGGCATCAAGGTCATCGACCTGCTCGAGCCCTACCTCAAGGGCGGTAAGATCGG